>JAGNSY010000145.1 GCA_017987825.1 Sphingorhabdus sp. | reverse complement strand
CAACGCCATTTCCCGGATGTGTATAAATGACCGCCCTGCGCCCCGATCTGGCCGCCATCGCGGCGCACATACCTGTCGGTGCCCGGGTGCTTGACGTCGGCTGCGGCGATGGCGCGCTGATGGCGGCACTTCGCGATCAGAAGGGCATCGACGCCCGCGGGATGGAACTGGACGCGACCAATGTCGCCGATGCGGTGACGCGCGGGCTGGCGGTGGTGCAGGGCGATGCCGATACCGATCTGGCTGACTATCCCGACTCTTCGTTCGACTATGCGATTTTGAGCCAGACGTTGCAGACCACGAGGCGGCCCGATCTGGTGCTCGACCAGTTGCTGCGCATTGGCAAGCAGGCCTTTGTCTCCTTCCCCAATTTTGCGCAGTGGAAGATCCGGTTTGCGCACATGTTTGGCGGGCGGATGCCGGTGACCAAGCAATTGCCGCACCGCTGGTACGACACGCCCAACATCCACCATGTCACGATCGACGATTTCAAAAGCTTTGTGCAAGAACGCGGCTACACGATCGAGGGCGAATGGTATCTGACGGTTGAGAAACAGCGCGGCGCCGCGATGGCGAACTTGCTCGCCGAACATGCGGTGTTTTTGCTGAGGCGCTGACGCCTTAGTTCAGCGTCATCCGGTCGCCTTCGATCTGCACATTGTCGACCCGCGACAGGAAGGATTGGCCGAGCAACGAAACGTCGAGTCCTTCGGGAATGATCACCGCCTCGATATTGTCCGCCTGAAGATCGCCGATGGTGACGCTGTCGAGCTGCACCGGTTTGCCCAGCACATCGCCATTCACCCCGCGACCCACATGCTGCAACTCGCTGGCGTTCCAATCGAATCCGAGCGTGCGCGCATCGGCAGCGCTCAGCGCGATCATGCTTGCGCCGGTATCGACCATCAGGCGGATCGATGTGCCGCCGACATCGCCTTCGGCATAAAAATGCCCGTCGGGTTGACGCTCCAGCTCAACCGCATCGAAACTGCCCGAACCTACATTTTGTGCTTTGGCGGCGCCTTCTATGACATAGTGATGCGCTTTTTCCGCAGGTTCGGCTGCAGGCACAACCAGATCCCGCGGAAAGGCCCAACCAATCGCGACCGCGAGCACAAAGACGGGAGCAAGCAGCTTCCACATGCCGCCCGTTTAGCCAAACAGGCTTAAGCGGGGGTAAATTCCGGCATTATGTAGCAAATGCACCAAGGGAGGGGCGCGCCGCATTTTTGTGCGCGACTAGCGCAGCTCTGATGCTAAGCGCCTGCTTTCATCTGAACACGATGCCCGCGCTCCAGCTTCAAGAAAGTTGGGCCGACAATGTCGCCAGTGTGTAAGAACTGAAAGCTTTCAGCAATTTCGATGGGCTTTTTGAACACATCGCATGCGGTAACTTTGAAATCTACCGAAATGTAAATTTCCGATTTGCCGAGCACGCTAGGCTGTTTGAACTGGCCCATGAGAGCCCCGAACCCAATAGGGCCAAGCTCCTCTTCGGTCCCGGAAGCAATGCTGTAGACTTTATCCATAACCGGGTTCTGCTTGCACTGAAATTCGTCAATTGCTTGCCCAGTCACAAACATCGTCAATTCGGCGGCAATGATTATATTCTCGGCTGGCGATTGCCCAGTATTTTTGAGCGTGCAAGTGGCAAAGAATCGACCGTCGTTAAGAATGCTAAATACCGCAGAAGTAGCGACCAAATAACATCTAATTTGCGCCTCACCGATCCTAGTAGTTTCGCGAACGGCGGCATTGGCAGCCTCTGTGGCCTTCTCGGCCTCCTTGACCGCATCTTGAGTAGCTACGAGCGTTTCTCGGATAAGCCAAGCGCCAACCCCAGTTATAACAAGAGTGAAAAACGCTATTATGGCGCTCATAAATGCAGAGTTCGCGGCAATTTGTTGGGCCGTCAGATCCTGTTCACCACGTGCTTGCTCTTGGGAGGCCTCAACTCGGTCATAAATACATTCAAACGCTGCCGCACCCTCACGGCCAACGCAGGCGCGCTGCGCATCGGTCTTAGCTGCCTCTGCATAAGATGCCGGCACCTGTTCGCGACGTTCATTCTGGCGACCGAAATTGTAGGTTAGCGCGCCGACAATTGCGCAGCAAAGAAAGATGGCAGCGAAGTATCCAAACGCGCCTAAATCTCTGCCTTGCTCGCTCCCATTTCTGTTTGACATTGCAACAAAAACACCGCTGTAAATTTACCACAGCTCAACTTGTTACGCACATTCGGCCCAGAGTCCATGACTCCAATTTCAGCCAGTCTATCGGTTGGCTATTTGGTGCCGGTAAATTCCGCAAAATAGCGGTAAACTGCATCCTCATCGCGGCTCGCAGCGTTGCGCCAGCTGGCGGCGTCTTTCTTGGTGTTGAGCAGCTTGCCTTTGGATGACACGACCAGCACAGTCGGGGTGCCCTTTATCTTTTTGACGCCAAAGCGTCGGGCAATTTCAAGGTTGCGTCCGCGCCCTGTTTGCGGCGTGCCGACATCGACGAACAGCACTTCATAATTCTGTGTGATCATCCCGACAAAACGCCCGGAGTCGAGCATATTGGCGAGCGCCGCGCTGTCGTGGCACCAGTTGGCGCCCATGATGATGAGCAGTTTCTTGCCCGAAATCGCCGCTCCCTTGAATGTGAATTCAAGCTGGGACGCTGCATCTTCTGTCGGGTCGAAAGCGATGGTCGAATAGCGGTCTTCGGGTCGGGCCTCACGCACCGGCGGCGGTGCAGGCGCGGGTGTGGGCGCTGCCAAAGGCGCGGATGCGGACGCCGCCAAAGCAAACAGCAATACGTGCATCAGCCGCCCTTCGCCAGATCGATCAAGGCCGACCCATCGGCGCGGTAGATGGTCCATTCGTCCATCGGCTTTGCACCCAGCGATTTGTAGAACTGGATCGCGGGTTCATTCCAATCAAGCACCGACCATTCGAGCCGCGCGCAATCGCGCTCCATCGCCAGCGCCGCCAACCGCTTGAGCAAGGCTTTACCTAGCCCTGATCCGCGTGCTTCGGGCCGCACGAACAGGTCCTCCAGATAAATCCCCGGCTTGCCCTCAAAGGTCGAGAAATTGTGGAAGAAGAGGGCAAAGCCCTGGGGGCTGCCGTCAATCTCGCCAATCAGCACCTCGGCATAGGGGCGTGCGCCGAACAGCTTGGCTTCCAGCACGGTTTCATCAAAGCGCACTTCTTGCGCGAGCCGCTCATATTCGGCCAGATCGCGAATGAATTGCGCGATCAGCGGAATATCGGCCGCAGTGGCAGATCGTATCGAAAGCGTCATTTTCCCATTCCCTGTTTGATGCGCGGCCATAGCATGCCGACCGAAAGACCCGCCATCACCAAGGCAAAGGCGATCAGTTTCCACGATTGCAGCGGCTCGCCCAGCAGCAGCGCCGAAGCACCCATGCCGAACACCGGCACCATCAATGCCATCGGTGCAACGATGGCCGCGGGGTGGCGGTTGAGCAGCCAGCCCCAGGCCGCATAGCCGAACATGGTGTTGCCGACAGATTGCCACAGCACCGCCGCCCATGTTGCGCCGTCCGCCGCCTTGATTCCGGCCATCATCGCTTCTGGTCCCTCAAGCAGCAATGCAAAGACGAGCAACGGCGGCACGGCAAAGATGCTCGACCAGACGACATAGGACAGCATGTTCTGCGGCGCGGCCTGTCGCGAAACCATATTCCCGCTAGACCAGCTGAACGCAGCCAGCAGCACCAGCCCGAGGCCGAGCGGCGTCGCGCTGCCATCGGTGTGGAAAGCGATCACTGCCAACCCGCTGCTCGCCAGCAGCAGCGCTACCAGCTGGTAGGCCCCGACCTTCTCCCCCGTCAGCCGCATCGACAGGAAGATGGTGAAAAAGACCTGCGTCTGCACCACCAGCGACGCGAGCCCGGGGGTAATGTCGGCGCGCATCGCGGTGAACAAAATCCCGAACTGGCCTGCGCCAATCAGGATGCCATAGGCAGCCAGATTCCCCCAACCGACTTTCGGTCTGGGAAGGAAGAATGCGAGCGGGAAGAACGCCAGTGTGAAGCGCAACAAGGCGAGCGTCAGCGGCGGCAGATGTTCGAGCGCATATTTGATGACGACAAAATTCGTCCCCCACACCGCCATAATCGCGACGGCAAGCAGCAGATGGGCGGGCGGAAGCCCGTGACGCGTCGGCACTGCTCAGCCCCGACCGCGCTCAGGCAGCCTTGCCGTGCAGCGTATCCATGCTGACAGCGGTTCCGGCATCAATTTCCGCCGCCTTGGCCTCGACCAGCTTGACGATGTGGCCGATCATGTCGTCATCCGCGACATGGTGGTCGGTGACGCCCGAAAGATAGACCATATGCTTGCCATTGCCGCCGCCGGTGATGCCGATATCGGTCTCGCGCGCCTCGCCGGGGCCGTTGACCACGCAGCCGAGGACCGAGAGCGACATCGGCGTCTTGATGTGCTGCAACGCGTCTTCGAGTTTCTGCACGGTGCGGATCACGTCAAAGCCCTGTCGTGCGCAACTGGGGCAGCTGACCACGCGGACGCCGCGCGTGCGGAGGCCAAGGGTTTTGAGTATTTCATAGCCGACGCGGACTTCCTCTTCGGGCTCCGCCGACAACGACACGCGGATGGTGTCGCCAATCCCTGCCCATAGCAGGTTACCGATGCCGAGCGCCGACTTCACCGTGCCGCCGATCAGCCCACCTGCCTCGGTAATGCCCAAATGCAGCGGGCAATCAACCGCCTCTGCCAGCCCCATATAGGCGGCAACCGCGAGGAAAACGTCAGACGCCTTCACCGCGACCTTATATTCGTGGAAATCGCGATCCTGCAGCAGCTTGATATGATCAAGCGCGGATTCGATCAGCGCCTCTGGGCAAGGCTCGCCATATTTTTCGAGCAGGTCTTTTTCGAGGCTGCCCGCATTCACGCCGATACGGATCGCGCAGCCGTTTGCCTTGGCGGCATTGACCACTTCGTTGACGCGTTCCGCGCTGCCGATATTGCCGGGGTTAATACGCAAGCATGCCGCGCCAGCATCCGCCGCCTCAAGTGCGCGTTTGTAGTGAAAATGGATGTCGGCAACGATCGGCACATGCGCCGCGCGGACGATCTGCTTGAGTGCTGCGGTCGATTCAACATCGGGGCAGGAGACACGGATGATATCCACGCCCGCATCCTCGCAGCGGCGGATCTGGTCGATCGTCGCCTTGGCATCGCTGGTCAATGTGTTGGTCATCGTCTGCACCGCAATCGGTGCGTCGCCACCAATGGGAACCGAACCGACCATGATCTGGCGGGAAGAACGACGCGCGATATCGCGCCAAGGGCGTATGGAAGACATGTGGGTGATA
>JAGNSY010000144.1 GCA_017987825.1 Sphingorhabdus sp. | reverse complement strand
GCCGTGATGGGCCCTTAGCTCAGTCGGTAGAGCAACTGACTTTTAATCAGTAGGTCGCTGGTTCGAATCCAGCAGGGCTCACCACTTTCCCCACATAGTCGGTATATAGGCAATCGGCACATTTGCTCCCTCTTGGGTACAAAAAACTTGCGCCTTGCGACTCAATTTAATTGCGCGATTAAATTTCTCGTCTATTCTCCTTTCATTCGATAATTGACATAAATCGGGAGAAGGACGTGAAGATCGACAGCAGTATTGCCGCGGTCGTTACCGGCGGCGCATCAGGCCTTGGCCGGGCCAGCGCAGAGGCACTTGCCTCCGCAGGCGCAAAAGTCGCCATTTTCGACATCAACGAAGCGCAGGGTGAAGAAGTTGCAGCCAAGATTGGCGGCATATTCTGCAAGGTGGATATCACCAGCGAAGAAAGTGTGGTTGCGGGCTTTGCCAAGGCGCGCGCTGCGCACGGGCAGGAACGCGTGCTTGTTCACTGCGCTATGACGTCGAAGCGCGGCAAGACGCTGTCGTTCGACAAGGAAACGGGCAAATACAAGCGCACCTCGACCGCCGATTATGAATTTGGCGTGCAGGGCATCCTCGTCGCCTCCTATCGTCTGGCCTCGCTTTCGGCGCTCGGCATGAGCGAATTGGAGCCGATGGAAGATGGAGAACGCGGCTGCATAACGCTGACCGCATCGGTCGCCGCACAGGACGCGCAGATCGGTCAAGTTATTTATGGTTCAGCCAAAGCGGGCGTCAACGGCCTTGTCTTGCCGTTGGCTCGTGACCTGATGGATCTCGGCATCCGCTGCAACTCGATCATGCCCGGCATTTTCGCGACGCCACTGATGCTCGGCGCGCCGCAAAATGTGCTCGACAGCCTCGGTGCATCGGTGCCCTTCCCCAAGCGCCTCGGCAAGCCAGAGGAGTTTGGCAGTCTGGTGCTCGAACTCAACCGCAACACCTATTTCAACGGCCAATGCCTCCGCCTTGACGGCGCGATCCGGATGGCCCCTCGTTAAACCTCGGGTGGCCGCATGGCCCCTCGCTAATTCACCAGAAAGGATAATCCCATGGCAGAAGCCTATATCATCGACGCCGTCCGCACCCCCCGCGGGGTTGGCAAGCCCGGCAAAGGCGCGCTTTCGCACCTCCACCCGCAGCATCTCGCCGCGACCGTGCTGAAGGCGATCAAGGACCGCAACAATCTCGACACCTCGACCGTAGATGACATCATCTGGTCGACCTCCAGCCAGAATGGCAAGCAGGGCGGCGACATGGGCCGTATGGCAGCATTGGCCGCAGGCTATGATATTTCGGCCTCGGGCACGACGCTTGACCGCTTCTGCGGCGGTGGCATCACCTCGGTGAACTTGGCTGCTGCGACCGTGATGTCGGGTATGGAAGATTGCGTGATCGCAGGCGGCACCGAAATGATGAGCTTCACATCGGCCTATGGCGCGGAACTCGCCAATGCCGGGGTCAAGCCGCTCGGCATGGGTTCGGGCAATGCGGCGCTCGATGCCATCCACCCGCAAAGCCATCAGGGCATTTGCGGCGATGCCATTGCCAGCATGGAAGGCATCACCCGCGAAGAACTCGACGCTCTCGCGCTTTCGAGCCAGGAAAAGGCCGCTCGCGCGATCCGCGAAGGCCGTTTCGATCGCTCGGTCGTTACCGTCTATAACGAAGACGGTACCGTCGCGCTTGATCATGAAGAATTCCCCCGCCCGGAAACGACCGCAGAGGGGCTTGCTGCGCTTAAGCCAAGCTTTGCAGGCATCGCGGATTTCGATCTCGGCGGCGGCAGCACCTTCCGCAATCAGATCAACCGCCGCTATCCCGAACTGAAGATCGAGCATTTCCACCACGCCGGCAACAGCTCGGGTGTGGTTGACGGTGCGGCAGCCTTGTTGATTACCTCGAAGGACTATGCCGACAAAAATGGCTTGAAACCGCGTGGCAAGATCGTCGCTTATGCCAATATTGGCGATTGCCCGACACTAATGCTCAACGCACCGGTTCCGGCTGCGAAGAAGGTGCTCGAAAAGGCGGGTCTCAAAGTCGAGGATATCGACGTTTGGGAAATCAACGAAGCTTTTGCCGTTGTCGCCGAAAAGTTCATCCGCGATCTGCATCTGGATCGCGACAAGGTGAACATCAACGGCGGTGCATGCGCCTTGGGCCACCCGATCGGTGCCACCGGTTCGATCCTGATTGGCACCGCGCTTGACGAACTGGAACGTTCGGGCGGCCGCTATGGCCTGATCACCATGTGCGCCGCGGGCGGCATGGCCCCGGCTGTGATCATCGAGCGGATTTGAAAATAAAAGGGGCGGCCGTAACAGGCCGCCCTTGTTTTACAGCGTTGATCCGGAAGCCAATAAGTCCTTCAAGGCCACATTGGTATCCGCAAGCTGCTCAACTGCAATGGCGGCACCTGCCTCAACCAGCTTGCGGCCCTGCACATAGTCCTTCATCATATTCACGCAATCGAGCGCGATGACCTTGCCGCCTTTCAGGTAAATCACCGAAAAACTCCGCGTTGCCGGATCACCGCGCAGCACGGTGGCATCATGGCCTGTCGATAGTCCGACTGTCTGCAATTTGAGATCATATTGGTTCGACCAGAACCAGGGTGTCG
This sequence comes from Sphingorhabdus sp., assembly GCA_017987825.1. GTDB lineage: Bacteria > Pseudomonadota > Alphaproteobacteria > Sphingomonadales > Sphingomonadaceae > Sphingorhabdus_B. Next base: position 2,710 of record JAGNSY010000144.1, on the reverse strand, counting down.
CCTTGTAAGGCTGTGGTTCCGCGCCGCAAATTGTCTTCGCCGCAACGGTCGCCTGATCATTGGCATTTTGCACCGATTCCAGCCGGATCGTCGCACCGCCTGCGAAGCCATTGGCATGCGCGGCGCAATCGCCGATGGCGTAGATATCGGGCAGGCTGGTGCGGCAATATGCATCGACTTCAACGCCATTGCCGCCCTTGGCGCCGGCTGCGAGCAGCGGTTCGACCGACGCGATGATGCCGATGCCGACAATCGCCATCTGCGCTGGAATGACGCTGCCATCGCCAAGCCGCACGTCAGTCACCTTGCCGTCAGCACCCTCAAGCGCATCGACTGCAACACCCGTCCGCAAATCGACACCATGTGCGCGATGTTCAGCTTCGTAAAAAGCAGACAGTTCGGGACCGGCAACGCGGGCCAACACGCGTGGCAGCGCCTCTAGGAGCACCACCTTTTTGCCGAGCTTGGTCAGCACGGCGGCGGCCTCTAATCCGATATAGCCGCCTCCGATCACGACCACCTGATCAACTCCGGCCAGTTCGGCCATGATCGCATCGGCGTCAGCCCGGTTGCGCACACAATGCACGCCGCCAAGGTCGCCACCGGGTAGCGGTAGCCTGCGCGGATCGCCACCTGCGGCCCAGATTAGCGAGTCATATGTACGCGTCGAACCATCATCGAGCGTCACAGTTTTTGCAGCTGGATCGACCGCCTCGACCGAGCGCCCGAGCAACAGTTCAACCTGCTTTTCTTCCCAAAAGGCACGCGGGCGAATGTAGATGCGTTCGAATTCCTTTTCGCCGGCCATATATTCTTTTGAAAGCGGCGGGCGTTCATAGGGCGGCTCGTCCTCACGCCCTATAATCGTAACTGGCCCGGCATAGCCATTTTGCCGCAGCGCGATCGCCGCCTGCGCGCCGCCATGGCCGCCACCCACTATGATAATGCCTGCATCCTGCCCCGTCATTTGACCCTCATTTGAAATCTGGAATTATTGCGGTTTCTTGCGCTGCAGCCCTGACCGTTTGCAGGTGGCCACAACGTCGCCCCGCTGGTTGAAAGCTTCGTGCAGGAATGTGACGATACCCGCATCGGGGCGCGAACGCGATTCACGTAGTTCGATCACCGTTGTCTTGATGTTGAGCGTATCGCCGATGAAAACTGGCTTAGGAAAACGCACCTCATCCCAGCCGAGATTGGCGACAGCGGTTCCCAAAGTGGTATCGCCCACCGATATCCCGACCATCAGGCCCAATGTGAAGCAGCTGTTGACGATCCGCTGCCCATATTCGGTGCCCTTCATATATTCCTCGTCGAGGTGAAGCTGCGCCGGATTGTGCGTCATCGCGCTGAACAGCAGATTGTCCGCCTCAGTCACGGTGCGCCGGATCGGGTGATCGAATGTCTGACCGACGCTCAATTCGTCGAACCAAAGTCCTGCCATGGAAAGGCTCCCTTCTCGCTGCGCCGAAACCACAAACTGGCTGCTTATGCCAGTGCTAAAAAGCGGAAGCGCTTATTCGCCCGCCTGTGCCAACAACTGCTGCGCGCGGGAGAGGAAAGGCCGGTCGAGCATTCCACCCTTCCATCCTATGGTGCCGACGCCGGGATTGGCTTCGAATAGCGCAACAATCTCGCGCGCTTCGGCTATTTCCTCAGCACTGGGAGTGAAAGCCGCATTGATCACATCGACCTGCGCCGGATGAATGGCGAGCATGCCGCGATAGCCGTCGCGCCTTACCTTTTCGGCACGCAAACGAAGTGCTTCCAAATCCTTGAAATCCGCGCAAATCGTCTCGATCGCGGGCACGCCAGCAGTTGCCGCACCCAGCAATGTCAGGCTGCGCGCCAGTTCATAGGTGAAGGAATAGCTGCCATCGGCGTTCTTGTTCGAATTGGCTCCGACCGAATCCGCCAGATCCTCCGCTCCCCAGGTTAGCGCAGCCAGACGCGGCGCGCCCTTATAGTCGCCGGTATGGAACATCGCCTCGGCGGTTTCGGTGGCGAGCACGATGACAGGCGTTGATCCGCGCTTAAAGCCGTGCGCTGCCTCGAACGCCGTCAGATAGTGATCGAGCAGTTCGACATCCTGCCGCCCATAAACCTTGGGTAGCATGATCCCTCCCGGCTGCGCGGGCATTATGGCGACCAGATCGTCGAGCGTGTGCGGGCCATCGAGCGGGTTTACGCGCACCCATATCCGTGCACGCGATGCGGCATTGGCAATCAGAAATTCATGCACTAATTTGCGTGCGAGCGGCTTGTTATCGGTGGCCACTGCATCCTCAAGATCGAGCAAAACGATATCCGCAGTGCCTTCCAAGGCCTTGGCCATTTTCCGTTCGCTGTCACCGGGGGCGAACAGCCATGACCGCATCTTCAAATTTGCCACAACCTGCATCCCCTATACCGAACTCTACATGGCCCCTATCACCCCGCTCGACGCCATAGCAAGAGCGGTGCAACAGGCAGAAGGGAAACTCCAGCTACCCGTTCGACAATCGATTCTTCCTAGAGCCGTTAGAAAATCCGTGTAGTGCAACGCGGAATAACATTCAGGAAAATCGCTTCCCCATGACCCGAAATTTGACCCATTTAGAGCGGCTCGAAGCAGAAAGCATCCACATCATGCGTGAAGTGGTGGCCGAGGCCGAAAAGCCAGTCATGCTCTATTCGGTGGGCAAGGACAGCGCGGTGATGCTGCATCTGG
>JAGNSY010000142.1 GCA_017987825.1 Sphingorhabdus sp. | reverse complement strand
CCGCGCGCGATGGCGACAAATATCCCTACAACCATCAGGCCCAAAAGGGCGACAACGGTTCCGATTTTGAGCGAAGTGATCGTCCAGCGTTTGAAGCGCGACCCTTCCGCTGCCTTATATCCAGCTTTTGCCATTGGCGGACCTGTTAAAGCCTTGCCGGGAATCCGACAAGAAACTTTAACCGACTAATCCGGCTGGAAATCGAGCGAGACGCTGTTGATGCAATAGCGCAGGCCATTTTCACCCGGGCCATCGGGGAAGACATGCCCCAGATGCCCGTCGCATTTGGCGCAGCGCACCTCGATACGGACCATGCCGTGCGAGGTGTCGCGATATTCTGTGATCGCATCGGCACTTACGGGCTCTGTGAAGCTCGGCCAGCCAGAGCCGCTGTCATATTTGTCGGTCGAACGGAACAGCAGAGTCCCGCACCCGCCGCAGTGGAATTCACCTTCGCGTTTCTCAAGATTGAGCGAACCGCTGAACGCTCGCTCAGTGCCCGCTTCGCGCAGCACATGATATTGCACCGGGGAAAGGCGCGCGCGCCATTCGTCTTCGCTAAGTTCCAGTTTGTCCATAAACCGAATGTGTGCCTTGCGCGCGCCAAGGTCAAGGCCGCTCAAATGGCCATCCTTCATCCGAAATTAACCACATTCCGCGAGAATCGTGGCAAATGTATCGGAAGCTAACACATCTTTTCTGCATGGCAGTCGCGCTGGCGCTAACGCCGGTCGCTTTCGCGCAGGATTTCAAAGCCGATCCATTTGCGCGCGATTCCGGTGACAAGGCAAAACCGCTCCATATCGAAATCCGCAGTTCGCTCGACTTCAGTCGCGCCACTTCGACCGGCGCCAGCGGTGGCAGCATTGCCATCGACCCTAATAGCGGCGCACGCACCGTCAGTGGCGATGTGCTCGACCTAGGTGGTTCACCTTTTGCCGGAAGTGCGGTGGTGACCGGGGAGCCTGGGCGGGCAGTTCGTATCGATATGCCCTCGGCCATCCGCCTGACCAGTGCCACAGGCGGCTCGGTCGAAATCGTCAATTTGCGGACCAACCTGTCGCCTGCACCTCGGCTCGACATGTACGGTCGGCTCGAATTTGCCTTTGGCGGCGATTTGTTGCTGAAAGGCAATGTGTCCGGTCAGTTCCGGGGACGGATTCCGATTACGGCGGAATATGAGTGAGTTTGTCTTGCCTCCAGCTTTAGCCAGATCATCCCCTCCTCTTTAGGGGAGGGGCAGCGAGACTTGCGAGCTTGCTCGCTAGTCGCAGCGGGGTGGGGTCTATAGGCCTTGCGCGACGCTGAAAGACCCCACCCAAACCCCTCCCCTGAAGGGGAGGGGCTTGCCACAGTCCTAACGACTCCGCGCCGCTGCCCGGGCGATGCGCACCAGTTCTTCCTCGAACAGAGTTTCATTGAGATCGGCCCCGGTCGCCATCAGCTTCGCCTCAACCTCGATCAAATGCGCGTTGAGCCCGGCGAGGCGTGGCGCGCTCCAACGCTGGACCTGACGGGTAAAGGCTTCCTGCTCTTTCCAGAAAATCGCACGGTTCGCCCGCACAACGGCACCCGCATTGGCCCCATCTTCCACCTTGGCGCGCATTCCGGTGAGCAGAGCGATGCGGCGCTGCAGCGCGCGGATGATGCGGATCGCTTCAATCCCTATCGCGCGCGCCTCGATGATCGTGCGGCCCAATGCCTTGGCATCCCCCGTCAGCACCTGATTGACCAGTGCGTTGATATCTTCCTCTGCGGTTTCGGCCGCCAGCGCCGAAAGCGCCTGCGGTTCGACGGTCACGACGCGGTCAGGCGCTGAGTCATAATAGAGCGAGAGTTTTTCGAGCTCCATCGCCACCAGCCGCCGGTCTTGCCCGGTATAGCGCACAATCTGTGCCGCCAGCGTCCGGTCTATCCGCAGGCCGAGCGCGCCAGCCGCCGCCACAGCCTGATCAACCGCCTCCCCCTCGCTCGGAGGATAGCAGATATAGGACAAGGCACGCGGTGAGCCTTCAACGAGCGAACGAAGCTTGCTGGTTTTTTTGAGATCACCAGCCGTCGCAATCACGGGATTGCCGGCCTGTTCGGCGGAAAGCAGGTTGGCGACCGCCTCCACGCCTTCTTCGCGCGCGAAGTGCAGCCTGATATGCCGCGCGCCGCCAAAGAGCGATTGCGACGCCGCTTCATCGGATAGCAAGGCCGGGTCACTTCGCAGCTTTGCGCTGTCGATCTCGATTGCCTCGCTGTCGTGCCCCAGCTGCGCGATCAAGGCGCTCGCAATCGAGGCTGCAGCCGATTCATCCTGTCCGAAAACGAAAAATAGCCGGATATCGTTCCGGCTTTCGATCGCGCCGATGAAATCCCGCTCGCTGAGCTTCCCGCTCATTGCGGTGATTGGGCGTAGAGCGACAGCCGCGTGACGATCTGTTCGGCGACCTTTTGCGTCAGGTTTTCGAGTGCGGTGTTTTCGGCGGCGATGGTCGCATATTCGGAACTGACCACGTCAATGCCTGCATCCGACCCTGCCGTCGCATCGAGCAAAGTCTTGCTGCTTTCCAGATCGATCAACTGATAGCGCGCGCGCAGCGTGCGCCGTTCGCGGGTGACGGTATCGTCGGCACGCACGCCGAAACCTTCGATCTGGTCGTCGAGCTTGACCACCAGCCGGTATCGCGCGCTGTTGCCATGCGATGCGCCAAGCCGGTCGTTCAATGCGTTGCGCATCAGCCAGCCATTTTTGCCTTCGATCGCATCGACCGTCACCGAACCAAGCAGTGCCGAAACCTGCCCCTGCGACCCGCCGCTATAGAGCGGTTTCAACCCGCAGGCAGAGAGCAGAAGGGAAGCTAGAAACAGAGGCAGCAGTCGCATCATATAACGATATTCACCAACCGGTCGGGGACGACGATGATCTTTTTCGGGCTTGCGTCATCCATCGCACGCTGCACCTTCTCGCTCGCCAGCGCAAGCGCCTCCAGACTGTCTTTGGACGAACCCTTGGCGACCGTCAGCGTATCGCGCAGCTTGCCCATCACTTGAATAGCGATGGTCACCTCGTCATCGACCAGCAGTGCCGGATCATGTTCAGGCCAGGGCTGGCCTGCGATAAGGCCATCGTTACCAAGAGCTGCCCAAGCCTCTTCGGCCAAATGCGGCAGCATCGGTGCGACCAGCGAAACCAATGTGCGGATCGCGGTGGTGCGCGACGCGGAGGGCTGGGCCTTTTCGATGTCGTTGACGAGGCCATGCACCTTGGCGACTGCCTTATTGAAATGCAGCGCTTCGATGTCGACGGCAATGCCCGCGATCGCGCGGTGCAGGCTTTTGTCGAGCGCCTTGTCCTCGCCCTCGGCGTTTTCAAGACCGTCAACCAGCCGCCAGACGCGGTTCACAAAGCGCCACGTGCCCTCAATCCCGCTTTCGGACCATTCTAGGTCGCGTTCGGGCGGGCTGTCGGAAAGCATGAACCAGCGCACCGCATCGGCACCATATTGGTCGAACATCGGATCGGGATCGACGACATTCTTCTTCGACTTCGACATCTTTTCGATGCGGCCACGTTCGACAGGCGCGCCATCGAGAGTGAACGCTTTCTCGCCTTCGAACTTGATGTCTTCAGGGCTCAACCAAGCACCGTCGGTCGATTTGTAGGTCTCGTGCGTCACCATCCCTTGCGTGAACAGCGCGGCGAAGGGCTCGGCGAAATCCAGTTTGCCAACCTTCTGCAACGCGCGCGTCCAGAAACGGGCATAGAGCAGGTGCAGGATCGCATGTTCGATGCCGCCAATATATTGCCCGACCGGCAGCCATGCCTCGGCCTCTTCCTTGTCGAAGGGCTTATCTTCGGGCTGCGACGCGAAGCGGATGAAATACCAGCTTGAATCGGCAAAGGTATCGAGCGTGTCGGTTTCGCGCTGTGCCGGTTCCTGACAATTGGGGCATTTCACATGCTTCCATGTCGGGTGGCGATCGAGCGGATTGCCGGGAACGTCGAAACTGACATCCTCGGGCAATTGCACCGGCAACTGGCTCCGCGGCACCGGCAGAACGCCGCAGAACTGGCAATGGATGATCGGAATCGGTGTGCCCCAATAACGCTGGCGGCTGACGCCCCAGTCACGCAGGCGATATTGCGTCTGCCCTTCGCCCCAGCCTTCGGCTTCGGCCTTGGCGATGATAGCGGCCTTGGCGTCGTCAACGCTCATCCCGTCCATCCAGTCCGAGTTCACGATTTTACCGGGACCGGTATAGGCGATATCGCCGTCGAATTCGCTGTCGGTCAGATCGCCCTCTGCCACCACACGGCGGGCCGGCAGGCGGTATTTGCGCGCGAAATCAAGGTCGCGCTGGTCGTGCGCCGGGCAGCCGAAAACCGCGCCGGTGCCATAGTCCATCAGCACGAAATTGGCGACATAGACGGGCAAATGCCAGCTGGGGTTGAGCGGATGCTCAACCGTCAAATTGGTGTTGAAGCCCATTTTCTCGGCGGTTTCGAGCTCGGCCGCTGTGGTACCCCCACGTTTGCAGTCGGCGATAAAGTCCTGCAGCGCAGGCGCGTTCTCCGCGAGCGATTGCGCCAGCGGATGGTCCGCCGCAATCGCCACAAAGCTCGCACCATAAAGCGTATCCGGGCGCGTGGTGAACACGTCGATCCCGTCATGCGAGCCGGTCAGATTGAAAGTGCAGCGCAGCCCCTGCGATTTGCCGATCCAGTTTTCCTGCATCAGCTTGACCTTCTCCGGCCAATGCTCAAGCCCGTCGAGACCTTCGAGCAACTCCTCGGCAAAGTCGGTGATTTTCAGGAACCACTGGTTCAGCTTCTTGCGCTCGACCAGCGCGCCCGAGCGCCAGCCCCGCCCATCGATCACCTGCTCGTTTGCCAGCACGGTCATGTCGACCGGGTCCCAATTGACCTCGCTTTCCTTGCGATAGACCAAGCCTGCCTTGTAGAAATCGAGGAACAGCGCCTGTTCGTGGCCGTAATAATCGGGTTCACAGGTGCTCAGTTCGCGCGACCAGTCGATGGCGAGGCCCAGCCGCTTGAGCTGTTTCTTCATCGCCTCGATATTCTGGCGGGTCCAGGCGCCGGGATGGACTTTCTTTTCCATCGCCGCATTTTCCGCAGGCATGCCGAAACTGTCCCAGCCCATCGGGTGGAGCACGGCATGGCCGGTCATCGCCTTATAGCGCGCCAGGACGTCGCCCATCGTATAGTTGCGCACATGCCCCATATGGATGCGCCCCGACGGATAGGGGAACATCTCGAGGATATAGCTTTTCGGACGCGGATCGGTGGCGGGCGGGGCCTTGAACACCGCCTGCTCTTCCCAGATTTTCTGCCAATGCCCGTCCGCCTTGAACGGGTTGAA
>JAGNSY010000143.1 GCA_017987825.1 Sphingorhabdus sp. | reverse complement strand
GTCGCTGCGATTTTGCTTGCCCCGCTCGCTGCCTGCGGCGGTCAGGAAGCTGATAAAGCTGCCGAAGAAACCGGCGAAGCTGTTGAAGCCACCGGTGAAGCCGTTGATGCGGCTGCTGAAGAAGCCGTCGACGCTGCTGAAGGCGCTGCCGATGCCGCTGGCGATGCCGCTGCCAAGGCAGGTGACACCATGAAGGATGCAGCCGGCGATGCCGCTGCCGCTGCTGGCGACGCTGCTGCAAAGGCAGGCGATGCTGCCAAGGCTGCCGGAGACGCCGCCAAGGAAGCTACCAAATAAGCATCCCACAATTTTCAAGAGGGCCCGCCCGGCATGCCGTGGCGGGCTTTCTTTTTGCGCTTAGAAACAGCGCAGTTGATGCAATCGCCCCAATCGAGCCCGATAGGGATCGCAAGGCCGACTGGCCGCCCGAGCTTATGCGAGGCAAGCCAAGGTCGCGGATGCGACCGCCCGGCGTTTGAGGGCAAATAAGGCTTGGTGCACCCGACAGGATTCGAACCTGTGGCCCCCAGATTAGGAATCTGATGCTCTATCCTGCTGAGCTACGGGTGCGCCGACTTCGCCTTAGCTGCGCCGCTTGGAAGCGTCAATTTTTGGCTTCGGGGGGCACAAAAGGCAGGGGCAATGGCGCGACCGATATGCCCTCGTCATGCAGTTCGCGGGCATCGTCGATCGTGGCGCTTCCGTGAATAATCCTGTCGGGCGAATCGCCATAATGGATCGCGCGGGCCTCATCGGCGAAGCGATCGCCAACCCAATCGGACTTTTCGAGCATCTTGGCCTGCAACTGCGCGACTTTGCCGATCATTTCGACCATTTCGGCAGGCATTTCGGGCATATTGGCCAGCGCAACCGCTTCGGCCCCATCGTCATTCTTGCGTATGGCAGGCACTTGATTGCCCTTGCGCCCGACATTAGCGGCCATGACGGCCTTGCCAACTTCCGGATCGCCGCAAACCGGGCAGGCCAAAAGCCCCTCCGACTTTTGCTTGTCAAAGTCAGATGAGGATCCAAACCAGCCTTCAAATCGGTGTTCGCCTGCCTTGCAGACGAGATCATAGGCAATCATGCGGTCAATGCCCCGCCAGCATCGGATCGAGCTTTCCGGACGCGTCGAGCGCCATCAAATCATCGCATCCACCAACATGGTGGCCATCGATAAATATCTGCGGCACCGTTGTCCGCCCGTTCGAACGAGCCAACATGTCTTCGCGCGCTGACCCGCCGCTCGCATCGCGTTCGGTATAGGAGACCCCTTTAGCGTCGAACAGCGCCTTGGCCCGATAGCAAAAGGGACAGGCAAATTTGGTGAAGATTTCAACTTGTGCGCTCATGGATTTTATGTGGGAGGGCTTGGGCCGCTAGTCAAGTGCAGGCTTAGGCCGGTAGTCCGGCCTCAAGCGCCTCGGGCAGCACCCTGGCCCAACAGAAAATCGTGACGCTGGCGGCACCAGCCTTTATCAGGGTTGCAACACATGCATCGGTCGTCGCGCCGCTGGTGTAAACATCATCGACCAATATGACGGGCTTGCTGGAAATCCGCGTGCCCTGCCGTTCGTTGATCGCAAAGGCACCCTTGACCATCGCCGCCCGCTCGCGCGCCGATAACCCGCCCAGCGCCTGTGTGCGCCGCGTTCGCACCAGAGTATCGGGGCAATGCTCCAGCCCTGACATGCGGGTAAGTTCCTGCGCGATCAGTGCAGACTGGTTGTAGCGCCGCCGCCAGAGCCGTGTCCAATGCAGCGGCACCGGCACCAACACCGCATCATCAGACACATCGGCGAGATAGCGACGCAACTGGCCGGCAATAAGCCTGGCAAGGCCAATCTTGCCGCCATGTTTCAGTTTAAGCGCAATCTCGCGCGAGATGTCGCCATAGGCAACCGCTGCCTTGATGCCCGAATGGCGGGGTTTCTGCGCCATGCATCCTGCGCATTGCGCCCTGTCATCTACCGCAAAGGGAAGCGGCAGATCGCATGTGAAACAGGCGGGCTGGGACAGGAAGTTCAACTGTTGCCAGCATTGCAGGCAAAACTGGTTCGGCCCCGAAGCGATAACACCGCATGCCGGGCAGCGCGGCGGCAAGGCAAAATCCAACATTGCATGCAAGGGAAAGGTCAAAGCCTGCATATCCCCCTTGTCGGCCATTATCGTGCAGGGCACAAGCAGCGACATGCAAGTTGCCAGCCCCCCGGAAATCTTCGACCGCCGTCGCCGCTGCGCCATGCGTGAACGTGGGACACATCGGAAAGGCGCAGGGCATTTTCTTTGGGAGATTTTGGCCGACGACTTGATCGACCGACTCAACTGCACCACACGGCAATTCGCCAGGGCGCTGATATTGGGCCCGCTTTCTGGGCGAGCAGAGGAAATTTTAGGCGGAAAGGCCGTCGAATTTGTCTCGCTTCCCTTTGCCGAAGAAGATCGGCTTGGGATCGAACCAGGCAGTTTTGATCTGATCGTTTCGGCGGGCACGCTCGACAGTGTCAACGACCTGCCGGGGGCGCTGGTGCAGATCCGCAGGGCATTGCGACCAGACGGGCTGTTTCTGGGCGTGCTATTCGGGGCAGGCACACTTGCCACCCTGAAAAGAGCGATGATGATCGCCGATGGCAACCGCACCAGTGCTCACATCCACCCGCAGATCGAGCTACGCACCGCTGCCGACCTGCTCGCACGCGCCGGCTTTGCGCTGCAGGTGGCGGACAAAGTCGAAACCAATGTCCTTTATGGCGACTGGCGGACCCTGATTACCGACTTGCGCGATGCCGGGACTGGCAACAGCCTCGCTGGACCCAAGCCTTTTCTCGGACGAACCTATCCCGCCCGGCTGGATGCAGCATGGGCCGCTTTGCGAAATGCAGACGGAAAGGTGCACGAACGCTTTGAGTTTCTGCACCTCAGCGGTTGGGCACCCTCCCCCAACCAACCAAAGCCTGCCGCGCGCGGCAGCGGCACAGTCTCGTTAACGTCGGTATTTCAAAAGACCGGAAAGAATTTACGCCCTTAAAATCTGCCGCAACAGGGCAAGCAAAGGAATATCCGCAGGCGGCATCGCCAGATTGTCCATTTCAATTACGGTGAACCATCCCAACTCCTGTCCTTCGACAGCGCGTGGCTCCCCGTCCCATTCGCGGCATGTATAAAGCAGCAGCAACAGATCTTTGCTACCGATTGCGGCACTTGCAAAGCAGGCTGGGGTCAATTTTTCGGGATCAACATCTATGTCGAGCTCTTCGGCCAGCTCGCGCACCAGCGCCTGTTCCGCCTGCTCACCCGCCTCCAGCTTCCCGCCCGGGAATTCCCAAAGACCCGCCATTTCTCTGCCTTCCGGGCGTTTTTGCAGCAAAATTCTGCCATCGGAACGAAGCAAAGCGGCGGCGACCACGATCAACATTGTCGGATTTTTTTTCAACTTCGTTCCCGCTGGAAAGTTTTTGTTAACGCCTTTGTGGAAAAAAGCGAGCGTCGTCACCATGACATGACAGGACCAAATCATGTTGAAGTTTTTTCGGGGCATCGCAAGTTGCCAAATGGGCGCGACGGCAGTGGAATATGGGCTGATAGTATCATTGCTCGTGATCGCCATCATGGCTTCACTCGGCAATGTGGCCGACTCCACTACCAATATGTGGAATGGCGTTTCAAACGACATTACCGACGCCAGCGAGTAATCGCCGGGTTAACGATTTGGTAGGAGAGTCTGTTTTATCAGTTCGATGACAGTTGGAATTTTATCTGGCTGCCAGGGTGAATAGTTGAACAGGAGACCTGAGATGAAAATGATCAAAAAGCTTTTCAAGAATGAAGAAGGTGCAACCGCAATCGAATACGGCCTGATCGCCGCTCTGATCGCCGTCGCTGCAATTACTGCAATGTCGAGCCTCGGTGACAATCTGTCGAACACCTTCAACGACGTGAACAACGAACTCGACGGCTAATCCGTCAGGTTCGCCCGATCCAACCGGATCGGACGTCTGAGAAAATGGGGCGGGAACCTTTTGGTTTCCGCCCTTTTTCTATGAAATTCCGAATGATGCATTAACCAATTGGCGACCAATTGTTGATAGCGATAGGCTTACAGTCACAGAAAACAGCACCCGAAAAGGCGCCATGAACAAACCGGTTGAACCAATGGAAACTGAAAACGCCAAAGACAAGCCGCGAACGCAAGATCGCAACAGCTTGTTTATGATGGCAGTTTTGCGCTTCCCGTCGAGCGGAACCCAGGGTGAAGTGCGGGTGCGGAATGTATCATCGGGCGGCCTGATGGCAGAGGCACCCGTGCAAGCGATTCGCGGCGAGCCCGTTGAAGTTAATCTCAAAAATTTGGGATGGGTGACTGGGAAGGTCGCCTGGATCGCCGAGTCACGCTGTGGGATCGCCTTTGACTATCCGATCGATCCGAAAGCGGCGCGACAGCAAATTGGCGGTAACAGCAACGACGAAAATATTCCGCCCTATCTGCGCAAGCTGAACAATCAGGCACTTGCCCCAAAGGCACCTCTGCGCCGACTTTGACGGCTCAGACGCTGAGGCAATAGATGTCGACCGGCACGGTCAGGGCATCGATCACGCGCCCGACCGGATAGGCCGATTTCTTGCCCTCTTCGATCGCCTGCTCCAGCACTTGCTGCTTTTCGGCACCGTTGATGACCAACATCGTGGTGCGCGCCTCGACAATCGCCGGAACTGTAAGCGTGACGCGGTCGACCGGTGCCTCGGGCGGAAACGGATCGGGGCGAACGCCGATCGCACGAACGCCCTTGGCGGGATTCAACGCCTCTTCATAATCGGACCCCGGAAAAATCGACGCCGTATGTCCGTCAGCGCCCATGCCAAGCCAGACCAGATCGAGCGGCCAGTGCAAGTCCGACAGCCGGGCGTTGGCGGCGCTACCTGCCAGCTTATAGTCCGCAGCTTCGCTGTTGAGTGGCAATACACGCGCACCTTTGGGCAAGAAAATCTTGGCGAGCATCGCGACATTGGACAGCGGATCGCTGACCGGCACCAGCCGCTCATCGGTCGGGATGATTGTCACACCCTTCCACCGCAAGGGTGCCTGGGCCAGTTTCTCGAGGATAGGCTTGGGGGTGTTGCCGCCGGGAAAGGCGACCAGCGCCTGTCCGCGCGCATCGAGCGCGCTTTCGATAATGAACGTTACGTCACCGACTACGCCGTCGATAAACTCTTCAGCCGAATCAAATTCCCACCACTCGATTTCTTCGGCCATCGCACTTTCCCTTGGTTTAACGCGCCAGCGCAGCGGCGGCACGCGCCGCAGCCCCTATCGCCGCGACATCGGGGGTTCCTTTAGCAACAAGCCAGCTTCCGCCAACACATAAAATCTC
>JAGNSY010000141.1 GCA_017987825.1 Sphingorhabdus sp. | reverse complement strand
CGTTCGCAGCGGGCATTGGCGGGGGCGTCGCAACCCTCGATCCACGACCAGTCGCTTGTTCCACCTGCCGCACCCTGCCCGAAACCGACCAGCTCACGGCCTTCGGACTGACGGTCGTAAACGGCAACGGCGAGATCGACCTCGTGGCCCTGTGCATCCCGATAGCGGCCGAGCAACATGTGGCTAGCTTTGGCGAAATGCGGCTTCCACGGGCGTGCTGGCCGGTAATCGACCCGCGTCCAGCCTGCCACCTGGGGCAAATCTATTTGTGCCGGAACCGGCGAGGCCCGGTTGGCGATATAGGTGCTCCAACCGATTGGCAGCAGCACGATTGCGGCCAGTGTGGCAATCGCAGCAACGGGCTTCATCGGAAGACCCGTGACCTGCTTCAGCCTATCAGCATCAATCGCCTGCGCATCCGCCGCCCGATCGAAAAAAGGCCAGCCTGCCGCCATCACCAAGGCGATCACGATGCCGAAAAACACCCAGCCAAAAACCACATGGTCAAAGCTCGCAGCAAAATCGAGATTGCCGTGGTGCGCGATGTAGATCGTTGCGAAGGCGCGCAGGCCATTGGCAATAATCGGGATAACGATACATGCTGCCATGAAGGTAATCCGGCGTGGCCAGCTTTTGAAGCACAGGTTTGATACCAGCGCGCCCAATGCCACCATCGCGATAAGGAATTTCACGCCCGAACAGGCCTCTGCCACGCGAAACAGCGCGGTCGGGGTCGCGATATAGATACCGTCAATATGCGCCGGAATGCCCGTCAGCCCGAGCAGCCACATGCACATTTCGGCTGTTATCGTTTGCAGGGCCGGAACGAATTCCTCCCCGAAAGGCACAAGGAAGAACATGTAAAAGAGCGGGAACAGCAACCCGCGAGTCACCGCAGGCCCAAGCAACAGGGCGACGCTGCCCTGCAGCAGCATCACCAGCCCGGCATGGCGCGCCAGCGCGACTCCGGCAGCATCGCCCAACAGCCAGCCAAAAGCGGCGGCGGCTATCCAGAGCAGCGGCAGCGCCCAAGGTCTGGGTTCAAGTTTGCCCAGCTCCGCTTTGCGCTGATCCACAAGCCACCACAGGATCGGGATGATCAGAAGGCAATGGTTGAAGGTCGAGCTGTTCCACCAGATGTCCGCCATGTCCGCTGCATCGCGCCAGAACAGGGCAAGCAAGGCCATCGAGGCGATGCCAAGCTGCACCAGTGCGTCACGCCATGAGGCGGTCATTTCGCCGCTCCGGCTTCCATCAGTGAATCAAGCAGAGCCAGTTGTGCATCCCAGCCATAGTGGGCAATCACATGCGCACGCGCCGCCGCACCAAGGCGCAAGCGTTGGTCGGTATCGGATAATAGAGCTGCAACCTTTGTCGCTTCGTCAGACGCATCGCGGGCAACGAGCAGATGCTCGCCATCGACCGCATCGATGCCCTCGGCCGCCGCAGTCGAGGCCACAACCGGCTTGGCCATCGCCATCGCCTCAAGCACCTTGTTCTGTATGCCGCGCGCAATCCGCAAGGGAGCAACCACCACATCTGCTCCGGCAAGCCATGTGCGCACATCGTCGACTGCGCCTGTCACCTGCACACCGGGCAGCGCCGAAAGCTCAACCACCGCAGGAGTCGGATTGCGCCCGACAATCGCAAAGGTCGTTTCGGGATGCGCTTCGCGGATCGCGGGTAGAGCATTGCGGGCAAAATCGCCGACCGCTTCGATATTGGGGCGATAGTCCATCTGCCCGGTGAAGACGATCAGCGGATCGGGGAAGACCGGGTGGAGTTTCTTATATTTCGCCGCAGGGTCGTAAAAAATCGTGTCGATGCCGTTGCCCAATGCCGCGATATTTTTGGCACCGCTGCGTTTGCGAAACAGCGTTGCCTCGGCCTCGCTGACGAACAGGCTAGCATCGGCGCGCTGAGCGATTTCAGCTTCAAAGTCGGCCAGCTTTTTGCCTTCGCGCGCATGCACCCAGCGCATCAGGGAATTGCCCTCACCTGCATAGCTTTCAAACTTGGCGCTATCGACGTCGACAAAGTCCATGATGAAGAGGCCATCAAAATCGGCGGGCACATATTGCGCCATCTGGCCCGAGAAGACGAATATATGGCTGATCGCACCACTTGCCAGGCGCTCATTCACCCAATCCTGCATCGCCTTCGAACCAAATGAGGTGAGCGACACAGGCTTGCCGCTGGCCAGTGCTTCGATGCCAGAAAACCAGCTCGGTTTATCGCGCAATTCGACGTGAAGTGAAGCCAACCCTGCCTTTTCTGCCTCGGCACCTTCGACGTCGCGCGCATCATCGGCAAAGGCACCAACATGCACCGGCGCCAAGGACTGCAGCTTTTTGAGGATATGGAACGAACGGATCTTGTCGCCGCGGTCCGGGGGCCAGGGGACGCGGTGGGCTAGGAACAATATCTCTCGCATCAGCCCAATCCCCGGGAAATCCAGGGGCCGATAAGGTTGGCGATGGGCAGCGGCAATTTTTGCCATGCAGAGACAATAGACCTATATTTCGCACTATTCGGATTGACGTCGCGCGGCGGCGAGCCATTGGCAGTGCGTGTAGAATAAGACAGAGGTTCAGGCTCGAAACCCCAGTTTTTCTTGAAGAAATAAGCTCCGGAATCAACTTTCGACCGACCGAAATCAAAGCTTGTGCAGCCGCGTCGCCGTGCATGGTTCATCAGCGCATAATACATTACATCGTTCGCACGCAGCGCCCTTGCTTCCCATACACCGCCACCCCAATAGGGCATGACTGCGCCGTTGAAATAAAGGCTGAGCACGCTCGCCACCGGCTTGCCATCGGACAGCACCGTCAGGATATCGGCTTCGTCGCCAAAGGCCTTCAGCGTCTCCGCCATCAGCGCGCGCGGGAACACCGGCGTACCCAGATTGCGCACGCTTTCGGCGTAGACGCGGTAGTGCCAGTCGAGATCGCGCCGTCCGTTGCCGGTTTCGACAATCAGGGCCTTGTCGAGACCCTTGCGCACCTCGGCGCGCTGCTTGCGCGGGATGGCGAGCAGTTGCGCCTCGTCATCCGCCGCTAGCTCTGCTTCGAAATTGGCATGCGCATCGCTCTGGATCATCCAGCCTTGATGCGGGATGGCCCCGCCGCGCAGTTCGGCGGTCGTGCATTTGAGCTTGCCCGCAAGTTCCCAAACCGCATCCGCCAACCTGTCCGCCACACCCTGCGATCCGGCCAGTATCCCGCCGCCGACGGCAAAACCGCTCGATACCAAAGCCCGGCCGAATAATGGCGAGCCGACGGCGTGCAACGGCACCATTCCGGCCAACTCGCCGGCCTCATTTTCGGCCGCAAGACAATAGGCCTTGTTGCCCGTGCCGCGCTCGATTGCCTTCAGCCAGCACGACAAATGGAACGGTGTTGCGCCGGGTTGAAGCCGGACCCACGCATCGATCCGAGCGGCCTCATCGGCGGCATTCAGATCGACTTGTCGCACCGCCAGCTTTTCATGGACCAGCGGCGCATTCATGCGAGCTTCGCCTTTTCCTGCTCGACGATGCGGTCGAGCCGATCCCATTTGAAGTCGCCGATCAGTCGTTTCAGCTTGCCCGCCATCGCGTCCAATTTGGTATAGTGGCGCAGCTTCGATTTCAGCGGTGCGTTGGCGACACGCGGCTGGTCGGGGTCGATTTCCCATGGGTGGAAATAGATGATGCCGGGGCGCGCCTCTGCATTCACCTGACGCACCGCCCAGCGCGAATAGGCATAAGGCAATAGCCGGAAAAATCCGCCGCCGCCCGCACCTATTCGGCGCGAACCCAGCATCGCTGTGGTCACCGGGATTTCGACAAAGTCGCTACCTGCCAAAGGATGAAAGGCAAAACGTGGCGCGTCGGGCCAGCCATAATGGTCGTGGTTGATCGGGTTTATGCTCGACGAATAGGCATAGCCCTGTTCGGCCATAATTTCATGCGCCCAGGGCGTGTTCGGGTTGATCGAAAAGCTGGGCGCGCGATAGCCGCGCACCGCAACGCCACCGGCATCTTCGATAGTCTTGCGCGATCGATCGAGATCGGCAGCAAACTGATCGGGTGTGAAAGTGAACACACGATCATGGTTCTGGCCGTGATTGCCCAGTTCATGCCCGGCATCGGCGATCCGCCGGATCAATGCGGGATAGCGTTCTGCCACCCAGCCGAGCGTGAAAAAGGTCGCCTTTATGTCTGCTTCGTCAAACATCGCCAGAAGGGCATCGGTGTTGCGCTCCACACGGCATTCGCGCGTGTCCCAGCTGTCGCGCGAGATTACATTCTCGAACGCCCCGACCTGAAACCAGTCTTCAACATCGACCGACAAAGCATTGTACAAAGGATAAAGTCCTTCATCCTTTAAAGATCAGGCTGCGCGCATATCCCGCATACGAGCGGCAAGCGACTGGTTTTCCTTTTCCATCCAATCGATCAGCATGGCAAGCACCCTGCGCATGGTGACATCCTGCGACGCCATGCGCGCCTCAAGCTGGTCGATGCGCGATGCCAACGCCTGATACTGCGCCATATCAGCGGCAGCCGCGACAGGCTGCGCCATTGCAGCAACGGGCGCGGTCTTTGCGGCCACCGGTTCGGCAAAGGGCGCTTGCGATGCCATCGTCGCATCATATTCGAACGGCTTGCCGTTCATATCGATGATAACGGCACCAACCAGTGCGCCGTCGATGGTATCGGTCTGCTCGACAGCACCCATCAACAGGCAACGGTTCATGACAGCGTTCAGCTTGCGCGGCACACCGCCGGTTTCATTGTAGAGCGCGTCATAGGCATCAGCGGTCAGTTGCGGGCGGCCAGTCCAGCCGGCACACTGCAGGCGATGCTCGATGTAAGGTTGCACCTCATCGGCATCCATCGCCTCCAGATGGTGCGTCGCGATGACGCGCTGGCGCAGCTGCTCCAGTTCGGGCGCGGACTGCAACAGATTGCGGAATTCGGGCTGGCCGAGCAGGAATATCTGCAACAACGCGGTCGATCCCAATTGGAAATTTGACAGCATGCGCAATTCTTCGAGCGCGTCGACGGTCAAATTCTGCGCCTCATCCACCACCAGCAGGCAACGGCGACCGGCGCGTGCCTCGGCATGGAGGAAATTCTCGATCGCCTTTAGCGCAGCGGCCTTGTCCATCCCGCGCGTGTCGATGCCAAAGCTTTCGGCGGTCATCTGCACCAGATCGACGGCGTCGAGCTGGCTGGTGACGATTGTCGCCGCAGTCAGCCGCGCTTTGTCGATCGTCTGCATCAAATGGCTCACAAGCGTCGACTTGCCCGAACCCACCTCACCGGTGATGACGATGAAGCCTTCGCCCTGCGCCAGACCATAGCCGAGATAGGACAGCGCCTTACGGTGCG
>JAGNSY010000140.1 GCA_017987825.1 Sphingorhabdus sp. | reverse complement strand
ACTGGCACACGCGCTGGTTCGATCCCTGATAGACGACGCCGCACACCGAGTTGGGGAATGCCGGGTGACGCACACGGTTGAGCACGACTTGTGCGACCGCGCGGCGGCCCTGCAGCGGTTCATAGGCGGCTTCGAAATAAACCGCCTGCGTCATGCATTGCAGCGCCGTCAGCCCAGCGCCTGAAAAATAGTTACGGATCGCGAACGGTTTCGCAGCAAGGATTGGTGCCTCGGAGAAGGGCAGGGCCTCATTCTTCGCAAGCGCATCGTCGCCAACCAGCTCAGGCTTTTCAAGCGCTGCCTCGGTGATCGAGAGCAGGGCCTGCCGTTCCTTTTCGCTCATTTGCGGCACGGCTGCGGCTTGTGCAGGTTCGCCGAGACCAAGCATTGGCAGCAGGCGCGAAAGATCGGTGTCGCGCATCGAGACCGCGAACAAGGCGAGCGCGGTCAATATTCCGAAGAATATCAGAACAGGCCGGTTCGACCTTTTGGCACTTTCGGGCGCTGCAGGGTCTTTGGTCGCGTCGAGTAGGGATGCGTGCATGGTCATTCTCCCGCCAAGCCAGCCTTGGCAAGTATCTGATCCCGCGGCCCGTCTGCGATGATGCGACCTTTGTCGATCACGATAAGACGATCGACAATCGCGAGCATGGCGTTGCGGTGGGTGGAAACGATGAGCGTCTGTTCTGGCTTCATGGCCTTGTTCAGACGATCAATGAAAAGGCGTTCGGTTTGCGTGTCCATTGCGCCGGTAGGTTCATCGAGGAACAGCAATTTGCAGGGTTCGACCAATGCGCGGGCCAGAACCATGAAGCTGCGTTGGCCGCCCGAAAGGCGCGAGCCACGCTCACCGATATGCAGGTCAAAGCCAGCGGCATCGCGACCGATAAAGCCATCGGCACCAGAGGCGGCGACGGCGGCCAGCAGGCGTTCTTCATCCAGATTGCGCGCACCGAGCAGAAGATTTTCACGAACAGTGCCGCTGAACAATTCGGCATCCTGCCCGACAAAACGCAAGGCTGCGCGTAGTTCGTGCGGATGATGCTGGCGGCTGTCGAGGCCGTCGATGCGATAGCTGCCTTCGGTGGGCTCATAGAGCCCGCAGATGAGGCGA
This sequence comes from Sphingorhabdus sp., assembly GCA_017987825.1. GTDB lineage: Bacteria > Pseudomonadota > Alphaproteobacteria > Sphingomonadales > Sphingomonadaceae > Sphingorhabdus_B. The sequence goes on along the minus strand of JAGNSY010000140.1, from coordinate 4,365 downwards.
CCGAGCGTTGACTTGCCCGAAGCCACACGACCGATCAGGCCGATACGCTCGCCGGGTTTGATCTTCAGATTGATGTCTGAAAGCGATTCCTTGCCCGCTTCGGGATAGCTGAAACCGACATGGTCGAGTTCAATCTGCCCTTGCGAGATTACCGGGACAACCGAGCGACTTCCCTTCTCGCGCTCGTCGCCTTGTTCCATCAACGTCTGCAGGCTGGCAAGCGTAACAAAGGCTTGGCGCCCGCGCGTCATCAAAAACGCCAACTGGCCGACCGGTGACAGCGATTTGCCTGCGAGCATCACGATGGCGATAATTCCGCCCATCGAAATTGCGCCCGCACTGAACATGTAAAAACCGCCGATGACCAGCGCGACATTTGTTGCCTGCTGACAGAATGCAGCAAGGTTGACCGCAGTGGCCGTCAGGTTGCGCAGCTTTTCCTGCGTTTGCGCGCTGGCGGAGGAATAACGCTGCCAGCGGCCCAGCATACGGCCTTCGGCACGGCAGGCCTTCAATGTTTCGATTCCGCTGATAGATTCGATCAGCGCTGATTGCTGCAGGCTTGAATCAGCCTGCGCGTCGAGGGCTGCCTGCCCCATCGATTTTTGCAACAGGAAACCGGCCGTTGCCATGACGATCATCGCGACAACCGGGATCAGCGCCAGCCAGCCTGCGAGAACGGCGATCAGCGCGACGAACAGAAACAGAAAAACAATGTCGACAACCAGCACAATCGTGGTCGACGCAAAGAAATCGCGGACCATTTCATAGTCGGTGACGCGGCGTGCCAATGCGCCGGTGCTGCCCTTGCGTTCCGACATGGGCAGGTTGAGCACCTTTTCGAACAGGCGCTGAGAAAGGCGGGCGTCGAGCGCGCGGCCCAGTTCGTCGACTAGCCGGGTTCGCGCCAGTCGCAGCCCAAATTCAACCGAAATGGCGATCGCCACACCAAAGGCCAGCACCCAGAGGCTGGTGACCGACTTGTTCGGGATGATGCGATCATACACATTCATCGTGAATAGCGGCAGGGCAAAAGCGAGCAGATTGATCACCAAAGCGGCCAGCATCACATAGAGGAAAGATTTACGGACCCTCCAGACCTCGCTCCAGAACCAGTGGTTGCGGCGGACCTTTTCCCACGGCCGTTCGCCTTCGCGGTCGCGGCTGGGGTCGGGATCGACGATGACGGCCTCGCCGCTATAAACAGCATCCAACGCATCGCTATCGACCCACACACGGTCCGAACTTCCGGGCAGCTGGATTTCACACGCCTTGCCGTTAACAGCGTGCAGGATTAGCGAACGACCCTGTCCTGCAGACAAAATTGCGGGCAGATCGCGCGCTTGCCAGCCGCGCAGGCGACGGCTTGTGGCTTCGCCGCGCAGGCCAATCTGGTCGAGCGCGGTTTCGGCTTGATGGAAGGGTAATAGACCCGCTTCATCCAGCGCGAGGCCGGCGCGGATCGAGGCAGGCGAAGACGGACGCTCGTTCTGCGCCGCCAGCACGCTGATGCATGCAAGCAACTCGTCACCTTGCGGCGGAGTATTATGCCACTCTTCCAGCGTCAAATGCCAACTCCTGTACAATCTGAATCAGCGAGTCCGGGCCAAAGCCCTGTCGTGGCAGCTTCCACTAAACGCACTTTCGAAGAGTCAAAAACGGGTTAACCAACATTGTCACAATTTGCACTGTAATATTTTGATATAAAACAATAATATTGCAGAGCTCTGCAGCTCGTTTACCTTGTTTTTCGAAACGCCGATGGAGTTCCGCCCCACCGGCGTTCCGTCATGACGTCAGTTCGAATAGCGGCGACGATTGGTTTCTGCCGGCGGAGTCGGGCCGACCTTGAAACGATCGCGCGCATTGGCTTCTGCATCGGGACGGGCACCTACACCCAGCGCCTGCATCAGCTCATTGGCGGCTGCCAATATCTTATACTCGGCAAATGTCTCAGCAAAACGCGCGGTTTCTGCACGAACCTGGACATTATAGCGCGTGTTCTGCGCATCGAGCACGTCGAGGAGCGAACGGCGACCGACATTGAACTGTTCCCGATAGGAAAGCAGCAGGTCGTCCGAAACCTTGCTCTGGCGGTCAAGTTCGCCGGCCAGTTTGCCCTGACTGGTCCAGGCATTCCACGAAACGCGGACATCCTCTTCAGCTTCACGGGTCAACTGATGCAGGCGGAAGCGAACTTCGCTTGCCCGGCGAACCATTTCCTGCACCTTTGCGCGGTTTATGCCGCCGTCAAAGATCAGCCAGCGCGCGACCACCCGGGCTTGCAAGTCATTCGTTTCTCCACGGAATCCGTCAATGTCATCGCCGATACGGGCATTGCCCTCCAGCGAGATTGTCGGTCCCAGATCGGCTTTGGCCTTGCCGATAACCGCGTGCGCGGCATCGAGATCGGCCTGTGCTTCACGCACCTTCGGGCTCTGCAGGCGAACCTTTTCGATCGCTTCGGGCAGAGTTCCGGGCAGATTGGCACGCAGCGACGGCGGCAAGGTTGCCGAACTGTCGATGTCGAGACCGGTCAGCGTCCGGAAGGCGATTCCGGTGTTGACCATATCCTGCTCGGCTTCGGTCAGCCGTGCCATCGCAGCCTGCAGACGTTCCTCGGCCTGCTGCTGGTCAGCGATGCTGATCGACCCCTTGGTCACACCTTCGCGCAGGTCACCCACCAGTTTATTGTGGAAGGCGACATTGTCCTGCGAAGCCGCGACGATACGCTGCTGGAGCAGATAGTCGAGATACTGACGCGAAACCTGCAACGCGATGAACTGCGAACGCTCATCGACGCGATAGGCGGCCCCATCGGTGCGCGATGCCTGACGCTTCAATTCGTTGGCGCGATTGCCCGAATCGAAGATGATCTGTTCGGCACGGACACCCGCTTCCATCGGGTAGAGTTCGTCATTCTCAATACCGAGCGCACGACGGGTCGGGTTTTCGAGGCGGCGTATGCCGACCGAACCCTCAACCGTGATCCGCGGCAGGAACAGGCCTTGCGCCTGTTCGCGTTCGAACTCGATCGCTTCCTTGTTCATCGCAGCCTGATTGATTTCGGGATGGCTTTCAACCGCCACCTCGACAGCGCTTTTCAGGTCAACACTCTGCGCATATGCCGTTCCCGAAAGGGTGAACAGCAGCGCGGCGGGGGTCGCAAGCATCAGCTTGGCTTTTATGCTCTTTTTCATGATCACACTCCCAATCAATTGCCGCGGTCTTGCGCGAGGACTTCAACACGGCGGTTTGCCGGTTCGCGAACGCCATCGGCGGTATCGACTTTCGGCTGGCCTTCGCCCTTGGCGACAACTGTCATGTCTCCACGGGGAACGCCAAGACGTTCCAATGCAGCGGCGATATTGTTGGCGCGGCGCTGTGACAGGCCGTTATTATAGGCATCGCTGCCCGATTTATCGGCGTGGCCGGTGATGGTCAGCGGGCCCCAGCCGCACTGGGCGCGGTTCTGGGCAATAGCTTGCAAGGTCGTTTCGGCTTCACCAGCGGGGACATCGACATTCCAGTCGAAGAACACTTCGGTTGCGCGCGATGCCGTGCAGGCCGGCTGTGGTGCCGGTGGCGGCGGAACATAGGGCGCCGGCGTCGGTCGCGGAGCCGCCGTCATACGGGCATAGAAAGCATCGCATTTGTTGATGCTTTCCTCATCCTTGGTCGAGGTCTTCGTGTAGCCTAGTGCGATGCCGCACCACACCTTGGTCTCGGAGGCCCAAAGGAATTTGCTGTCGTCCGAACGCACGACATTGCTGTCTTGCGTCATGGTAACGGCAGTATCGTATCGCGAAGTGAGTTCCGACCGCAACTCGGAAACCCCGAGGTCGTTGAGCGGCGAACGCGGGCTAGCCTGGGCATAGGCTGTCCCGCCGGAAAACATGGTTAACGCGATACCTCCTGCGGCTAGAAGCTTATTTTTCATAGTCTTGCTCCCTGTCTGGTCTCGGTAAAATCTGCGTCCGCAGCTCAGCCGTGATGGCCGGTGGCTGCGGACAATTCCATATGCGTGGTGGTAAGCTGGTCGAACATGTCATTGGCGTTGTTGAAGCTGAGCGCTTCGAACACCGGATTGTCGCCGAATGTCTGCGCAAGGCTGTCACCCAGCAGCGACATTTGGTTCGCAGGCCCTGCCAATGCATCGAGCAGAGCGTCGACATTGGCGCCTTCGCCCACCCCGCCTGCAAGCGCGTCTGCGACGACATCCTGCAATGCGCTTTGTGCGAAATTGGCTTCCTGAAGCCCGATGAGCGCCTGCGAGCCTGCGTCAACCGCCATGCCGCCCATCGAGCTGCCATTTGACATGTTGAACATGCCATGGTCGATTTCGGTGGGTGCGAGCAGGTTTGA
>JAGNSY010000139.1 GCA_017987825.1 Sphingorhabdus sp. | reverse complement strand
ACCCCGCTGACCAAGGCGGCGCGCGGCGCATTCAACAACACCACCGGCGCGACGCTCGGTGCCTTTTCGATCAAGGCTGCGGTTGAACGCGCTGGCCTTTCAGGCGCAGAGATTGACGATGTCGTGATGGGCACCGCCGCACAGCAGGGCTCGACCGGCGGCAATGTCGCACGCCTCGCCGCGCTGCGTGCCGGGCTGCCGGTAACCGTCCCCGCGATGACAATCGACCGCCAGTGCTCCTCGGGCCTGATGTCCATTGCTACGGCCGCCAAACAGATCCTGACCGACAATATGGATATCTGCGTCGCCGGTGGCCTTGAAAGCATTTCCAAGGTGGTCGGCAGCGGCAAGATGTTCGTCGAGCCGGACCGTCAGCTGCTCGAAATGCATCCGCACATCTATATGCCGATGATCGGCACCGCCGAAGTGGTGGCCAAGCGCTATAATATCAGCCGTGAACAGCAGGACGCATATTCGCTCCAGTCGCAGCAGCGCACCGCCGCCGCACAGGCCGCAGGCAAGTTTGACGATGAAATCATCGCCTGCACTGCCACCATGGCAATTGTCGACAAGGAAACCAAAGAGGTTTCCTATAAGGACGTCACTGCCGATAAGGACGATTGCAACCGCCCCGACACCACGCTCGAAGGCCTCTCCAGCCTGAAGCCGGTGATGGGTGAAGGCCACACAATCACCGCCGGCAACGCCAGCCAGCTGTCGGACGGCTCCTCAGCCTGCGTGCTGATGGAAGCCAAGGTTGCTGAAAAGCGCGGCCTGACACCGCTCGGCCGCTATGTCGGCATGGCGGTCGCCGGTACCGAGCCTGACGAAATGGGCATCGGTCCAGTCTTCGCGATCCCCAAGCTGCTCGAACGCTTCAACCTCAAGATGGACGATATCGGCCTGTGGGAACTCAACGAAGCCTTCGCCGTGCAGGTGCTCTACTGCCGCGACAAGCTGGGCATTCCTGACGAGCTGCTCAACGTCAACGGCGGCTCGATCTCGATCGGCCATCCGTTCGGCATGACCGGTGCACGCTGCACCGGCCACGCCCTGATCGAAGGCAAGCGCCGCGGCGCCAAATATGCCGTCGTGACGATGTGCATCGGCGGCGGCCAGGGCGCTGCCGGGCTGTTCGAAGTCTTCTGATGCGGCTGTCAGCGCCTCGCATTGCCCCCGTCGATCTCAATAAGATCGATGACGAGCAGCGCGAGGCACTGGCCTCGATTCAAGGCGCTACAAAGGATGTGACCCGCTCCGGCGGGCACATCCTCAATATTTTCCGCACCATGGTGCACGCGCCCAAGGCGCTCACTGCCTTCCTCGCGTGGGGCGGCTATATTTTATCGCGGCGCAACAGCCTGTCAGAGCGCGACCGCGAGCTGGTGATCCTGCGCGTCGGCTATAATTGCAAATCAGGCTATGAATTCACCCAGCATACCCGCATCGGGCTCGACGCCGGGCTGACCGATGCCGAAGTCGAAGCAATCAAGACAGGGCCAGATGATCCATCGTGGAACGAGGCGGACCGCGCCATGCTCCGCGCCACCGACGATCTGACCCGCGACTTCCATGTAAGAGATGCCAGCTGGGCGGCCTTGGCTTTCCTTAGCGACAAGCAGAAGATGGATCTGGTGATGACCGTCGGTCAATATACGCAGGTGTCGATGATGCTGAACAGCTTCGGTGTCCAGCTCGACCCCGGACAGACACTCGACCCGGCGCTTGATGCCCGGGCGTGAACCCGAATTTTCCAACATGAGAGAGGACTGAAAATGGCAGGAATTGGAGTAGTCGCGACATTGACCGTCGCCGAAGGCAAAAATGCCGAATTCGAAGCAATCTTTACCGATCTGGCCGCGCAAGTCCGCGCCAATGAACCGGGCAATCTGTTTTACACGCTGACTCGCTCACGCGCCAATGGCCAGGTCTATCGCGTCCTCGAAGCCTATGCCGATCAGGCCGCGCTCGATGCGCATGGTAAGACTGATTATTTCCGCGCTGCTGGCCCCAAACTCGGCCCCTGTCTCGCTGGAGCGCCCGAGATCGAGTATCTCGACGCGGTGTAATCCGAAATTCGATCCTGCTGGCTCAGGCCGGCAGGATCATCCCCTTTTCAAAGCGGAAACCGTCTTCCCGATCTTCTGCCAGCAATATTGGCCCGTCCAGATCGACCCACAGCGCCCCTTGCGCTACCAGAAAGGCGGGCGAGATACCCAGACTGGTCGATAGCATGCAGCCTACCATCAGCTTCAGCCCCCGTGTCTCGGCCTCGTGCGCCATTGCCAAAGCTTCGGTCAGCCCGCCAGCCTTGTCGAGCTTGATATTGATGCCGTCATAATAGCGCGCACCAAGGTCGATATCCGACCGCGACTGGCAGCTTTCATCGGCCAAAAGCGGGATCGGCGATTTAATGCCGTCCAGCAAGGCGTCCTGCCCTACCGGAACCGGCTGCTCAATCATCTCTACGCCTAGCGCAGCCAGCGCCGTCGCCTCTGCCACAATATCAAGCGCGCCCCAGCTTTCATTGGCATCGACGATCAAGCGCGCTTCGGGCGCACCCTTGCGTACAGCGGCCACCCTCTCGCGGTCGCCCTCACCGGTCAGTTTGAGTTTAAGCAGGCCAAAGCCCCGCGCCGCCGCCTTGGCTGCATTGCCCTCCATCACATCAGGCTCACCGAGCGAGATGGTGAAGGCGGTTTGCAATGCCCGGGGGGCCGCGCTCAACCCCGCAAGCTGCCACAGCGGTTGGCCTGCGACTTGCGCCTCCAGATCCCACAGGGCACAATCGAGCGCATTGCGCGCGGCGCCGGGGGGTAGCAAAGTCTGCACCGCAGCCCTAGCTGCGGCCACGCCCATCGGCGCCAGTATGTCGATCAGGCTTTCGATCTGCGTCAGGCAGCTTTCGGCGCTCTCACCATGATAATAGATGGCGGTGGCCTCACCCAGCCCGACATGCGCACCATCACTCGCCGCCGCGACCAGTACATCGACATGGGTCTTGGCCCCGCGCGATATGATGAACTGCCCGGCAACCGGCCAACGTTCAACGGCGGCACTTATACGAAGACTCAATCGCCCCTCCCCCAATCAGGCTTGGCGATGGGGTTTGGGCAATAGAGCCGGAATTGTCTAGCCGTTGTGCGCGAGAATCCATTCCTCAACAATCGGCGCGATCTTCTCACGCCATTTGCTGCCGTTGAAGATGCCATAATGGCCGACTTCGGGGGCCATATGATATTGCTTCATCGCCTCGGGCAGGCCGGTTGCGATGGTCAGCGCCGCCTTGGTCTGGCCGATGCCGCTGATGTCGTCGCGCTCACCCTCAATGGCAAGCAGCGCAATATCCTCAATCGCGCCCGGATCGACCAACTTGCCGCGATAGTTGAACTCGCCTTTCGGCAGCAAATGCCGCTGGAACACGGTGTCGACGGTCTGCAGATAGAATTCGGCGGTCATGTCGCACACCGCGCGATATTCGTCGTAGAAATCCTTGTGCCGGTCAGCACTCTCACCATCGCCTTCGACGAGGTTCGAGAACATCGACCAGTGGCTGATCATATGATTGCCGAGATTCATCGACATGAAGCCGGAGAGCTGCAGCCAGCCCGGATAGACGCGGCGACCGGCGCCTTTGTAATAAGGCGGTACAGTCGCAATCACATTGTGGACGAACCAATCATGCGGGCGGCGGGTGGCATGGTCGTTGACCGCAGTAGGCGCTTCGCGCGTGTCGATCGGGCCGCCCATCATGGTCAGCGTGCGCGGGCGCAGCGGGTGCTTGTTCGCACTCATGATTGCGGCTGCTGCATAGGCCGGAACCGAAGGCTGGCAGACGGCGAGCATATGCGCACCGCGTCCACCGGCATCGGGGCCGATAAATTCGAGCCACTCGACCAGATAATCGATATAGCTTTCAAGGTCGAAGCCGCCGCCGGTCAACGGCACATCGCGCGCGTCTTTCCAGTCGGTGATATAGACATCATGCGTCGGCAGCATCCGTTCGACAGTGCCGCGTAGCAATGTCGCGAAGTGACCCGACATTGGCGCACAGATCAGCAGCTTGGGCTTGGTTTCGCTGCCTTCATAGGTGAAATGCTTCAGCTGGCCGAAAGGCTTGCGCGCGACATTATGTTCTTCGACCTGCAGATGCTTGCCATCGATTTCGACTGTTTTTAGGTCAAAAGCGGGCTTGCCACGTGGCATCACCGAATGCGCAAACACATCGAGCGCGGAGGCGGTGACCGAGGTCAGATTACCATAGTTCAATGGCGAATTGGTGAAATTGTTGAGGAAATCCGCCTGTTTCTGGGCGATCCAACCTGCGCTGGCCAGAAAGCCGCGTTGAATATCGTAACCGGTGTAGAGCATCTATGCGTCCCCGAATGTCGTGCGCCCGGAAAATCAGGCATCCTGTTTCGCCGATCAACATAGGCATTTATTGTGCATTGCACCATAGAAAATCGCCTTGGCCAAATTCTCTGCGATTGTGGGGCTTCGCCACGGCTGCTAGGCGATTGGCATGACTGAAACTGCCCTAGCGCAAACACAAACGGCTGCCAGCCCGCCTGAAGATAAACCTGCTGCCAAACGCCTGTCCAACCTGGGCATGATCTGGAAGCATGCGGTGCGCTATCCGCGGCAGATTATCTTTGCAGCGCTCGCCTTGCTGGTGGCGGCCGGGGCAACGCTGGCGATACCGATGGGATCGAAATATGTGATCGACAACGGTTTCGCGCAGGATGGCGGCGACGTTGCGCCCTATTTCCAGATATTGCTGGGTATCGTCGTCGTCCTCGGTTTTGCCACCGCCTTCCGCTTTTACTTTGTCAGCTGGCTGGGTGAACGAGTGGTGGCGGATATCCGCGTTGCCGTGCAGAGCAACCTGCTGCGCCTCGCCCCACGCTTTTTTGAAGAGAACCGTCCCGCCGAAATTGCCAGCCGGATGACTTCCGACACCGCGATTATCGAGCAGGTGGTCGGCACCACGGTATCGGTTGCGCTGCGCAATATCGTCATCGGCATCGGCGGCATCGCCCTGCTGTTCAGCATGGCACCCAAGCTGACCGCGATATTGCTGTTCGGGATCCCGCTAGTTGTCTTCCCAATCGTCTATATGGGACGTCGACTGGAAAAGGCTTCGCGCAGCAGCCAGGACCGGGTTGCCGACATCGGCACCATCACCTCGGAATCGCTCGGCGCGCTTAAGATTGTTCAGGCTTTCGGGCAGGAAAGCCGGGAACAGCAACGCTTTTCGGATGCCGTCGAAAACACCTTCACCGCCGCCAAGAAACGCATCCGCATCCGCGCGCTGATGACCGCAATCGTGATCGCGCTGATCTTTGGCGCGATTACCATGCTGGTTTGGGAGGGCACCGAACAGGTCGCCGCCGGAACGATTACCAGCGGCACTATTATGGCGCTGGTGCTCTATGGCGGGCTGGTTGCGGGCGCTTTCGGGGCGCTGTCCGAAGTCTATGGCGA
>JAGNSY010000138.1 GCA_017987825.1 Sphingorhabdus sp. | reverse complement strand
GCATCCATCGCGCAACCGAGACCATTGGTTTATGCGGAGAAATGGACCCTGAAACAAGTTCAGGGTGACGATAAGCTGTGAATAGCCGGTTCGCGCGCTTGCACGCGGGAAATTAGCCGCTAACCATTGGGCAGCAAAGCAGAAACGGGGAAGCAGCAAAATGACCGACAGCCCAAGCACCGGAGCGATGATCCCGCGATCGCTGTTCGTTTATGCGCTGCTCTATGGCGGGCTGGTCGTGCTGGCGGGAGTCCTCGGCACCAAGATTTCCGAAATCGGGCCGCTGCACGTCGAATCGGGCATCTTCGCATTCCTGATGCTGGTCGTGCTGTCGAGCGCTGTCGCTGAACTACATGGCAAGGACACCGCCGACAAACTCGTCCGCTATGGTTTCCTGCCCCTCATCCTGTCGATGGCGCTGATTTTCATCGTCATCCGCATGCCGCCTGCACCTTTCTGGACACTGCAAGACCAGTTTGCGGGCATCCTTGGTCAAGGCGCGCGCCTGCAATTGGCGGGGCTGATTTCCTATGGCATTTCGCAGACGCTGAACGTCTATGTCTTCACCAGGCTGAAGGGCGAGGGCAGCAGCCGCGCGGCTTGGTTGCGTGGGCTGATCGCGGGTTTGCTCTCGCAGGCGCTCGATACCGTGCTGTTCATCACCATCGCTTTCTATGGTGTGGTTGATCCCGGCAGCGGGCAGGAAATGCCGATTGTCGACATCATGACCGGCCAAATCATCGCCAAGCTGACTTTGGTGGTGGTGTTCGTGCCGATCCTGATCACCACCTGCGTCAAGTTCGGGCAACGATTGGACGGCAAGGCCGCCTGAACCTGCAATATAGTTGCGTGAACTCCAATGGGGCGCTAACCCGCGCGCCATTATGAGCAACCACGCACCCGATCCCGCCATGCTGGCAAAAGCCGAAACGTTGACCGAGGCACTGCCTTATATGCAGCGTTATGCGGGCAAGACCTTCGTCATCAAATATGGCGGCCATGCGATGGGCGACCCGGAGGCGGCGCGCAATTTTGCCGAGGATGTGGTGCTGTTAAAAGCGGTCGGTATCAACCCCGTCGTTGTCCATGGCGGCGGGCCGCAGATCGGCGCGATGCTCATAAAACTGGGCGTTGAATCAAGCTTTGTCGATGGTCTGCGTGTCACCGATGCGGAAACCGCCAAGGTTGCGGAAATGGTTCTGTCAGGCGCGATCAACAAAGAGCTGGTCAGCTGGATCGCGCAAGCCGGTGGCCGCGCCGTCGGCATATCGGGCAAGGATGGCGGCTTTGTGATCGCGGAGAAAGTTGAAGGCTCCACACGCGACCCCGACAGCAATATCGAGCGCGCAGTCGACCTCGGCTTTGTTGGCACACCCAAACATATCGACCGCAGCCTGCTCGATACCATTTCAGGTAGCGGGATGATCCCTGTCGTCGCCCCCATCGGCGTCGACGAGAATGGCCAGACATATAATATCAACGCCGATACCATGGCGGGCGCGATTGCCGCCGCGCTGGGTGCTGCGCGGCTCTTCCTGCTCACCGATGTCGCGGGCGTGCTCGACAAAGCGGGCAATCTGCTCACCGATCTTGATCCCAGGCAGATTGGCGCGCTGCGTGCGGACGGAACGGTTACCGGCGGCATGATCCCCAAGCTGGAAACCTGCATCGCCGCAGTCGAAGGCGGCACCGAAGCCGCGGTCATTCTCGACGGCCGAGTTCCGCATGTGAGCCTGCTGGAAATCTTCACGGCGCGCGGCGCGGGTACGCTGGTGCATAAGTGATCCAAAGCCCCGCCCCTGAAGAGGAGGGGAGAAAGCTGTCATACCCAGTTGATACAGCGCGCAGGCTCGGCTAATCGGGCGCATCGTTCCCTTTTCGGAAGACCAAGATGCTCCTCGCGCTTATCCAGATCATTGGCTATCTCGTCACCATCGTTTCAACTGTGGTGATCGTGCAATTTGTGCTCAGCCTGTTGATCGCCTTCAATGTTGTCAGCCTGTCGAACAATTTCGTCGCTTCAATCTGGCATTCGCTCAACCTGATCCTCGATCCGATGCTGAAACCCATTCGCAAGATCATGCCCGATACCGGCATGATCGATTTTTCGCCGATCGTGCTCATCATCGGGCTGCGCATCATCCAGATGCTGCTCGGCGGCCTCTATAGCGACCTCTATATGAGCGGTGCGCTTTGAGCGGAGCGACGGTTATTGATGGCAAGGCGTTTGCCGCCGGGCTGCGCGCGCGCATCGCCGAGGCGGTTCCTGCTTTTACCGCCGCCGCTGGGCGTGTTCCGGGTTTGGCCGTTGTGCTGGTCGGCGATGATGCGGCCAGCGCGGTCTATGTCGCCTCCAAAGGCAAGGCGACCGTGGCTGCGGGCATGGCGAGCTTTGAACATCGCCTGCCTGCCGTTAGCAAACAAGAAGATCTGATCGTACTGGTGCGGCAACTCAATGCCGATGAAAACGTTGACGGCATCCTTGTGCAATTGCCGCTGCCCAAACATCTTGACGAACAGGCGGTGGTCGACGCGATCAACCCTGACAAGGATGTCGATGGACTGACCCCTATCAGCACCGGACGCCTTGCGCTTGGATTGCCCGGTCTTGTGCCCTGCACTCCGCTCGGCTCGCTGATGCTGCTGAAGGACCATATCGGCGATTTGTCGGGCAAGGACGCGATTGTCATTGGCCGCTCGATCCTCGTCGGCAAGCCGATGGCGCAATTGCTGCTCGCCGAAAATTGCACCGTCACTATCGCGCACAGCCGAACCCGGGATCTGAAGGAACGCGTGCAGCAGGCCGATATTGTCGTCGCCGCTGTCGGTCGTGCCGAAATGGTCAAGGGCGACTGGCTGAAACCCGGTGCGGTCGTGATCGATGTCGGCATCAACCGGCTTGAGCCACAGGCGGGCGAAAGCAAAGGCCGTCTGGTCGGCGATGTCGATTATGAAAGCGCACTCGAACTGGCCTCCGCAATCACGCCGGTGCCGGGTGGCGTCGGGCCGATGACCATCGCCTGTCTGCTGCGCAACACGCTGGTCGCCGCGCACCGCCGCGCTGGCCTTGCCGACCCCGAAGGGCTATGATCCTGGCATGACCGGCAAATATCTGCTTCCCGCCATTCTCGCGACAGCCATGCTCACCAGCAGCTGCGCGGGCCAGTCTGTGCCGCGCAGTGCGATTGCGCCGAGCGCCAATCCCAGCGCGATTATCGCCGCCGAAATCGCCTTCAACCGGCTGGCGCAGGAAAAAGGGCAATGGACCGCGTTTCGCGAAACATCGGCAAAGGACGCCGTCATGTTCGTGCCCGAGGTGGTTCTCGTGCAGGAATGGCTGAAGGGCAGAACCGATCCAGCCAAATCAGTGACTTGGCAGCCGCACAAGGCCTTTATGTCCTGCGACGGGAAGACCGGCGTGACCACCGGCGCATGGCAGCGCCCCGATGGCTCGGTCGGCTATTTCACCACCGTCTGGCAATGGCTCGAAAAGGGCAAGCGCCCGAAAAAAGCGCCGCCTTCCTATATCGGCAAGGGTGAGTGGAAGTGGGTCGTCGATCATGGCGACGCGCTGACCGCACCGCGCGCCGCGCCCGAGATGATCGAAACACGCGTGGCCAGTTGCAAGGGCCAGCCGAACGCCCCGCTGTCGGCCCCGCCCGAGGGCGCCAAGATGAAAATGGGCCTTTCGCGCGATCAAAGCTTCAACTTCACTTGGGTTGTGATGCCCAATGGTGCCCGGTCCGTCGTCGTGCGCTTGTGGAATGGCCAGGACTTTGACACCGTGATCGCCGACAAGGTAGCGGCCCCCAAGCCGTGATCGATCTCTTCATCTCCGCCTTCATCACCTTCTTCGTGGTGATCGACCCGCCGGGCTGTGCGCCAATTTATGCCAGCCTCACCAAAGGTGCATCGGCGCAGCAGCGGCGCAGCATGGCGATCCGCGCGTCGATTATCGCGGCGGGCATATTGTTCGTTTTTGCGCTGTTTGGCGAGGATCTGCTCGGCGCGCTGCATATCGAGCTCAACAGCTTCCGCATCGCGGGCGGCGTCATGCTGTTCCTGATCGCGATCGACATGGTGTTCGAAAAACGCACTGAACGGCGCGAGGAACGCGCGCAGAAAATCATTGAAACGCCTGAGATTGAGGATGTCTCGGTGTTCCCGATGGCGATGCCGATGATTGCAGGCCCCGGCTCGATCGCATCGGTGATGCTGTTGATGAGCCAGAATCAGGGTATGGACCGCTCGCTCGTCGTGCTTGGCGCATTGGGTGCGGTGCTGTTGCTCACGCTGATTGCACTGGTCGCCGCAGGGCCGATCATGCGCGTGCTGGGGTCAAAGGCCGAAGCCGTCATCACCCGCCTGCTCGGCGTGCTGCTCGGCGCATTGGCGGCACAATTTGTGATTGATGGGTTGCGCGCCAGCTTCGTCGCCTAGGCTTTACTGCAAAGTCACCCGGTCGTCCGAGCCGTCGTGCCGGCCGAAAAACTGCATCAGCTGGATAATCATCTCGCTACGCGACGATAACCCCCGCGATTCGAGCAAGGCTTGCTTGGCGGCGCCATCGAAGGGCGCGATCTGGGCGATCACATTGACCAGCGAGAAATCGTCGAGCTGGCCCACCGCATTCCAGTCCACCGCATAGCCCTGCGCATCGGCAAAGCGGCGCGATTCCATTTCCAGTGCCGCGCGTTCGCCGAGCGATAGCGTCTCACCGATTTCATCCTCTTCCCACAGCTCGGCTTCAACCTGACGGAAGGGCGTGGTGACATCGAGTTCGCGCTTCACGGTAAAGCGCTGCAGCCCTTCGAGAACGATATTGTAGCGGCCATCCTCCAGCGCCTCGACATCGCCGATCCGCCCGAGACAGCCGACATCAAAAAGCGCTGGCATATCACCGCTACCTTTGGGCTGGATCATCCCGATCATCCGGTCCCGCGCCAATGCATCGCTTACCAGCGCGCGGTAGCGCGGTTCGAAGATATGCAGCGGCAATTGCATATCGGGCAGCAGGATCGCGCCCGACAATGGAAAGATCGAGATCCGCTTGGCTGTCATCGACGTGGCATCAGCCGAACAATATCGCCGACAGCTTCCGCCGCGTCGCCGATACCCAGGGGTCTTCAAGGCCGATCATGCTGAAAATCTCGAGCAACCGGCTGCGCGCAGCACCCTCATTCCATTCGCGGTCGGCGGCAATGGTGGCCAGCAGCACGTCTGCCGCTCCATCGCGATCACCCGCCGCCATCAGGGCGTTGGCCAGATCAAACCGCGCCTGATGATTATCCGGGTCAGCATCGACCGCCGCCTTCAACGCTATGACCTCTTCGGGATCGCGCGCCTCCGCGGCTATGGCCAGCATCGTGCCGACGCGCTCCATCGCCGGTTCGGCGCGCTGCTCTTCGGTCAGGCTGGCGTGAATCGCCTGCGCTTCTTCCTTCCGATCGAGCGCAATCAATGCCTCAAGCATGCCTGCCAGCGCCCCCTTAT
>JAGNSY010000137.1 GCA_017987825.1 Sphingorhabdus sp. | reverse complement strand
AAGGAACTGGAAGCGCTGGGCCACCAATTTCGGACGCATAGCGATAGCGAAGTCATATTGGAGGCTTATCGCGCCTGGGGCCCAAAATGCGTCGAACGGCTGCACGGCATGTTCGTGTTCGCGCTTTACGATCAGGCTAACCGCCAGTTGTTGCTCGCGCGCGACCGGCTGGGGGTGAAACCGCTTTACCATGCGCGGCTAGCTGACGGCAGCATCATCTTCGGCTCGGAACTGAAGGCATTGCTCGAACATCCCGCGCTGCGGCGCGAGCCCGATCTGGCGATGGTCGATGACTATCTGGCGTTCGGATACGTGCCCGATCATGGTTGTATCGTGGCAGGCGTCCAAAAACTGGCGGCAGGCCATTTCTGGTTGCTGACGCAGGGCAAGGCCGAACCGGCACCAACCCAATATTGGGACCTCGATTTTTCCAATCGGGTAAAAGGCAGCGAAGCCGAATTGCAGGAGGAACTGCTGCGCCTAATGCGGCAGGCGGTGCTCAGCCGCATGGTCGCCGATGTTCCCTTGGGGGCGTTTCTCTCAGGCGGGGTGGATAGCAGCAGCGTCGTGGCGCTGATGGCTGAGGCATCGCGACTGCCGGTCAAGACCTGCTCGATCGGCTTCGATGTCGGCGAACTCGATGAGAGCGAATATGCCGAGCGCATCGCCAAACGCTTCCTGACCGAACATCACAGCAAGACGGTGGCGGCGGACGATTTTGGTCTGGTCGATAAACTCGCCTTCCATTTCGACGAGCCGTTCGCCGATGCCTCGGCGTTGCCCACCTACCGTGTCTGCGAAATGGCGCGCGAGCATGTGACGGTGGCGCTGTCGGGTGACGGCGCGGACGAGGCGCTGGCCGGATATCGCCGCCATGTCTTTCACAACGGCGAAGAACGGATGCGCAGCCTGTTGCCGCAATCGGTGCGCGGTCCCTTGTTCGGAGCGCTAGGAGCGCTCTACCCCAAGGCCGATTGGGCGCCACGTCCGTTGCGTGCCAAGACGACGCTGCTGTCGCTCGCGCGCACCGGAGCAGAGGGCTATGCCGAGGCGGTTGGTGTCACTCCGCCGCATCTCCGCGATCGGCTTTATTCGCATCGGACCCATCAGTTGCTGCGCGGCTATCGTGCTGAATATCACATGCACCGGTTGATGGACAATGCGCCGGCGCGCAGCGGGCTCGATCGCGCGCAATATGCCGACATGAAGCTATGGCTGCCGGGTGATATTCTGACCAAGGTTGATCGCACCAGCATGGCGGTGGGGCTGGAGGCGCGCGAGCCGCTGCTCGACCATCGCTTGCTCGAATTTGCCGCGAGCCTGCCCGAGAATTTGCGCGTCCGGCGCGGGCAGGGCAAATGGCTGATGAAGCGGACTATGGAGCGCTATCTGCCCGAGGACATTCTCTACCGCCCGAAAATGGGCTTTGTAACGCCGATTGCGCAATGGTTTCGCGGACCGCTGGCCGAAACCGCGCGGGGGCTTGCATCGAACACCACGCTTGCGCGAACGGGCTGGTTCGACAGCGCGGAAATCGCCGGTATTGCCGAGGAGCATATTGGCGGCCGCTCGGATCACAGCCGGTTGCTGTGGCAATTGTTGATGCTGGAGAAATCGGTCAGCCGGATTTTCGGCTAGGGATAAACTGCCCTCACAAAATATAATCCATCGGGCGGCGCATTGAATGCTAGCGCAGCGCGATCTTTGGCTTCCAATGCCTTTTGCAGGTCGTCTGCGCTCCACCGCCCCATGCCAACAAAGGCGAGGCAGCCAACCATCGAGCGCACTTGGTGGTGGAGGAAACTGCGGGCTGCAGCCTCGATCAGAACATGTTCGCCTTCACGCCGCACATTGAGCCGGTCTAGTGTCTTCACCGGACTGTCCGACTGGCAATGTGCCGAGCGGAAGGTGGTGAAATCGTGTAGGCCAACCAGCCGCTGGGCTGCTTCGTGCATGGCGTCCGCGTCAAGTGGCTGAGGCACCTTCCACGCCCTGTGCGATTCGAGTGCTAGCGGCGCGCGGCGGTTGGCGATGCGATAGACATATTCGCGGCCGATGCATGAAAAACGCGCGTGCCAATCGTCGGCAACCACTTCGCAGTCCAGAATGGCTATTGGCTCTGGTCGCAATTGGGCATTGATAGCCTCCATCAGCCGGAAAGGTTCGATGGCTTTTTCGATATCGCTATGCGCGCGCAAGCCCATGGCATGGACCCCGGCATCGGTGCGGCCCGCCGCATGCACTGCGGTGGTTTCCCCAGTAACACGCTCGATGGCTTCTTCGATGGCCTGCTGCACCGACGGGCCATGCCCCTGCCGCTGCCAGCCCATATAGGGCGTGCCATCAAATTCGACGGTGAAGGCGAAGCGGGTCATGCGAGGATGGTGCCGACCGGAATAGCATTGCCGCGCAGAAAATCAGCGAGCGGCATGGCAGGCTTGCCCGCGCGCTGGATGGTTGTCGGGCGGATGGCGCAGGTCGCACAGGCGATGGTAAGCTGGTCGTCGACGACAGTTCCATTTACTCCAGCTGCTTCCGCAATATCCGCAGTCAAAATCCGATATCGCTCGCCCGCAAACTCAAAGAACGCACCCGGCACAGGGTTGAATGCACGGATCTGTCGCTCCAACGCATCCGCGCTCTGGCTGAAATCGAGCCTGGCTTCGCTCTTGTCGATTTTCCGGGCATAGGTCACGCCTTCTTCGGGCTGTGCAGCCGCAGGATGGCTGTCCATGTCTGCGAGGGTCGCAACCATCAGTTTCGCGCCCAATCGCGCCAATTCTTCGGTCAGCTCGCCTGCCGTCTTGCGATCAATCGATGTCCGTGCCGTCGCACGCACCGGGCCGGTATCGAGCCCGGCCTCCATCTGCATCACCATGACGCCCGTTTCGGCATCCCCCGCCAATATCGCCCGCTGCACTGGTGCCGCCCCGCGCCAGCGGGGGAGGAGCGAGCCGTGGACATTGAGGCAACCATATTTGGGGGCGTCCAATATCGGCTGCGGCAGCAACAGGCCATAAGCGGCCACAATGGCGGCATCAGCACGAAGTGCTGCAAACGCCGCCTGCTCCTCTTCGCTCTTCAGCGAAACCGGCGTGCGCACCTCCAGCCCCAATTGCTCGGCCCGCGCGTGCACGGCAGATGGCGTCAGCTTCTTCCCGCGATTGGCCGGGCGCGGCGGCTGCGAATAGACCGCGACAACATCATGCCCCGCATCGACCAGCGCATTCAGCGTCGGTACGGCAAAATCCGGGGTTCCCATGAATATCAGGCGCATCCAAGTCTTTCCTTTGTCTGCAAGGCGCACTAGCTACGCTGCTATGGCATCGCAAGAAATAGACGCATTGGCACAGGCATTGTCGCGACTTCCCGGCCTCGGCCCGCGCTCGGCCCGCCGCGTTGTTCTGCACCTGATGAAAAAGCGCGAGACGGTGCTGCAACCCTTACTGCGGGCACTCGAAATGGTCGAGGAGCGGCTCAAAACCTGTTCGACCTGCGGCAATCTCGACACTAGCGATCCGTGCGGCATCTGTGCCGATGCGCGCCGCGATACCCGCGCGCTGTGCGTGGTAGAGGATGTGTCAGACCTGTGGGCGCTTGATCGCTCGCGGCTGTTTCCGGGAAAATATCATGTACTGGGCGGGCGGCTGTCAGCGCTGGACGGGGTGCGGCCAGAGGATCTCAATATCGACGGTCTCGTGGCGCGCGTTGCCGAAGGCGGCATTGACGAGGTTGTGCTCGCGATGAATGCGACGCTCGAAGGCCAGACGACCGCACATTACCTCGCAGAACGGCTGGAAAGCTATCCCATCCGCTTGACGCAACTCGCACATGGCGTGCCTGTGGGTGGCGAACTCGACTATCTCGATGAAGGCACATTGGCGCAGGCGTTGCGCGCGCGGCGTCCGGTCGGTTGACGCTGGCCCGCCCAGTCCCTATTTTAGCGCCATGGCCATACTCCCTATCCTCGAAGTGCCCGATCCGCGGCTCAAAATCATCTCGACCCCCGTCACCGAATTTGACGATGGGTTGAAAAAGCTTGTCGAGGATATGTTCGACACGATGTACGACGCGCCAGGTATCGGGCTGGCCGCGATCCAGGTGGGCGTGCCCAAGCGCATTTTGGTTATCGACCTGCAGGAACCCGCCGAGCACGATCATGAGCATGGCGAGCATTGCAACCACGGCCATGAAGTCGTGCGCAATCCGCGTATCTTCATCAATCCAGAAATCCTCGATCCGTCCGAAGACTATTCGGTTTACACCGAAGGCTGCCTGTCGGTGCCAGACCAATATGCCGAGGTTGAACGCCCCGCCACCATCCGCGCCCGCTGGCAGGATCTGGATGGCAAGGTGCATGAGGAAGAGATGGAAGGGCTGATGGCGACTTGCTTGCAGCACGAAATGGACCATCTCGAAGGCATCCTCTTCATCGATCACCTGTCGCGTCTGAAACGCCAGATGGTTCTGAAGAAACTGGAAAAGCAGCGCAAAACGGCGGCTTGACCCTTAGGGTTCAAGCGATGACGCAACTTCGCGAACGAAACGCGCTTGGTCGAACCTCGAGGCCAGGCTGATAAATTTCGACTGACAGCTTCCTGTTCACTGCCGAGCACTACCAACGGCTGAATTGCATCAAATTATTGCATCCGCAGGGTGTTCCGCTACGCAACGACCCAACAAATGGATCAAAGGGGCTTTCGACCGCTTGGAAGAGCCCGATGTGCGGGAGTGGAAAATGAGTGCAGATGTCAGTTACGAAGTATCGGATGGCGTTGCGACGCTGACGTTGAATCGGCCCGAGCGCATGAACACCATCTCCGGCCCGATGCTTGATGAGCTGACCCGTCTTTTGGTGAAGGCTGGCGAAGACCGCGAAGTACGCGTGATCGTCTTGACTGGAACCGGTCGCGCATTTTGCGCCGGGCTGGATTTGGGTCAGGCGCAAAAAGGAGAGGGTATCGGCTCGTCTTCGGCCACTTTCAACGCCACGATCGACCTTCGGAATACGCCGCCTACCGTCCTGCACGCGCTGGACAAACCGGTTATCGCGGCGCTCAATGGATCTGCTGCTGGCTATGGCATGGATCTCGCGTTGGGATGCGATATCCGCGTGATGGCGGCGGATGCCAAGCTGGCGGCGGCCTTCGTAAAAAGGGGTGTGCTGCCCGAATCGGGCGGCACTTGGTTCCTGCCGCGTATGCTCGGCTGGGCGAAGGCGGCAGAGATCATCTTCACCGGACGCACGCTTTCGGCCGATGATTGCCTGAAGGAAGGGCTGGCCAATGAAGTTGTGCCGGGCGAGCAGGTTGCGTCGCGTGCACGGGAGCTGGCGCTAGAAATTGCCAATAACGCGCCTTTGGCGGTGCAGGGTGCAAAGCGGCTGATGCGGATGGGAATGGACGAAACTTTCGACACCCATGTGCAACATGTCTATCTCCAGTTGCTGCCTTTGTTTCAGAGTTCCGATTTCAAGGAAGGTATTGCCAGCTTCATGGAAAAGCGTCCGGCAAAGTTCACTGGCAGTTGAGACC
>JAGNSY010000136.1 GCA_017987825.1 Sphingorhabdus sp. | reverse complement strand
TGCCCATCGCATATTGGTTGTTCTCGATCACGAAAATGATCGGCAGTTTCCAGAGCTCCGCCATGTTGAAGCTCTCATACACCTGCCCCTGGTTCGCGGCTCCATCGCCGAAATAGGCAAGGCACACGCCGCCGTCATTGTTGTATTTGTGCGCGAAAGCCAGACCCGCGCCGAGCGAAACCTGCGCGCCAACAATGCCGTGACCGCCATAAAATTTATGCTCGGTCGAAAACATATGCATCGACCCGCCTTTGCCGCGCGAAATACCGGCGGCACGTCCTGTCAATTCGGCCATGATGATGTTCGGATCGATGCCATAAGCGAGCATATGGCCGTGATCGCGATAGCCTGTGATCACACTGTCCTTGCCCGGCGTCAGTGCCGATTGCAGGCCAATGGCGACCGCTTCCTGTCCGATATAGAGGTGACAGAACCCGCCGATAAGCCCGAGGCCATATAACTGCCCAGCCTTTTCCTCGAAACGGCGGATGAGCAGCATCTGCTTGTAGAATTCGAGTAGCTCTTCTTTGTTCGCCTTATACGGCACCGGTGTTGCCGGACGCTCGCGGTTTGCGATGGCGTCGGTCGAGACCGAAACAGCCTTTGCCTTGCTCGGCTTGCTTGCTGGGGATTTGGCCAATGCGTCGTCCTCTCACGGGCATGTTGTTTGACGTTAGGGAAAGCGCCTAGTCAATCGTGTGAACAGATGGAAGTGTCATTATGCGACGCAACCATAAGACATAGCTATTCATTATCCTTCAGCGGGATAACAATTTCGTCGGGTGCAACGACATTCAATTCCTTGCGCATCAATTCGCCTGCCAGATCAGGATCGACATTGTCGCGATCGAGCAGTCGCTGGCGGTTGCGCAGCGCATCGCGTTCCTTTTCCAATTTGGCAAGTTCCTTGCCGCGCTCATTGATAGCTTGCCGATACTCGGCCCAGGCAAGGATTCCTGTCGGGCCGAGCAGGGCATAAGAGGCAATCAGCAAAAGCGCCACCAAGGCCGCTGCTGTCACCAATTTGGCGCGGAACTCTTCCGGATTCGTCTTGCGCTTTGCCTTGGCCATAAGGGTCTATACCATCATGGCGTCAGCCGGTGCAATCACCTGAAGATCGAACGGCCTGCGTAAATTGCGCTCGATCCCAGCTCTTCTTCGATGCGGATGAGTTGGTTGTACTTTGCCAAACGATCCGAACGCGCAAGGCTGCCCGTCTTGATCTGTCCGCAATTGGTTGCGACTGCGAGATCGGCAATGGTCGTGTCTTCAGTTTCACCCGAGCGGTGTGACATGACGGCGGTGTAGGACGCCCGCTGCGCCATCGAAACGGCGGCAAGCGTTTCAGATAATGTGCCTATCTGGTTGACCTTGACGAGCAAAGAATTTGCGAGGCCCTTTTCAATGCCCATCGCCAGTCGCTTCGGATTGGTCACAAACAGATCGTCGCCTACCAGCTGAATCTTGTTGCCGATCAAGTCGGTGACGGCCTTCCAGCCTTCAAAATCATCCTCGGCCATGCCGTCTTCGATCGACTTGATCGGATAGTCGGCGCACAGATCGGCCAGATATTGCGCCATGGTGTGCGGATCGAGCGAGAGGCCTTCGCCGCTGATTTCATATTTGCCGTTTTTGAAAAATTCGGTCGCAGCGCAGTCGAGCGCAAGCACGACCTCTTCGCCAGCCTTGAAACCAGCCTTTTCGATCGAAGCCATGATGAAATCGAGCGCGGCGCGGGTCGATGACAGATTGGGCGCAAATCCGCCTTCGTCACCCACTGCAGTTGCGAGACCCTTTTCGTGCAGGCCTTTTTTCAACGTGTGAAAGATTTCCGAACCCCAGCGCACGGCCTCTGCAAGGCTGTCTGCGCCGACAGGCATGATCATGAATTCCTGAAAGTCGATTGGGTTGTCGGCATGCTCGCCACCATTGATGATGTTCATCATCGGCACCGGCAAAACTTTGGCGTTGACGCCGCCGACATAGCGATAGAGCGGTAGGCCGCGTGCGTCTGCGGCGGCTTTGGCAACGGCAAGGCTAACACCAAGGATAGCGTTGGCGCCCAGACGCGACTTGTTCTCTGTGCCGTCGAGGGCGATCATCGCGGCGTCGATATCTTCCTGATCCTCGGCTTCATAATCGGTCAGCAATGGCTCGATTTCATTGACCACGGCTTCGACGGCATGCTGCACACCCTTGCCCATATAACGACCCTTGTCGCCATCGCGCTTTTCAACAGCTTCATGCGCGCCAGTCGATGCGCCCGAGGGAACCGCCGCCCTGCCAAAGCTGCCGTCTTCGAGCAACACGTCGACTTCGACCGTCGGATTGCCGCGGCTGTCGAGGATTTCGCGGGCGTGGATATTGATGATGGCGGTCATGGCTGGCTCCCGGGAGAATGGTTCGCCGCGCCCTTAATCACTATTTCCCGTGCTGGCAATCGGCGGGGCGGTTTCAAAAGATGGAATATGAATGCATGGTCAGAGATGCAAAATCATGCTGTCCTAGTTGACTAAAGCACCTGCAATACCAATATGTGTTGAAATGGTCCCGAAAGGAGGATTGAAATGGCTACTCCCAAGAAACCCGCTGCCGCAGCAAAGAAGCCTGCTGCCAAGCCCAAAGCTGCTGCTGCCAAAACAGCAACGGCTAAAGCAACTGCCGCAAAAACGGCAGTTACAAAGGCCAAGCCCAATCCCGGCAAGGTCGAGACAGAGGTCAAAACCAAGATGAAGACCGAATTTGCAAATATGAAGGACAAAGCCGCCGACCGCGCCCGCGAAGCTGCCGAAAGTGGCAAGGACAAAGCCAGCGAGGCATTGGAAGGCTTTGGCAAGATCCTGCGCGACAGTGCTGGGCAGATTGATGAGAAAGTCGGCGCACAATATGGGGACTATGCCCGCAAGGCCGCCGATGCCGTCGATGATCTTGCAGGCAAGATGGATGCCAAACAGGTCGATGATATCCTTGAAGACACACGCCAATTCATCCGCAAGAGCCCCGGTGTGGCCATCGGTGCCGCTGCCGCAATCGGCTTTGTACTGGCACGCCTCGTCCGGTCGGGGCGCGACTGACGCTGAAACGGCTTCTATAAAGCTGCATGCCGCATTAAAGGCGGGGGAGTGATGGATAAAGACACCTCTCCCGCCAGCGACACAGAGACCGCGCCCCCCTCACCCGCAGAACAGGTTCGCACGCTGGTGGCTGACGTGCGCGCGCTGGCCGAGGCGGAGATCGATTACGCAAAGGCCCGGCTGAGCTATAGCGGCGGAATCATCCGCAAGGCGGGTATCTGGGCTTTTCTGGCAATCTTTTTCCTATCTGGCGCGATCATCGCGATGATCCTGGGTTTGTTGCTGATCTTGAACCATTATATCGGGCCTTGGCTGGCGACTGCGATTGTGGTCGTCGGTTTCGCACTTGCGGCCTGGGGCGCAGGTTTGGCCGCCCGCCGCACTGCCAATAATTTGAAGTTTGACGAAGGCGAAGATCATGACTGATCCGGAGCGCGAAACCATTTTGCAGCGCGATCAGGCGCGCAAGCAATTGCGTCAAACGCTTGTATCCGATGTCGAACAGGCGAAGCACGATCTGCACCCGCGCACCATAACCACACGCTGGACAGCAAAGCAGAAATCGAAGCTGGCTGACGTAGGCGCGTCGGCAAAGCAAAATGTTGCAAAAAATGCACCGCTTATCGGGATTATAGCTGCCGCTGGCTTGCTATTTGCTGCGCGCAAACCCATTTCGAAATGGATAGATCGGCTCCGCAATCGGAAGCCGCATGAAGAAGGCGATGAGTGATGAGCAAGCTTGGCGACAATCTGAAAACCGCGACTGACACCGCACGCGAAAACATCGCTCAGGCTGGCGAAAAGGCACGCGAAGCCAGTGCTGCGGCAAAGCGCTCAGCCGCTGCCGCTGCTGAGAAAAGCAAGGCTGCCGCAGCACGCAGCGTCGAAAGCTCAAAGCAACTCGCAAAGAAGGCCGGCAAAGCCTCCAGCGATGGCATCGATAAAAACCCGCTTGCCATTGTCGCAGGCGGAATCGCCCTCGGCGCAATCATCGGCATGCTGCTCCCCAAGACCGAACGCGAAACCAAGGTTTTGGGTAAGGCTGGCAAAGCGATCAACGATACCGCCAAACGCGCCGCCAACGCCGCCAAGGATGCCGGCAAGGCCAAGGTAGCCGAAGTAGGCCTTGGCAGTGATGCCATTCGTGATCAGTTTCGCGATCTGGTCAGCAAGGCAAGCGAAGCGGTAAAAGCCGCCGGTCAGGCCGCCGCCAGCGAAGCACGCAAACGCGACTAATTCGCGCTAGCCTTTCCCTGCCGGACTCGCTAAGGGCGCCGCCAAGCCGTAACGGCACCCTCTCTCTGGCAAGGAAAATGGCAATGGCTCAGGCCAAATTGCATCTGGTATTCGGTGGTCGCGTCAAGGACCCGCAAACGCTCGATTTCTGCGAACTCGACAAGCTCGACATCGTTGGCATTTTTGCTGACTATGCCGAAGCTGAAGAGGCATGGCGCGGATCGGCGCAACGCACCGTTGACGATGCCGAAATGAAATATGTCGTGGTGCATCTGCACAAGCTGCTCGAGCCTGATCAGCAAGGCTGATTTTCAAGCCTTACGATAGCGCCAATTGAGCAGCGGCCAAGTGAGCGCCAATCCGGCGATGAAGCCGCCAATATGCGCCCAGATGGCGATATTGACGCCAATCCCGGGCCCGACAAAGCCAAGCATCAGGTTGAAGGCAACCCACGCGGCGAGCAATTGCGCTGCATGAACCAGCTTGCCCGAAACCCGACCCCAGTCCTTGGGTCGGTTATGCGGAAAAAGCTGCATATGCGCGGCAAACAGCGCGGAAATAGCGCCACTCGCACCAACCACCGGCATAGGCGATTGCGGATGCGCGGCAATTTCAGCGATGGCGGCGCAGATGATCCCCGCACCATAGAGAATGGCAAAACTTTTGCTGCCCAGCACCCGCTCGAGGTTCGCCCCGACCATCAACAGCATCAGCATATTGAGCGCGACGTGCAAAATGCCGCCGTGCAAAAAGGCTGAACTCAGCGGCGTAAGCCAAACAGGCAGCATATAGCCAACTTCACCAAAAACCCCGTCACCCAGCGAGAAACGCGCAGGGATCAGCGCTCCTGCCACCGTCACCGGCGCATATAGTCCCGGAATCAGGACAAGCACCGCCAATGCGATGTTGATCGCGGCGATGGTTTTGGTCACGGGTCCGGCGGCTACCTGCATCGCCTATCCCTGCCAGATAATCGGGTTCAAATGAACTCGATCTTCTGCACCAGATAATATTTGTCGCCCGATGGCACGGTCACTTCGACCTCGTCATCAACCTGGCGACCGATCAGCGCACGGCCGAGCGGCGAGTTATAGCTGATCTTGCCAACCTTAGCGTCCGCCTCTGCTTCACCGACAATCTGATAGCGCACTGGCTTATCATCTTCGTCGAGCAGGGTGACGGTCGCGCCAAAGACGATCTTGTCGCCCGAAAGCGTGGTAGGATCGATGATCTGCGCGCGGCTAATCCGGTCTTCGATATCCGAAATCGAGGCCTCTA
>JAGNSY010000135.1 GCA_017987825.1 Sphingorhabdus sp. | reverse complement strand
GCAGCACGGCTTTTTTCAGCCACTGGTTGACCTGCCATGCGCCATCCACCTTTTCCGCGACGCGGCGCTGGCCGCTATCGAGCAAGCCCAGCGCCTCGACGACTGCTGCACGCACTTCGCCGCCGGTACCGATGGTGATGCCGTCGCGTTCGTCCCACGCCTTTTCGATTGTCGCTTGCAGTGCTTCGGTCATTTTCAATCCTTCCCTGCGGCCAGCCAATGGGCCACGTCCTGTATTTCATGATCGACAAATTGCGGTCGATTGTCACCTGCCTCGCCATCGGCGCTATGGTTGATCCATACCGTCGTCATGCCAAGCGCTTTGGCAGGCTCGAGATTGTGCGCCGAATCCTCGACGAATAGCGCCGTCGCAGGATCAATGCCGAGTTGCCCGCACAAGGCATGATAACTGTCCATCGCTGGCTTCGGCTTATGTTCCATCCGGTGGATATCGAACACATCCTCGAACAGCCCTTCAAGCCCGCGCGCTATCAGCACGCGCTGGGCATAAGGCGCATCGGCATTGGTGAAGATCAGCTTGCGACCCGGAAGCGCCTCGATGCCGGCACGCAGTCGGTCGCAGGGCTGCAGCAGCGTCATGTCGACATCGTGGACAAAATCGAGATAGCCGTGCGGATCGACGCCATGCTCCACCATCAAGCCACCCAGCGTCGTTCCATATTTACGCCAATAATCGTAGCGGATCTGGTGTGCGCGTTCGCCGTCGACCTTGAAATAATCCTCGACATAGGCGGCTATCCGATTGCGCACCTGCTCCATGATATTGTGCTCCGGCGCATAGAGCGTCAGATCAAGATCAAATATCCATGTTTCAACATGGCTGAATTCCGGACGGATCGCAGGAGACATCGCCGCCCCGTTAACTACAGGTGTCAAATCTCGCAAGGAACAACTGCGTTAATGCTGGCGCAAGCGACTCGGTCGTAATATCCTAAGTTATAGTTGGGGAGTAAGATGGCCAGCACAGGCAAGGGTCGCAGCATCGCCGTCGGCACGTCGATCATTTTTGCACTCTCCGTTTCCGCTTGCGGAAGCGGCGGAGGCGGAGGTGGGATAAGTTCGACGCCAGCCCCGCCACCTGCGATAGCTCCGCCAGCTCCGCCGCCTCCACCTCCTCCGCCGCCTCCGGCGTCGAATTTCAACACTGCCGAATATCAGCGATCAAATGGTGCGGTCCAGGCGCAGGCGATAGCCGCCTATAATGCAGGCGCCAGCGGAGCGGGTATCATCGCGGGCGTGGTCGATAGCGGCATCGATATCGACAGCCCCGAATTTGTCGGCAAGATCCACCCGCAATCGGCGGATTTCGCGGGTACGCGGGGCCTGCAGGATGAAGGCGGGCATGGAACCGCGGTGTCGTCGGTGCTTCTCGGTGCCAGAAATGACATCGAGTCACACGGCGTTGCCTTTGGCGCCACCCTGTTGGTGTTGCGCACAGACACGGTCGGGACTTGCACTGATCCTGATCCGGATGCTGGGTGCACTCATAATGATAACAATATGGCGCGGGCTGTAGATCGCGCCGTTTCGGTCGGCGCACGCGTGATCAACATGTCGCTTGGCGGTTCGCCTATGAATTCGACGCTGCGCGCCGCCGTCGATCGCGCAACGGCTGCAGGCATAGTCTTCGTGATTTCGGCAGGGAATGAGTTCGACACCGATCCTGCCACCGCAGTCAATCCTGACCCGATGGCGCTGACCGCGCTTGATCCGATCGCCCGGGGCCAGATCCTAATCGCGGGGGCCACCGATTCCAGCCAGCAAATTTCGGCTTTCTCCAACCGTGCCGGAACCGGTCAGAATTTCTACATCACGGCTCTGGGCGTTCTTGTGCGTGCGCCAGACGAAAATGGCACACAGTTCCGCTGGAGCGGCACGAGCTTCGCTGCCCCTATCGTTTCGGGGGCAGTCGCGCTGCTCGCCCAAGCCTTCCCCAATCTCACCGGCAGGCAAATTGTCGATCTGTTGCTCTCAACTACCACCGATTTGGGGGCGACGGGAACTGATGCTGTTTACGGCCGTGGCGAATTGAATCTTGCGCGCGCCTTCCAGCCGCAGGGTCAGCAGTCGATCGCGGGAACGCCGATCCCCGTGCCATCGGGTGCAACCGGCGCGCTTGGCGGGCCGATGGGCGATGCAACCGGACAAGGCGGTCCGGAAGCTATCATTCTCGACAGCTATGGTCGCGCGTTCAACGCCGATTTCAGCGGCACATTATTGTCAGCCAGGTCATCGCCGAAACTGGCACCTGCACTGGCTATGGGCACCGAGACCCGCATTGCAGCCAACCCCAATCTGGCCGTCAGCTTGTCGGTGGCAAACCGTCGCGATGGCGTGGGGCCGGACCGGCTAGATCTGTCACCGCGCGAACGTGCACAGGCACGCGCCATTGCGGGATCGGTAGTCGCCCGCTTGGGCAACGACCGGCAGTTCGCGCTTGGTATCGCGCGCGGCAGCGGCGCCCTTATCGACCAGATGGCGGTCGAGCGCGCTGCCAGCTTCATTGCAGCCGATGCCGCGCAACAATCCTTTGGTTTTTTCAGCAAGTCCGCTTCCGCCTTCGCGTATCGCCAGCAAATGGGCGGCTTTAGCCTGACAGTCGCAGGCGAAGGCGGAGAAGTCCGGCTTTGGCGCGAGTATGCGGGCGACCCGCTGCGCAGCCGATATCGTGGCTATGGCTATCAACTGGCCTATGCAGGTGTGGATCGCGATTTCGGTGCACTCCGCCTCAAACTCTCCGGCACCATGCTCGATGAGCGCGAAACCATCCTCGGCGGCGGCGCCAATATGTGGACCGGCGAGGCGGGCGCAAGCAGCTGGTTTGCCGATGCGGGCGCTACCTATTCGCCAGGTTCCAATTGGCAGGCCAATGCAAGCTATCGCCGGGGCTGGACGCGGATTGGCGCCGCAGGGTTGCGCGATCAGGCCGACTGGCTTGCAAGCGACGCATGGTCGGCGGACATCACCCGCTTTGGCCTTTTTTCTCTGCATGACAGTCTGGCGTTGCGCATTGCGCAACCGCTACGGGTGCGCAGCGGAGGGCTCAACCTGACGCTTCCGGTCGGTTATGATTATTCGACCTTGCAGGCGAGTTTTGGCCGCCAGTTCGTTTCGCTGGCACCGACGGGTCAGGAGCGTGATATCGAAGCGGCCTATGCGGCACCTGTTGCGGGCGGCTATCTGTCGGCCAATGCCTATTGGCGCAAAGAACCCGGCCATATCGAAACCGCGCCCGATGACGTCGGCTTGGCGTTGCGATTCAGCCGGAAATTCTGATCAGACGGTAAAGCTTTCGCCGCAACCGCAACTGCCGGTGGCATTGGGGTTGTTGAACACGAAACCGGCGGTGAATTCGTCTTCCTGCCAGTCCATTATCGAACCGACCAGATAGAGCACCGATCCGCCGTCGATGAAGAAGGTGCCGCCGGGGGTTTCGATGCGTTCGTCAAAGGCATTGGCTTCGCTGACATAATCGACCGAATAGGCCAGCCCCGAACAGCCACGACGCGGGGTCGACAGCTTGACGCCTATGGTGCCCTCTGGAGCGTTGCGCATCAATTCGGCGACACGGTCCTCGGCCGCTGGTGTCAGCGTGACAGCGGCGGGCAGCGGGCGGCGGGTTTTGGTTTCTGTAG
This sequence comes from Sphingorhabdus sp., assembly GCA_017987825.1. Classification (GTDB taxonomy): domain Bacteria; phylum Pseudomonadota; class Alphaproteobacteria; order Sphingomonadales; family Sphingomonadaceae; genus Sphingorhabdus_B. Next base: position 1,986 of record JAGNSY010000135.1, on the reverse strand, counting down.
TCATAACATTCCAAGCTCCAGCCGCGCCTCATCGGTCATCTTGTCAGGCCCCCATGGCGGATCCCAGACCAGCGCAACCTCCGCATCGCCGATTCCGGGCACGGCACCGACGCGCAGTTCTACCTCGCCGGGCATGCTTTCGGCAACCGGGCAATGCGGCGTCGTCAGTGTCATTGTCACCATCGCATGGCCGCCATTGATCTCGACGCCATAGATCAAGCCAAGATCGTAGATGTTGACCGGGATTTCGGGGTCGTAAATTTCCTTGAGCGCGGCGATCACGGCCTCTTGCAGCGCCTCGTCCCCCTCTGCAGCAACCGGCGCAGGTTTCTGGGCGAGGAACCCCTCGAGATAGTCCTTCTTGCGCTCCAGCTTTTCAGCAGGGCTTTCAACGTCTTCGACACGCGCCTTGGGCGGCGGCGCAACGCTATCGACTTCTTCAATCCGGATTTGGTCGCTCATCCGAAGATCCTCTTCACCCGTTCAAGGCCGCGGACCAAGGCCGCGACGTCGCTTTCATCATTGTAAATCCCAAAGCTCGCCCGCGCGGTGGCGGGGACGCCCAGATGCTCCATCAGCGGTTGTGCGCAATGATGGCCAGCGCGGATTGCCACGCCTTCCTCGTCCAATATGGTGCCGATGTCGTGCGGATGCACCCCTTCCATCGAGAAGGAGACGATCCCCGCCGCATCGTCAGATCCATGCAGCGTGATCGAATTGATCGACCGCAGCGCCTCGCGCGTCTGGCGCACCAGTTCGGTTTCGTGTGTGTGGATGGCGTCCAGCCCGATGGCATCGACATAGTCGATCGCCGCGCGCAGCCCCATCACCTCGACAATGGCGGGCGTACCAGCCTCGAACCGTGTAGGTGCGGGGGCATAGGTGGTTTTTGCGAAGGTCACCCGGTCGATCATCGAGCCGCCTCCTTGGTAGGGCGGCATTGCGTCGAGCAGCTCTTTGCGCGCCCACAAAGCGCCGATTCCGGTTGGGCCATAGAGCTTGTGGCCGGAAAAGACGTAGAAATCGCAGTCAAGATCGGCAACGTTGACGGGCAGGCGCGGGACTGCCTGGCAGCCGTCAATCAGAATCACCGCACCTACGTTATGGGCCATGCGTGATGCGCGTTTTACGTCGAGAACTGAGCCTAACACATTGGAAACATGTGCAAATGATACAATAACATGTTCCGGGGTGAGCATCGCCTCGGCAGCGTCCAGATCGATGCACCCATCGGCGGTCAGCGGGCATACATCGACCTCATATCCGGCAAGCTGCCACGGCACGATATTGCTGTGATGCTCGAGCTGGCTGAGCAGCACACGGCCCTTTTTCGGATAGCTGTGCGCCACGAGGTTGATCGCCTCGGTCGCGCCGCGCACGAAGACGATCTCGTCTTCCTTGCCACCGACAAACTCCGCCACCCGCCGCCGCGCCGCTTCATAGGCCAAGGTCATATTGGCAGAGCGGGCATAGACGCCGCGGTGGACGGTGGCATAATCCTCACCCATCGCGCGGCTAACGGCATCAATCACCGCCTGCGGCTTTTGCGCGGTCGCGGCAGTATCGAGATAGTGCCAATCGCGGACGCCCGGGAATTGCTCGCGCAACTCGCGAACCAGCCCGCCGCCCTCATTTTCCCAGCGGCCGAGCGCGCGTTCGGAAACGATCGCCATCAGAACGTTCCCCGCAGCGCCGACTCGGCATAGCCAATCATATGCTTTTGCCATTTGGCATCGCCAATCGCGCCATAGGCCTCAGCCACAAAGGCCTGCATCAACAGGTTGCGCGCCTCTGCCATCGGCAGGCCGCGCTGCTGCGCATAGAACAAAGCCATTTCGTCGAGCTGGCCAATCGCGCAACCATGCGCGCATTTGACATCGTCGGCATAGATTTCGAGTTCGGGCTTGGCGTTGATCGTCGCCGTGCGATCGAGCAGCAGTCCCTTGGCGCCGAGCGCGGCATCGGTCTTCTGCGCGTCCTTCGCGA
>JAGNSY010000134.1 GCA_017987825.1 Sphingorhabdus sp. | reverse complement strand
CGAAAAGGATAACACTGTGTTGCATATTGATCCGCAAAGCGGAGTTCCTGCACTTACGGCGCGGGAACAACAGGTTCTGGAATGGGTAGCCCAAGGATTATCAGCAAAAGAGACTGCCCAAGAGATCGGAATAGCACCCAGAACGGTCGAACGGCACATCGAAAATGTTCGATTGAAGCTGCGAGCGAGAAATCGAACGCACATGGTGACGCTCGCATTGGAACTGGGTGTATTGCATATCGACGGAGCGGAAGCCGCCTGATGCAGACTGGCGCCGCAGTGCGTGTCTTACAGGTATCACCGAAATGCCATCCGGTCGCATCAGAACTTCTGTGGAAGCCCAAATTGCAATCCTACGGGAATCGAACCACGTGAAATCAGCATCGCAGATGTCGCCGCAAAAAAACGACACGGGTTAGTCCAACAATGAAGGAAGTTGGTGACCCCTACGGGAATCGAACCCGTGTTTCAGCCGTGAAAGGGCCGCGTCCTAACCGCTAGACGAAGGGGCCATCGAAGATGGAAGCGCGCCTTTACGGATTCGATTTGCGCTCGTCAAGGACCGAGTTTGCCCGATTTCAAAGATTTCCGCCGCCCGCAGAGGTCAGGCGAGTGCGACGTCGTCGATGTGCAATTCTGCCTTGGGCGTCGACCCCCAATCGTCAAGCCGCGCGCGCCCGGCGAGCCAGTATTTCTGGCCGCGTTCGCCGTGGAGCAATTGCTGCCCCATCGCGCTTTCGCCCTGCCTGAAAGCCATCGCTTTGAACGACGCCCCGTCGTCACCCGACACAATCGCGCGGACATGATCCTTGCCAACAATGTCGCATTTGACGATGCGCACCGGCCCGGTCACGACGCGCGGTCCGGGCCAGCCGGTGCCATAGGGGCCGGCTGCTTCGAAGGCCTCTATCAACATGGGGCTCAATCCACGCGGATTGACCATTGCGTCGATCGATAGGGATTTGTCCGAACTCGCGCGCGAAACATCGCCTGCCAGCCGCTCGTCGAGCCATTCGGATAACGCGTCGATCTTGCCCGCCTCTATCGTCAGCCCTGCCGCCATCGCATGTCCGCCGCCTGCTACCAGCAACCCGGCTTCGCGCGCCGAAATGATCGCGGCACCCAGATCGACCCCACTGATCGAACGCCCCGATCCTTTGCCTGTGCCGTCGGCATCGACCGCAACGACAATGGCGGGCTTGCCGAACTTCTCCTTGATGCGCCCGGCGACGATGCCGATCACGCCCGGATGCCAGCCCTCGCCCGAAACCAGCGCCACGGCGCGGTTGTGCTGGGTCGCCATCGCGGCTTCGGCGGCTTCCTGCACCTGCGCCTCGATCGCGCGGCGTTCTTCGTTTAGCCGGTCAAGCTCTTGCGCGATCAGGCGCGCCTCTTCGGGGTCCGCCGTCGTCAGCAAACGGACGCCCAGATCGGACTTGCCGACGCGCCCGCCCGCATTGATGCGTGGCCCCAGCGCAAAGCCAAGGTCCGAACAGGTCGGCGCGCGGTTGAGCCTTGCTGCGGACGCAAGCGCGTTGAGCCCGACATTGCGCCGCGCCGACATAACCTTCAGACCCTGCGCGACAAAGGCACGGTTGAGGCCTTTCAGTTGCGCCACATCGGCGACGGTCCCAAGTGCAACGATATCGAGAAGGTCCATTAGCCGTGGTTCGGGCCGCTCAGCAAAATAGCCCCTCCCGCGTAGCACACGAACGATGGCGGCGGCGAGCAGGAAGGCGACACCGACGGCGGCCAGATGGCCATGTGCTGCGGCTTCGTCGATCTCGTCAAGGCGATTGGGATTAACCAGCGCAAAGGCTGCAGGAAGTTCGGCGGCGCATTTATGGTGGTCGACAACGATCACCTCCATGCCCGCATCGCGTGCCTGCGCGAGTGCGTCATAGGCCATTGCGCCACAATCGACGGTGACGACCAGCTTGTTGCCAGCATCGCCCAAGCGGACCAGCGCCTCGCCAGATGGCCCATAGCCTTCGAGCAGCCGGTCGGGGATATAATAGCCTGCCGCATGTCCCAGTTCGCCGAAAAGCCGGATCAGTAACGCTGCGCTGGTCGCGCCGTCGACGTCATAATCGCCATAGACAGTCAACTGCTCGCCGCGCTCTACAGCATCGGCCAGCCGCTCGGCTGCGGCATCCATATCGCGGAAGATTGAGGGGTCGGGCATGAAGCCGCGTAATGTCGGGTTGCGGTGCCGTTCCAGATCGTCGCGCGCCACGCCGCGTGCCAGCAACAACTGGGTCACCAGATCGTCCGGCGTGAAATCGGGATCGCCTGCATCAGCCCGGCCACCCCGCCATTGCCAGGTCTGGCCGAGGATCGAACGCTGAACGAAGCTGAGGCTGGTCATGCCGCCCTGTTAGACGCTCCTGCCGCCTAGCGGCAAGGGGCAAGGAGTCAGGGGACCAGCACCATCTTCAGCGCCCCCGCTTCACGCCGGTCGAACAGGCTGTAGGCGTCGGCGCCCTGGCTCAATGGGAGGCGGTGGCTGATATAGCGTTCGGGCTTGAGCCGTCCTGACTGGATCAGCGGGAACAGCGCAGGCAGTTCCTCGGGAACCGAACAGGTGCCGACGCGAAAGGTCAGGCCACCGGCAAAGGCGCGTTCGAGCGGGAAAGGGAAGCGGCGGGATTGCTGCACGCCGATAACAGAAACCGTCCCGCGCACCCGCACACAGCGCAGCGCGAAATCGACCGTTGCGTCCCTGCCAACCACCTCGACCACGCAATCGAGCTTGCGGCCTTTGGTGTCCTCCTTCATCCGCTCCATCGCCTCGTCGGGGTGGAGCGCGATTGCGCCAACGGCTTCAGCCAGCGCGCGCCGCTCGGGGATCGGATCGATGGCGTAAACGATATGCGCGCCCATCACGAAGGCGGCTTCGACGGTCATCAATCCGATGGGGCCAAGCCCGATCACGCCAACACTGCTGCCGGGGCGGATATCGGCGTTGCGCGCACCGAACCATGCGGTGGCCATCGCGTCGGTCATCATCAGCGCCTGGTCTTCGCTAATGCCTTCGGGGATTTTGACCGCGTTCATGTCGGCAGCGGGCACACGGAAGGCTTCCGCCTGTACGCCCTGCAGCCGTGCCGAAAGACCGTAGCAGCCGCTCGCATTGTTCTCGCAATTGTTGACCACGCCCGACAGGCAGGACCGGCAGGCCCCGCAGCCGACCGCCGCAGGCATCATCACCTTGTCGCCTACCTTCACCCGTGTCACCGCGCGGCCGACTTCAACGACTTCGCCCACAGCTTCATGGCCGACGCAGAAGCCTTTATCCTCGGAAAAGCCGTGGCCATGATAGATATGCAGGTCGCTGCCGCAAATCGAACAGGCGGTCATCTGGACGATGGCATCACGGTCGGATTCGAGCTTCGGATCCTCCATGCTGTCGTGCCGGATATCGCGTTCGCCGAAATAGCGCAGGGCTTTCATGCCAATCCTTCCAGTCGATAGAAACGGGTGGCGGTACCCGCAAACAGGTCTGCCTTTTCGTCGGCAGACGCGCCCGCCGCGATCCGCTTGAAGGCGTTCCACAATGTCGGATAATCGGCGCCCCAGCGATCGACAGGGAAGTTGCTTTCGAACATGCAACGGTTGGCGCCGAACAGTTCGATGCAGCTTTCGATATAAGGCTGCCAAGCGGCCGCCAGCGTTTCGGACGACGGACGCACATCGGGCCCCAAGCCCTCAAAACCGGGGAAGGGCATGCCGAGGCCACCGAGCTTGATATGCACATTGGGCAGTTCGGCGAGGCTGGCCATGCTGGCTTTCCAGCCCGCAAAACGCTCGTCGCGTTTACCGGCATAGCGCCCCAGCCCGACCGGCGTGCCGACATGGTCGATCACCATCGGCACATCGGGGAAAGCGCGCGCGAGATCGACGGCTTCGGGCAATTGCGGTTCGACCACCCAGATATCGAGCGAGAGCTGGCGCTTGGCAAAATGCTTCACGGCTGCATGCACCTGCGGCGACCCGCATAGATTTGGCGCTGCATGGGCGAGCGGACCCAGCACTGCATTGTCATCATCATGTGCCATCATATGGCGGATGCCGCGAAAACGTCCGCCGCCTGCGGCAAGATGCGCGTCGAGCACTTCGGCCACCGCATCGCCCAGCCCCAGATCGGCATGGCCGACTATGCCTGCACAGGCGCGGGTCGGGCCATAGATGCCGCTTGCTGCCATCGCGGCGACACCGTTGACGAACTCAGTCTCGCCCACCGGCTGCATCGCCTCCGGCCCGTCAGCGCGGTAAAAGGCGCCGCACTGGACATAGACGGTGCCGATTACATTATGCCCGCTGCCGGTATCGGCGAGCAACTCGTCGAGCAGGTAGCGCGGCGACTGCCGCAGGATGGCCTCAAACGGGTGCGACATTTCTGCGGGCAAGAAGGGCAGGCGCGATCGCCAATCCCACAAATGGTGATGCGGATCGATGATCGGCAGTTCCGGTTCGAGTATCGCTTCGCTCATATTCTCCGCTCCCGTCCTTCCCAAAAGGGTTCGCGCAGCTTGCGCTTGAATATCTTGCCCGAATCCTCGCGCGGCAGGCTGTCGGCGAAATCGATCCGGCGCGGCACCTTGTAACCGGTGAGGACTTTTTTGAGTTCCGCCTGCAGCCCTTCGGGCGTCAGCGAAGCTCCCGGCATCGGTTGCACCACCGCCATCACGCTTTCGCCAAATTCCTCATCGGGAATGCCGAATACCGCGCAGTCGGCGACGCCAGACAGCTTGTGCAGTTCGGCCTCGATCTCGGCGGGATAGATGTTTGCGCCGCCTGAAATGATCATGTCGTTGATGCGGTCGCACAGATAGAGGAAGCCGTCGGTGTCGAAATAGCCCATGTCGCCCGGGGTGATCAGGCCGTATTTCTCCATCGAGGCGCGCTTTTCCGGCGAATTCTGGTAGGTGAAGTTGGTACCGTGCCGGCCTTTGCCGATGACCTCGCCAATGGTGCCGGGCGGCACATCATTCCCTTCCGGGTCGACCACGCGCAGCGTCACACCGGGCTGCACGCGCCCGACCGAACCCGGATGCGCCAGCCATTCTTCCGACGACAGGCAGGTGACATTGCCCATTTCGGTCGAGCCATAATATTCCCAGATCACCGGTCCCCACCATTCGATCATTGCGCGCTTGACCGGCGGCGGACAGGGGGCGGCGGCATGGGTGACATATTCGAGGCTCGACAGATCATATTTGCGCTTCACCTCTTCGGGCAGGCGCAGCAGCCGGTTGAACATGATCGGCACCATATTGAGATGCGTGATCCGCTCCTTTTCGATCAGGGCGAGCAATGCCTCTGCATCGAAGCGCGGGCAGATGACGACATTTGCGCCAACGCGGATCGAGAAGGACGAATGGGCGTTGGGCGCGCTGTGATAGACCGGGCCGATCACCGCGGTGGTAATCGTCGCCGGATCGCGCTTGCCCGCCAGCACGTCGGTATAACCATAGGACCAGCCAAGCATGGTGTTGACCGCCTCTGCCTGCTCCGGTGTGAAGGCCGCGCGGCGGACGCCCTTCGGCCTGCCGGTGGTGCCCGATGTATAGATGATCGTGCTGGGCGCCATTTCCGCTTCGCCCGAAAAGGGGGCCGCCGCACTGACCAGTTCGTGCCAGCGCGGCAGCCCTT
>JAGNSY010000133.1 GCA_017987825.1 Sphingorhabdus sp. | reverse complement strand
ATGGAAATGGTGCCTGCCTTTTCCAGACCTTCGCTATAGCGGATGACATGGCCGCCTTCGATATGGCCGAGTTCGTGCGCTATGACGCCCTGAACTTCATTGGCTGTCGTCGCGGCATGGATCAGGCCGCTGTGCAGATAAACCGTTTGGCCACCTGCGACGAACGCGTTGATCGATTTATCGTTGATCAAGACGACATCAACATTGGTCGGATTGAGCCCGGCGGCCCTGATCAGCGGTTCCGAGATTTCATCAAAAAAGGCCTCGGTTTCGGCGTCGCGTAGAATCGATTGGGCATAAGCGGGTTGCAGGCACAATGCCGTCGCAGCAATCGCCGCCACCAGCTTCGAAATATGTCGAAACACCCGTTCGCCCTCAAACATGTTCATGCGATGCGCTTGCGGCGATGAATGGCGGATGAAGCCGATCCCGTCCCGGCCCGATTGGCGCACTTAATGCGACGTCGGGCCGGGTTCGGAAAATCAACCAAAAGTGCGCTGCCACCATCCGCGACGTGGTCCATCACCGGATTCATCTGAATCCTCTTCGGCAGAGGTTTCTACCTTGGGCTCAGCGTCAGCTTTCTTACTGGCACGACGCGGCTTTTTGGCGGGTTCCGGCGCGACTTCTTCCACCACGGGTGCTTCGGCGTCTGCCTTTGCCTTGGGTTTGCGGCGTGCCTTGGGCTTTTCAGCGACTTCTGGCTCGGTAGCTACCGGTTCGGCAGGCGCAGCGTCAGCAACGACTTCGACGACCTCAGCGGTTTTGGCCTTGCGGCTTGCCCGTTTCGGTTTTGCTGGTGCCGCTTCTTCTACCGGCGGTTCTGCTTCGGCAGTCACGAACTCTACTGCTGTTTCTTCAGCAACCGGTTCGGCATCGCCTGCCACTTTCCGGCGCCCACCGCGCGAACGGCGCGGTTTGCGTGTCGGTTCGGCCTCGGTGGTGTCGTCGCGGGCTTCCTGCTCGTTTGCGTCCTGCACGTCGCGTTCGGCACCTTCTTCAGCCGAGCCTGACTGCTCATCGCGTTCGCGATTGCGTCCACCGCGGCGACCACGCCGACGGCGCTTGCGCTTGCCGTTGCGATCTTCACGACTGCCTTCGTCGGCACGTTCCTCGACCTCGTCGATTTCGACTTCGTCGTCGATTTCCTCGATATCGTCATCATCGTCATCGAAATCGACAATCGGTGCAGGGATGGCTGGGCGTTCGGGGCGCGGGCCGCTAGCGGTCACAACCATCTTCGCGCCTTCGATTTCGCCATTGGGAAGCACTTCCACATTGACGTGATAGCGTTCCTCGATCTCGGCGAGTTCGGCGCGCTTGTTGTTGAGGATGTAGATCGTCGCTTCCTGGCTGGCCTGCAGCGAAATCTGGCTGCCATGGCCGCGTGCCGACTCTTCCTCGATCAGGCGGAGTGCAGACAGCGCTGACGAAGAAGCCGTACGAACCAGCCCGGTGCCTTCACAGTGCGGGCAGACGCGCGTTGACGCTTCAAGCACGCCGGTGCGCAAGCGCTGGCGGCTCATTTCCATCAGACCAAAGCTGGAGATGCGGCCAACCTGAATGCGTGCGCGGTCGTTCTTCAGCGCTTCCTTCATCGCGCGCTCGACCTTGCGGGCGTTCGAATGGTGATCCATGTCGATAAAGTCGATCACGACCAGCCCGGCCATGTCGCGCAGGCGCAACTGGCGCGCGATTTCGCGCGCGGCTTCAAGGTTGGTGGCGAGCGCGGTTTGCTCGATACCATGTTCCTTGGTCGAGCGGCCCGAGTTGATGTCGATCGAAACCAGCGCTTCGGTCGGGTTGATGACGATATAGCCACCAGATTTCAGCTGGACGACCGGATTGTACATCGCGTTCAGCTGATCCTCGACGCCGTGGCGCTGGAACAGCGAAACAGGATCGGAATAATGCTGCACCCGCTTCGCGTGGCTGGGCATAAGCAGCTTCATGAAGTCCTTCGCTGCCTTGTAGCCCTCAGCACCCTCCACAAAGACTTCATCGATGTCCTTGTTATAGATATCACGGATTGCGCGCTTCACCAGATCGCTGTCCGAATGGATCAGCATCGGCGCCGCACCCCTCAGCGTGCGTTCGCGAATTTCGTCCCACAGGCGGGCGAGATAATCAAAGTCGCGTTTGATTTCGGGCTTGGTGCGGGCAAGACCAGCCGTGCGGATGATGCAGCCCATCGTTGCGGGCAAGCTCAAATCCGAAATGATCGATTTCAGCCGCTTGCGGTCGGATGCGCTTGAAATCTTCCGGCTGATCCCGCCACCATGACTGGTGTTGGGCATGAGCACGCAATAGCGGCCTGCGAGGCTGAGATAGCTGGTTAGTGCGGCCCCCTTATTGCCACGTTCTTCCTTAACGACCTGCACCAGCAGCACCTGACGCCGGTGGATCACATCCTGGATCTTGTAGCGGCGGCGCAGATTCAGGCGCTTGGCGCGGGCTTCATCGCTCGCTTTCGGCGCGCTGCCTCTGCCGCCACGTCCGCGACGACGGCGACCGCGTTGATCCTTGCGGCCATCACCATCGTCTTCGGCATCGGATGATGCATCGCGTTCGGTATATTCCTCGCCATTGGCTTCAAGATCGGGCTCTTCGCCTTCGGTGATGTCGATCGTATCGATGCGGTCGTCGCTTTCGACTTCGATGAAATCCGGGTCTTCCTCGTCATGCGCTTCAGAACGCATGATGCCCGACGGCTCGTCTTCCTCGGCTTCTTCCTGTTCGCGCAGGGCGGCCTCTTCGGCTGCTGCTGCGGCTTCTTCAGCCAGCAGGCGTTCGCGATCCTCTTTCGGGATCTGGTAGTAATCCGGGTGGATTTCGCTGAAAGCAAGGAAACCGTGCCTGTTGCCGCCATAGTCAACAAACGCCGCCTGCAGCGACGGTTCGACTCTGGTAACCTTGGCTAGATAGATGTTTCCCTTGAGCTGCTTATGTTCAGCCGACTCAAAGTCGAATTCCTCAATCGTGTTCCCTTTTACGACGGCTACGCGGGTCTCCTCCCGGTGGCGCGCGTCGATGAGCATGCGCGTTTTCATTATAAATTCTCCGAGCCTCCCATTGTTCCGCTTTTAGCAGGAATATAGGGGCCATATTTTCTGAAAGTGGTCCGGCATCGATCGCAGTCAGGACTTTCCTGTCTGCTGATTTCGATGACGGGGAATGTACGAATGTGTCTGCTGCAAGGGCACCGCGGGCGCAATTCGCGCGGGCGTAATTTGCCGCCAACGCACCGAACCCTGTCGGGACGGTGGAAGGGGAAATTTCATGCCACATGCAACATCAACCTGTTTTATGCCGAAAAGTCAGTCTGTTCGGCGTCTTGGCGGACTATACTTATCAAAGATATAGCACCGAGCTTGCGTGCTAGCACCGCTATGTCAGGCGGGCAAGTGGCGGCTGCGAAAAATTCCCTCGACCGATTGTCCTATTTTGCGCAAAAGCCGGTTTGATGATGTTCAGCGCATTCTTTGCACTTCTGATTGTAGCGGCGCAGCCGGTCGCCGCGCCGTCGGCTGAACAAGGCTTGCTTCGCACGGTTTTCAGCAAGGTCATCCACTCATTCCGCTCAGAGCCGCCCAAGCGTCGATATGAGGTGACAGCATCCATCGGCAAGGGCGTGGCGCGCGGAATGCCCCGAATATTTGGACCCGCCGATGCCCGGCTGCCATTGGTTGTGATCGACGCCGGGCATGGAGGGCATGATCCGGGGGCGATCAATCCGCTGACCGGCAAACGCGAAAAGGACGTGACGCTTGCAATCGCCCGCACCATTCGCGACGAACTTGTCGATACCGGTCGGGTGCGTGTGGCGCTGACCCGCGATGGTGACAGCTTCCTCGTTTTGCAGGATCGCTATGGCCTTGCCCGAAAGATGAAAGCGAACCTCTTCCTGTCCATTCATGCGGATGCTGCCGAAAATCAGGAGGCGAGGGGTGGCACGGTTTATACCTTGTCCGAAGTGGCTTCCGACCGCGAGGCACAACGGCTTGCCGCGCGGGAAAACAAGGCGGATGTATTAAACGGCGTCAATCTGGGCGGGCAGGATCAGGAAGTGTCCTCGATCTTGATCGATCTTACGCAACGCGAAACGATGAATGTATCGGCCAGTTTCGCCAAATTGCTGATCCGCGAAGCCAAGCCCAATATGATGTTGCGGGAAAAATCACATAAATTTGCGTCCTTCATTGTGCTCAAGGCGCCCGATACACCGTCAGTGCTTTTCGAAACCGGCTATATAAGCAACGCTGATGATGCCGCCTTCCTGTCGTCGAAGGACGGGCAGCAAAAGGTCGCGCGTGCGGTGGCGAGCGCGGTGCAGGCGCATTTTGCCCGCCGGTTGGCGCGCAACTGAAATAGCCCTTCGACAAAATAATCAGTCGGGCCTATCGGATGCATATGGACGATTCACCCCCTTCGGCGCTCGACGAACCCGGCTTTGCCATGCGCGATCCGGATATGCCCGAAGATGCCTTGGGGCTGGGTCTGTCTGAGGCACCGAAGGCCGCTGCGGCATCGCCCTATCGGGTGCTGGCGCGCAAATATCGCCCGCAGAACTTTGCCGAACTGATTGGCCAGGATGCAATGGTGCAGACGCTGGGCAATGCAATCAAACGCGGCCGACTGGCGCATGCCTTTTTGATGACCGGGGTGCGCGGGGTAGGGAAAACCTCGACCGCACGTCTGATTGCCAAGGCGCTGAACTGCATCGGGCCGGACGGGCAGGGCGGGCCGACCATTGAGCCCTGCGGCGTGTGTGAGCCGTGCCGCGCAATCGCCGAAGGACGCCATATTGACGTGATCGAAATGGACGCCGCCAGCCACACCGGCGTGGACGATGTCCGCGAGATTATCGAGGCAGTGCGTTACGCAGCGGTCTCTGCGCGCTACAAAATCTACATTATCGACGAAGTTCACATGCTGTCGAAAAACGCGTTCAACGCGTTGCTCAAGACATTGGAAGAACCACCCGCGCATGTGAAGTTCCTGTTCGCGACGACCGAGGTCAACAAGGTTCCGATTACGGTCTTATCGCGCTGCCAGCGGTTTGACCTCAAACGTATTCCGGCAGAAATGCTCGCAACCCATTTTGCTGAAATCTGCGGAAAAGAGGGTGTTTCGGCGGAAGCTGAGGCTTTGCGCCTCGTCGCACAGGCAGCTGAGGGCTCGGTGCGCGATGGCCTGTCGATCCTCGATCAGGCGATCGCGCATGCCGATCTGGCTGCCGATGATAGCGGCGTTGAGGCGCGCGTCGAAGCGGCGCAGGTGCGCAATATGCTGGGCCTTTCGGATCGGGCAGCGGTGCGCAGGTTGTTCGGCCTTTTGCTCGAAGGCAATTCGCAAGCGGTGCTTGAAGAAGCGCGGAGCCAGTATCAACTCGGTGTAGAACCCGCCGCGACGCTCGCCGGACTACTGCGCGAAGTGCATCTGGTGACGCTCGCCAAGATTGGCAGCCCTGCTGATGCGGCGTTGCCCGAAGAGGCGCGTGCACAGATTGACGAATGGGCAGGGCGCCTGTCTTTCCCGTTGCTCCATCGCCTCTGGCAATTGCTGCTGAAGGGGCATGAGGAAGTCCGGCAGGCAAGCCTTCCGCTCGAATGCTGCGATATGGCCTTGCTGCGCGTGCTGCACGGCGCGTCGATGCCCGATCC
>JAGNSY010000132.1 GCA_017987825.1 Sphingorhabdus sp. | reverse complement strand
CCCTGCGCAAAACTGCGGCTGGGATCATAGGCGTTGTCGCTCATCAACAGCACATCGCCCGGCTGCAGCACCGACAGCAGCGCGCCAGCAATCGCGGCAACGCCCGAGGGGTAGAGCATCGTGCCATGCGCGCCGGGTTCAAGCTCGGTCAGTGCCTCGGAAAGCGACCATTGGGTCGGGGCACCGCGGCGGCCATAGAAGAAACGGCCATCCTCATTAGTCTTGTCGCCTTCGTCGAGTGCCGCGACATCATCATAAAGATGCGTGCTTGCCCGCCAGACTGGCGCGTTGACCACTGCTCCGGTCAACGACTTGCGGCGCCCTCCGGTGATGATCTTGGTATCGGGTTTCTGCGGATGTTTGGGTTCGGCCATAGGCGTTCGATAGCCGCTAAGCCCCGGCGCTGTCGAGTGCGGCCCCATCGACGGCGCGACAATAGAGATGCCAGGTTGCATGGCCGAGCACCGGTAGCACCACGAACAGGCCCAAAAAGGCGGGCAGCATTGCGAGGAATGAACTGATCGAGATGAACGCCGCCCAGCCGATCATCACCGCCTTGTTCGACCGGATCGTGCCGAGGCTGACTATGATCGCGGTGATGAAATCGACATCCTTGTCGCACAGCATCGGCAGGCTCATCACCGTGATGGCATAGAGCGCGAAAGCGAACAGCGCGCCCACGACGCTGCCAACGAGCAACATGGCGATGGCGAGGGGCTGAAGAAGCATTTCGATATTCTCGCCGCCAATGCCCGATTCGGCCATGAAGATCGCGAAAATGCCATGCGCCAGGATCATCCAGAAACTGAAGGCAACAAAGACAATCCCGGCCACCATCAGCACCTGATCATCGCCGCGCCCGCGCAGCGCCCAGATAATCGACCGCCAGCTGATAGGTAATCCCGCCTGCCGCCTGCGGCTGACTTCGTAAAGCCCGACAGCGGCAAAGGGCGCGATGATCGGAAATCCGGCGATCAACGGTATCGACCACGCGCCTTCGCCCAGCTTGACCAAGCCATAGACCAGCACCGCCCCGCCAATCGCGTAAAAGGCCGCGAAGAACAGCCCGAACGCGGGAAAGGCGGCAAAATCGCGCCAGCCCGCAGCAACGGCGGCGCGCAGGTCTGCAAAGGTCAGATTATTGGCGACCGTATAGGGCGCAATGGGGGTTTGGCCGACAGCAGCCATGATGTTCTCTCCCTGTTCATCTTCCCCATTGGCAAGATGCAACGATTCGCGCTTGGCATCAAGCGCTTAACATCAGGGCTGCTTCGGCTGGCTAGCGGCTCAGGCCGCGCCGGTTTCCTTGGGGGTGTCGGGGTCGAGGCCCCATTCGCTCCAGCTGCCGTCGTACAATGCGACGTCTTTCTTGCCGGTCAGGCGGGCGCCGAACAGCACGACAGCGGCGGTCATGCCCGACCCACAGGTTGTGATCATCTGTTTGTCGAGATCGACCCCTGCTTCGGCAAAGGCGGCTTCCAATGCGGCACCCTGTTTCCAGGTGCCGTCAGCGTTGAAGAGGTTCGAATAAGGCAGATTACGGCTGCCCGGGATGTGGCCTGACGCCATTTCGGGGCGCGGTTCGGCTTCTTCGCCGGTAAAACGACCGGCACCGCGAGCATCGACGACCACGGCATCCTTGCTGTGCAGATTGGCGAGCATGTCGGCTTTGGTCTTGACGCCGCTATCGTCTTTCCAGACAGTGAAATGGCGATGGCGCAACGAGGGTTTGCCATTTTCGAGCGGGCGACCTTCGGCTTTCCACTTGGCGAGGCCGCCATCGAGAATGGCCACATCATGCGCGCCGAACAGCGTCAGCATCCACCAGGCACGGGTCGCCGATTTGAAGACGCTGTCATCATAGACGACGATGCGGCTGCCATCGCCAAGGCCCAGCGATTGCATGCGGCTGGCGAATTTTTCGGGCGGGGGCAGCATGTTGGGCAAGCTGCTGTTGCTGTCGGCGATTTCGGCAAGATCCATGAAAACAGCGCCGGGAATATGGCCGCCTTCATATTCGGCAGCGGCATTCCGCCCCGCATCGGGCATGTGCCAGGTGGCATCGACAATGCGCAGATCCGAAGCGCCCAATTCTTTCGCCAGCCACTCGGTGCTTACCAGTAAATCCATTTTGCCCGTTCCCTTTTCGTCCGACTTTGTCCGCTTGAAGCGATTCTTGTGCAGTGCACGATATGCCGCTTTTCGGGGCTAGTCGAGCGCTAAGAGCCGGAATTTCACGCAAATAGGGGGCGGGCAGATACACCGGTGAAGCGTTTGGGGCCCCGATCAATGGGCAGCGGCTTCATGCGTAGGGTCGTTCCGTCACCTTCCCGACCGATCAGCTGTGATAAACGCGCCTCTACCGCCGCACCCTCAATCTGACCGGCAAGATTGATCAGGATGATCGGCGCAACAAATACGCGCTCGGTCCAGCGGAAGGTGGAAAGCTCGGTTCGGAGCTGACGGATTTCGATCACGGCGTCGATCCGTTCTCCAGCAGCGAGCGGCCCCAATGATTGCAGCGAGCCATCCCCTTTTGCTTCATGGAACGCGGCAATCGCTTCTTGCTGGCCGTTTTGGGCGGAGATCATGTGCGAACGCATAAGCAAATTATCGATAGGCAATTGCCCCCGGTTGATGATCGTTAGCTTACCGGTCACCGAGAGACTCGCGATGCTGAGTTGGGCCGCTTCGGGCTTGAATTCGGCAAAAATCTGCTCCTGACCGGGGGGCGTTGCGAGCTTGGTCGGTGCGTTTGGCGGCAAGGGAGAAGAAGCAAGTGGCTTTGGTTTGTCTAGTCGGGCCGGTGGCGAAGGCTGCTGTAAAGGAATCGCAACTTCGCGTGGCCGTCTGGCCCGATTTTTCCGCCGACGGAATAGCAGGGCAGCTGCTACCAGCGCGCATAGCGCAGCGATTGCTGCGCCCAACCAGACAATATTGAGGGGCGCAGCCTTCTCTTCGATCGGAGTAGCCGCCTGTGCGTTGTCGCTGCCCGCAATTTCGGGTGGAATGACAGGATCGGTAGATACCGCCGCCGTATCGCTTGTTACGGGTTCTGCCGTTACAGTTGGGCGGACCTCCGACGGCGGTGTTTCGTTCTGGCGCGGCGCGGCGCGGCGATCAGTCGGTCGGGGTGACGCCTGAGTTGGCGTATTCCGCTCGCTGACTGCGGGGCGTGTTGCAGGCGCTGATGTCGTAGGAGCCACTTCGGACGAAGGCTGTGGCGGGTTTTGCTCGGGTGCCGGACGGGGCGAAGGCGTATCGAGCCGGAAGTCGCGTAACTCGGGCGGGGTCGACGTGCCAATATTCGGACTGCCACCGGTATCCTGGGCGAACAGCATTGCGGGTGCAAGCAATGCCGCTGCGCCTGCAATCACCCGTCCCTGCAAACTTTTTGTCATTGCCTTCCTTCAGTTGGCTGGCGGCTGAATGCCAAATGAATAGTGCATGGGAATGACATAGGCCGTGCAACGCGCTAGACAAGCCGCATGACTGAAAAACCGAATCCCAAATTTCTGGGGCAAGCCAGCGCGCTGCCAAACTCACCCGAACAAGCCGAACTGGACTATGTGCCAAACCCGCGCGCGGGCACATTATATCTTGTGCGCTTCGCAGCGCCTGAATTCACATCGCTTTGCCCGGTGACGGGGCAGCCTGATTTCGCGCATCTCGTGATCGATTATGCGCCTGACGCGACGATCGTCGAATCCAAATCCCTGAAACTTTTCTTGGGCGCGTTCCGCAACCATGCCGCCTTCCACGAGGATTGCACCGTCGGCATCGGCCAGCGGCTGTTTGATGAAATGAAGCCTAAATGGCTGCGCATTGGCGGATATTGGTATCCGCGCGGCGGCATACCGATCGACGTTTTCTGGCAGTCAGGCGCGCCGCCCGAAGGCCTTTGGCTGCCCGAACAGGGCGTGGCGCCTTATCGTGGCAGGGGCTGATTTTACCAGTTTTGTAATATCAGGTTCATCGCGACTGTGGTCATGTCCTCCCAACAGAACAGGAGAATATACAATGAACCGTCGTTCCAAAATTACGATCGCGCTGTTGATTTCAGCAATGTCGGTAACCGCCTGCACGACCAACCCTGAAACCGGCGAAAAGCGCATTTCCAAAACCGCCATCGGCGGCATTGGTGGGGCTCTGGGTGGCTATCTGCTGGGCGACCTGATCGGCGGAAAGCGCGACCGGACCGAAAAGATCCTCGGCGCGGGCATCGGCGCGGTCGCGGGCGCTGGCGTCGGCTATTATATGGACCAGCAGGAAAAGAAGCTCCGCGAACAGACTGCCGGGACTGGCGTCGAAGTCGTCCGTGATGGCGATCAGCTGGTGCTCGATATGCCGTCCGAAGTGACCTTTGCTTTTGGCAGCGCCAACCTGTCGCCTGAGTTCCGAGCGACGCTCGACAAGGTTGGTGCGACATTGGTGGAATATGAAAAAACCTATGTCGACGTGATGGGCCATACCGACTCGGTTGGCTCGGAAGCCTTTAACCAGACCCTGTCCGAACAGCGTGCAGCTACCGTCGCCAGCTATCTGACCGGACGTGGGGTTCAAAGCGCCCGTCTTGCCACCAAGGGATATGGGGAAAGCCAGCCCAAGGCGAGCAACACCACCGAAGAAGGCCGCGCCGAAAACCGCCGCGTCGAAATTCGGCTGGTTCCGGTGACGGCGAGCTAAACCGGCAGACCCTGCAGCAATTTGGGCAGATTGCCCGATTCGCCGCGCGCTTCAGCCATGAAGAAGTTTTTGATCGGCTTCATGCGCTGAACCGCGGCGAGGCCGACGCGGCGGGCGGCAGAGGCGGTTTTGCCGGGGATGCCGAACAGCTTGTTGAGCGTGTCGGTCGCCATCATCACCGTCTGCACGTCAAGGCTGCGCCAGCGGGTATATCGCTCGAGAATTTGCGAGTCGCCCGGATCGAGACCCAGCCGCATGCCTTCAACCACCACCTGCGCCAGCGCGGCAACATCGCGTAGGCCAAGGTTGAGCCCCTGCCCCGCAATCGGATGCATCCCGTGCGCGGCATCGCCGACCAGCACCATGCGCGTGTCGGTGATGCGGTTGGCGTGCTGGAAATTGAGCGGATAGCCCATGACCGGCGCGTTCATTTTGATTTCGCCGAGCAGCCCGCCCATCGCCTTTGCGATCTCATGCGCCATGCCGCGTGGTGACAGTTTCTTGTAAACAGGCGCTTCAGCGCGCGGAACCGACCAGACAATCGCCGAACGATGTCGCCCCGCCTCGTCATCGAGCATCGGCAAGATTGCGAACGGGCCTGTTGGATAAAAAATCTCGTAAGCAACCTGATTGTGCGGCTTTTCGTGGAAAATCGCCGTCACCATCGCTTCATGGGCATAATCCCATTCGGTCAGACGGATGCCAGCGGCGTCACGTGAAACGCTTTTCCGTCCTTCGGCGACCACCAGCAGCGATCCGGTCAACACATCGCCATTTTTTAGCTCGACGCGGACGCCCGCATCATCGGCTTTGGAAGAAGCAATCTCGGCCGGCATATGCAGATGGATTTCGGGCCGCGCCTGGGCGGCCTCATATAACGCCCGCCGGATCAGCTGGTTTTCGAACATCTGCCCGAGCTAGCCGTCGCCTTCATCGGGAACGAAATCGAGCGAACCGGATTTCAAGCCATCGCTGACCCAGATCTGTTCGATCGGGCCGCCTTTGCCTT
>JAGNSY010000131.1 GCA_017987825.1 Sphingorhabdus sp. | reverse complement strand
CTGCCTGATATTTCCTTTTCATGCTTGCCGTAACGGATAACCGCCCCCCAGCCTCCGGGCCCGGGATTACCCTTACAAGAACCATCAGTGAAGATTTCGACTTTCTTCATTACGCCGCCCCGAACAATGCACTGCTTTCGGCATTTCTGTAAAAATTCAGCCGATGATAAAAGGCCAGCGGGTCTTTGCGTGTCACCATCGCGTCGACGGGCGTGTTGATCCAGTCGTAGAGTCTGGTGAGCAGAAAACGCAGTGAGGCCCCGCGTGCGAGGACCGGGAGCGCTTGCTTTTCGTCATCAGTCAGCTGGATAACCGCGCCATAGCCCTCAAGAAGCGCTGTGCCGATATCGGCCAGATAATGCCGCCCGTCGGCGGTAAAGCTCCATGCAGCATGCGTCACCGCCAGATCATAGGCCCGGAAATCGGTGCAGGCGAAATAGAAATCGATCAGCCCGCCGACCTGATCGCCCCGAATCAGGACATTATCGGGGAACAAATCGGTATGGACCGCACATTGAGGTAAATTCGGTGGCCAGTTTTCAGACAACCAGTCGCATTCACGCGCGATTTCACCAGCAAATCCGGCCTGCAAAGCATTTGCGGCGGTTTGATCACACTGGTCAAACAGTGCTTTCCAGCTGCTCTGCCCAAGCGGGTTGGGCTTCAATTCGCCAAAATTCACCACCGCCATATGCATTTTGGCAAGTGCTTTACCGACGGCCGCTGCCTGTGTTGGCGTTGGCTCAGATACCGAAATACCGGGGAGGAATTCGATCAGGCAGGCCTTTTTGCCTCTTACATCTTGCAGCCATCGGCCGTCCCGATCGTCGATAAAGCGTGGGACAGGACAACCCGCCGCATGCAAATGCGCTAGGAGATTATGGAAGTAAGGCAAGTCCGCCGGGTCGACGCGGCTTTCGTAAAGCGTCAGAATGAAGCGCGCACGGTCGGTTTCCAGCAGGTAGTTGCTGTTTTCCACTCCCTCGGCGATGCCTTTCAACGATACGAGCTTTCCCACATCATAGCGTGCCAGCAATTCTGCTGCTGCCTCGGCGCTGACTTGCGTATAGACCGCCATCAGGCCGCGTCAGCAGCCGTTGCAAGTTCGCGGGGAAGCTTGAAAGTGATGCTCTCCTCGGCTGTCACAACCTGATTTTCGCGGACATCATATTGTTCGGAAATGCGGGCGATGAATTGCCGGACCAGCACTTCGGGTGCCGAAGCACCTGCCGTGATGCCCAAGGTCGTTACGCCGTCCAACCAGGCGAAATCGATTTCTTCTGCCCGCTGGACGAGACGCGCCGGAGTGCCCGCTCTTTCCGCAACCTCAACCAGCCGGAGCGAGTTGGAGCTATTTGGAGCGCCAATGACCAGAACCAGATCGCACTGATTGGCAATTGCCTTGACCGCAGCCTGCCGGTTAGATGTTGCGTAACAAATATCCTCGCCTTTCGGCCCGACAATCGCCGGAAAACGCCGTTGCAGGATGGCTACAATCTCCGCCGTATCATCAACCGACAGCGTCGTTTGCGTCAGAAATGCGAGATTTGCGGGATCCGAAACCTCTAATTTTTCCGCGTCTTCCTCGGTTTCAACCAAAGTCATCGCGCCATCGGCCACCTGTCCAAATGTTCCGACCACTTCGGGATGGCCTTTATGGCCGATAAAGAGAATGTGGCGGCCTGCCTCTACCTGACGTTCTGCCTGACGATGCACTTTCGAAACGAGTGGGCAGGTGGCGTCGAAATAGGCGAGGCCACGGTTTTGGGCGTCTGCCGGCACCGATTTCGGAACGCCATGCGCTGAAAACACCACATGGGCATTGGCCGGAACTTCGTCGAGTTCGTCGACAAAGATTGCGCCTTTTGCGCGCAAGCTATCAACGACAAATTTATTGTGCACGATCTCATGCCGCACATAGATCGGTGCGCCGTGGCGTTCTAGCGCCTGTTCGACGATCTGGATGGCGCGGTCCACACCTGCGCAAAAGCCGCGCGGGGCAGCAAGCAGGATGTCGAGACGGGGGCGGAGTTCGGTTTGTTCAGTCATGCGCAATGTCATTTAGGTAATCCGGAGCCAATGGCCAAGGCCTTTCCCTTGTTGCACTGTATAGTGCTCGCCGATAAAGACGCATCAAACGGCTAGCAAGCCATAGCCCCAAGAGGATTTCACCTTGATGAGAATTACCGCAATTTCCGCTTCCCTTCTGGCGCTGGCTTTGGCTGGTTGTGCGGGCGACGGGGAATTGGACGTCTCATCGGGCGTCGGCGTTACCGCGACACGCACAGGTTGCCCGACGGTTGCTGTGGCAGATGGCACCGGCGATATTACGCTGTTCGCGGAAGGTGCTCCCCAGACATCGGATTCGGTTGACGTCGTGGCGTCGATCACCAAGGTGCGGCCGTCGTGCAATAGCGGCGGCGACAAAATCTATTCGGTTGCCGATTTTGAAGTTCAGGCCCGGCGCAGTGATGCGCGCGGCGCGCGTTCGGTGACGCTGCCTTATTTTTCCACGGTCGTGCAAGGCGGAACCGCCGTTGTTGCAAAGCGGATCGGGCAAGTGACCCTGAACTTTGCCGATGGTCAATATCGGGCATCGAGCACAGGTAAGGGTGCCGCCTATATCGATCCCGCTTCGGCAGCATTGCCGCCTGAAATTGTTCAAAAACTGACCAAGAAGCGCAAGCCCGGCGACGCCGATGCGGCATTGGATCCCATGGCCGATCCCGAAGTGCGTGCGGCTATCCAGCGCTCCAGTTTCGAACTTCTCCTTGGCTTTCAGCTGACCGAAGACCAACTCCGATATAATGTGACCCGATAAGGGCGGGCCCGAAAGGGGCCGCTTGGCCCCCTTTTTCTTTTCCGTGGCATGGACTAGGGGGCTGCAAGATTTGCGCAGCCGCATCCCCATAATCAGGAAAAGACCCAAGTGACCCTCTTTGTCCAATTTGCCGCCCATCTGAATACCGCACTTGATGCGCTGGAAACCGCTGGTGTCCTGCCGGGCGGTCTCGACCGCAAGGCTGTGACGGTCGAGCCGCCACGCGATGCGTCGCATGGCGATCTGGCCACCAACGCCGCGATGGTTTTGGCAAAGCCCGCAGGCACCAATCCGCGCGCTTTGGCCGAAGCGATTGCTGCCGAGCTTGCAAAGGTGGCGGGCGTGACTGGCGTAGAGATTGCCGGTCCCGGCTTTCTCAACCTGAAACTCGATGCATCGATCTGGCTTGGCGAACTGCGGGCCATCGCAGCGCAAGGCGATGATTATGGCCGCTCCAGCCTTGGCAGCGGTAAGACCGTCAATGTCGAATATGTCTCCGCCAACCCCACCGGCCCAATGCATATGGGCCACTGCCGTGGGGCTGTAGTGGGCGATGCGCTGGCCAATTTGCTGCAATTTGCAGGCTATAAGGTGACGCGCGAATATTATGTCAACGATGCCGGCGGGCAGGTCGATGTGCTCGCTCGCTCTGCGCACTTGCGCTATCGTGAGGCGCTGGGAGAGAATATCGGTGACATCCCCGAAGGGCTGTATCCGGGCGATTATCTGGTTCCGGTCGGGCAGAAATTAGCTGCCGAACATGGCGACAAATTCGTAGGGGCACCCGAAAGCGAATGGCTGGTTCTTTTCCGGCAGTTCACGGTTGCGATGATGATGGAGATGATCCGTTCGGACCTAGCTTTGCTTGGCATTCACCACGATATCTTCGCCTCCGAAGCCGAAGTGCAACGCGCGAAGAAGCCCGAGGCGGCTGAAGCCTTTCTGCGCGAACGTGGGCTGGTTTATGATGGCGAACTCGAACCGCCCAAGGGTGAGCCCGATCCCGATTGGGAGCCGGTGACGTTACCCTTGTTCAAATCAACCCAGTTTGGCGACGATCAGGATCGCCCGATCCGCAAATCGGATGGCAGCTGGACTTATTTCGGTGCCGACATGGCTTATCACTTTCAGAAGGCGCAGGACGCCGACTGGCTGATCGACATCTGGGGTGCCGACCATGCCGGTACGGTGAAGCGCATCAAAGCAGCAGTCATCGCGCTGACCGAAGGCAAGGTCGAATTCGACGTGAAGCTGGTGCAGATGGTGCGCCTGCTGCGCGGTGGCGAGCCGATCAAAATGTCAAAACGGGCAGGCAATTTTGTCACGCTTGCCGATGTCGTGCGCGAAGTGGGCAAGGATGTTGTCCGCTTCACCATGCTGACGCGCAAGGCCGATGCGCAGATGGATTTTGATTTTGCCAAGGTCGTCGAGGCGTCGAAGGACAATCCGGTCTTTTACGTGCAATATGCGCATGCCCGTATCTGCTCTACATTGCGTAAGGCAGAGGCGGAGGAGAGCTTCAAGCCCGAAGCCGAGCATCTCGATTTGCTCGGCGCCGAAGAACTGGCACTGATCCGTGAATGCGCCAATCTACCGCGTATCGTTGAGGCAGCCGCCAAAGCCGGCGAACCGCACCGGATCGCCTTCTTCCTTGGCGATCTGGCCGCAGCCTTCCACGCCTATTGGAACCTCGGTAACGACCAGCCGGACAAGCGCTTCATATTGGCACAATCCCCAGAATTGAGCAGTGCAAGGCTTTTCTTGGCAGATAAAGTCGGGCAGGTTATTCGAAACGGGCTGCGATTGATGGGTGTTGAAGCCGCAACGCAGATGTAACCCGGTATAGGTGACCAGAGGGAATATAAGCGATGACCGATAGCGATCGCGACGAAGATTTGGGCCTTGACGATCCCGATCGTCTGCCCTGGCTCGAAACCGCCGAGGGCTATGAATATGAAGAAAGCGCATCGCCGCTGAAAGTCGCCGGGCTCGTTTTGGCCGGGTTGGCGCTTCTTGCAGCGATTGTGGGCGGTATCTACTGGCTTCAGCGCAACCAGTCGGGCGGCGCTTCGGGCAATGGTGAGCTGATTGCGGCACAGGAAGGCGATTATAAAGTCGCTCCGGTCGACCGCGAGGGCAAGAAATTTGAGGGCGAAGGTGATTCTGCGTTCGCCGCGAGTGAGGGCAAGAAGGTCGAAGTCTCGATCGATCCTGCCAAGGCCAAGGCCGCCGCACAAGCGCCGCAACAAGCTCCCGGCGCAACACCGGTCAAGTCCGGCCCCGCTCCCGCAGGTTCCGGTTTCGTCCAGCTCGGCGCGTTCAGCGATTCCGCCAAGGCTGATCAGGCCTGGGCTGCGATGGGCAAACGCTTTGGCTTTCTTTCGGGCCTGAACCGCCGCATCGCTGAAGGTGCTGCCGAAGGCGGACGCAAGGTTTATCGACTGCAGGCAGTCGCTGCCAATCCGGCGGCGGCCCAGCAATTATGCGCCAAGCTGAAAGCTGCTGGCGAGAATTGCATGGTGGTCAAATAATCGCCGAAAGGCGGATTTGCCTTCATTGGGGGATGAAGGCATATTCGGCCGTGGAGCGGGGCATCGCTCCACGGCCCATTTTTTGCCTGTTTTGCACAGGATTCACCTTTGAGGCTGGGCGACGCGCTTGTCAGTGATGCCAAGCTGACCTAGCCTTTTCCGCGAGAGAATTTCGGAGTTCGGTCCAGTCATGAAACCAGTCATATTCGGGCTGTCCGGCGAAGAACTGACCAGCGATGAACGCGCGCTGTTCGCTGAAGTTGATCCTGTGGGATACACATTTTTCCGGCGAAATATCCGCGATCGGGGGCAGGTGCGAGCGCTGACGGACTCGCTGCGTTCGCTGCATGG
>JAGNSY010000019.1 GCA_017987825.1 Sphingorhabdus sp. | reverse complement strand
GAGATTTTGCCCATCGGCGAATATGCCCTGCTATCGGTATCTGATAGCGGAACCGGAATTCCCAAGGAGCATCTGGGCAAGATTTTCGAGCCCTTCTTCACCACCAAGGAAGTGGGGAAGGGGACTGGTCTCGGTCTGTCGACCGTTTACGGCATCGTCAAACAATCGGGTGGCTTCATCTTTGCCGATTCGACGATCAACAAGGGCACGCGTTTCGACATTTACCTGCCGACGCATGTTGGCGCTGCTGCAGCCCCCGCCGCTGCAAAGTCTGATGCTGAAACAAAAGCGCCCGAACCCGAAGAGATGTGGGGCAACGCCACGATCCTGCTTGTCGAGGATGAGGATATGGTGCGTGCGGTTGCCGAACGTGCGCTGGCGCGGCAGGGCTATACTGTGGAGACTGCGCGTGATGGCGAGGAAGGGTTGCAGCATTTTGTTGATGGCAAACGCTATGACCTTATCGTTTCCGATGTGGTGATGCCTAATATGGACGGGCCGGCGATGGCGCGGAAATTGCGCGCCGATTATGGCGATGTGCGGATATTGTTCATGTCCGGCTATGCCGAGGAGCAATTGCGGCAGTCGATCAATCTCGACAATGTCCACTTCCTGCCCAAACCTTTTTCGGTGCAGCAGATTGCCGAAGCCGTCAAAAATGCACTCAAAAAGTGAAGATATTGAATAAAAAGGAATATAATTTACTGTTCTACTCTTGTTCCGAAAGAACAAAGGCGATACATAATCGTCAGTTCCGGTAATGTTCTGGTGGTGAACATAAGGAACCGACACGCTATCCAAGGAGTGGAACAATGGCAGCAAGTCTCAAAGTCATCCAAGGGGATCAGGCAAAAACCATGAATAACGCAGAACGTGAACGCGCGCTCGAAGCGGCGCTGGCGCAGATTGATCGCGCATTCGGCAAGGGATCAGCAATGAAGCTGGGCAGTCGTGAGGCTGTGCAGATGGAGGCGATTTCAACTGGCTCGCTGGGGCTGGATATCGCGCTCGGCATTGGTGGTCTGCCCAAGGGTCGCGTTATTGAAATTTACGGCCCGGAAAGCTCGGGCAAGACGACGTTGACATTGCACGCGATTGCCGAGGCACAAAAGCTTGGCGGTACGGCAGCCTTTATCGACGCTGAACATGCGCTCGATCCGGCTTATGCGAAGAAGCTGGGTGTCGACATCGACAACCTCATCGTTTCGCAGCCCGATACCGGCGAGCAAGCACTCGAAATCGCCGATACGCTGGTGCGTTCGAACGCCGTCGACATTCTCGTGATCGACTCGGTGGCCGCATTGGTGCCGCGCGCTGAAATCGAGGGCGAAATGGGTGACAGCCATGTCGGCCTGCAGGCCCGCTTGATGAGCCAGGCGCTACGCAAGATCACCGGTTCGATCAGCCGTTCGAATTGCATGGTGATCTTCATCAACCAGATCCGCATGAAGATCGGTGTGATGTACGGCTCGCCCGAAACCACGACCGGTGGCAATGCGCTCAAATTCTACGCCTCGGTCCGTCTCGACATTCGCCGCACCGGCCAGATCAAGGACCGTGAGGATATTGTCGGCAACACCACCCGGGTGAAGGTCGTCAAGAACAAGGTCGCACCGCCGTTCAAGCAGGTCGAATTTGACATCATGTATGGCGAAGGTATTTCGAAGACCGGCGAGCTGCTCGACATTGGCGTCAAGGCCGGGCTCGTCGAGAAATCGGGCAGCTGGTTCAGCTATGACTCGATCCGCATCGGGCAGGGTCGCGAGAATGCCAAAATCTGGCTGAAGGAAAATCCGGAAATGGCCGCCAAGCTCGAAACCGCCATTCGCGGCAAGACTGACGAGGTCGCCGAGGAAATGATGGTCGGCTCGGATGCGGAAAGCGATACCGATACCGACTCTGATAGCGCGGAAATCTGACCCCCAAGGCTCTCTCCCAAGGAGCCGATAGCGCACCACGCCTGATCGGTGCGCAACCGGCCCGCCCTGGACCACCCCGGGGCGGGCCAATTTATTGGCTACAATCTAGGCCGGTTCGAGCGTTGCCTGCTTCACCACATCGTCGGCCAGCTTGCCCGACAGCTCGGATAGATGATCGAACTCGGCGGTGAAGGTGGCCAGCCCCTGACTGAGCGAACGCAGCTCGGCATCTAGGCCATTGAGGCTTGCCATCGGCAAATGCGCCTCGACCATATCCCAGCGCTGCCAGTCGGGATGGGAACCGAGGTTCAATATCTGCCCACGTCGCGACGAGACGACCGAGCCCATTTTCGAGCCTGTACCCGGAGGTGATGCGATTGCGATATGGGCGACGGGTTCGAGCACATAGGGTTGGCATTGCGCCAACGCCTCGCTCATCGCCAGCTTGCCAGCGAGCCGGAAAGCCAGTTCCGAGCTGTCAACCGAGTGATAGCTGCCATCAACCAAGGTCACCGCGACATCGACAACAGGGAAACCCAGCGGGCCCTTTTCCATCGCATCGCGTACACCTGCTTCGACAGCCGGGATCCACTGTTTAGGCACCACACCACCCGAAATTTTCTCTTCAAAGACAAATCCCGAACCGCGCGGCAGCGGGCGGACCTCGATCACAACATCACCATATTGGCCATGCCCACCCGACTGCTTCTTGTGCCGACCACGCTGGGTCACGCCTTTGCGGATCGATTCCCGGTATGCAATTCTCGGTGCATTGGTTTCGACATCGACGCCGTAGCGCCGCTTCAGCCGCTGCAGCGTCACGTTCAGATGCTCGTCATTGATGCCGCGCAGCAGCGTTTCGTGGCTGGCGTCATCCTGTGTCCATTCAAGCGCAGGGTCTTCCTCGACCAGCTTGTGCAGTGCGGTCGACAGCTTGACATCATCCTGCCGGTTCTTCGCCCGCAGAGCGATCGTGGCATTGCGCGGTGGCAGATCGATCAGATGCTCCGAGCCGCTATCGCTGGTATTGCCGAAAACCATGCCTGCGCGCGCGGAATCGGCCTTGGCAATAGCGATGATGTCGCCAGCATCGGCCACGGCAAGCTTGTTTGTCTTGTCGCCCTGCAGCGCGAATAATGCACCGGCGCGGATATCCTCTGCCAATTCCGCGCCTTCATTCAAGCCACTGCCCAAAACTCGGGCCAATGCGAGTCGCCCCACCGCGCCGCCATTGGCGACCTTGAATATATGCACGCCCTTGCCATTGGTGCCCAGTCGCCGTGCCGCCAGTTCTACCGACGGCGCTTCATGGCGCAGCATCTTGAGCAGGCGGTGGACGCCAAATCCGTTGAGCGCCGATCCGAACATCACCGGTACCACCCAACCGGCGCGCGCCTCATCGGTCAAATCCTTGAGCACCCGGTCAAGACTCGGCTGTTCATCCATCAGCAGCGTTTCGAGCAGCTCATCATCATGATCGGCAAGCGTTTCAAGCATGTGATAGCGTTCGCTCGCCTCGCGCTCGGCAAGGTTTGCCGGAATCTCGATCCGTTCGCTTTCCTTGCCTGGCACATATCGGTGCGCGCGTTCGAGCGCGATGTCGACAAAACCGGTGATTTTCTCGCCCTCGCGGATGGGTATCTGCCGCGCAACCAGCGGAGCCCCGCTCATCGGCTGCATCGCTTCGAGCAGATCGCGGATGCGCCCGCGCGCGGCATCGATCTTGTTGACGAACACCGCATGCGGGATTCCCAAAGCATCGAGCCGCCGCAATATGGGTTCGGCCAGTGCAGCCCGTTCGGGTTCGGGATCAACCACCACTATGGCCATGTCGGCGCTGCCTAAAGCAGCATAGCCGTCAGCGGCAAAGCCAACCGCTCCGGGTGTGTCGATCAACGCAAATTTGTCGCCCAGATATTCAAAGCGCGTCAAGTTGATTTCGGTCGAGCCGCGCCTAGCACGCGCCTCGGGGCTGGAATCGCCTACTGTGGTCCCGGCCTCTACCGAACCGAGCCGGGTGATCGCGCCCGATGCAAAAAGCATTGCTTCGGCCAAGCTGGTTTTACCGGCCCCGGCGGGCCCAACCAGCGCCACCGCCCTTACGCCAGCGACTTTTGCTCCGTTGGTGGTGCTTGCCATCATTCGTCTCCTCTTTCCCAAGTGGAGCGCGCTGGCGCAGTCTTCAGCGTTGGATGTGCGCCAACGCGCGAATAACATCAGAGGCTGGCAAATAGGTCAGGACGGGATCGGGGGATTTGGCCGAGGCGTATTTGCCAGTCCCTGACCGACAAATGCTGCGCCTATGTGGAGCGAGTCGCAAGTGCAAAATGGGTTGCGCCATTTGCTGTCCCGACTAGGGTCGAGGGCATGACAGACAAGATGGAATGGCAAGGGCAGGTGGGGGTAAGCTGGGCGCGGCAATGGCAGCGCACGGACAGGTCGTTCACACCGCTAACCGAGCGGTTGGTTGCCCGTATTTTGGAATGCGGCGATGCGCGCAGAATTGCCGACATCGGTTGTGGCGCAGGGGAGTTGTCGATCAGCATTGCCGATGCACGGCTTGAAGCGAACGTGCTTGGCCTCGACATTTCGGCAGACCTGGTTGCCGCTGCTTCGGATCGGGCGGATGGCCGTTCGAATCTGCATTTCGCGGTGGCCGATGCTTCGAACTGGCATGATGCGACGTTCACCCCAGACCTTTACGTCTCGCGCCACGGCGTCATGTTTTTCGACGACCCGGTGGCCGCCTTCGCCAATTTGGCGGCAAGTGCCGCGGACAATGCTCAAATGGTCTTTTCCTGCTTCCGCGCACCTGCTGAAAATGCTTGGGCGACCAAGATAGCCGCGCTCGTTCCATCAGCGCCATCGGGTGATCTTCATGCTCCCGGTCCCTTCGCCTTCGCCGATCCGGTGCGTGTGAAAGGCATATTGAGCGCCGCTGGCTGGAGTGACGTGGCATTTGTACCCATCGATTTCGATTATGTCGCAGGCAGTGGCGAAGACCCGGTGGCCGACGCCCTCGATTTCTTTGGCCATATCGGCCCCGCCGCGCGCGCCATTCGCATGCTTGAGGGCGACGCCCGTATCGCCTTTCTGTCGGGCTTACGCAAACTTGCCGAGGCGCATCTGCACGACGGTGCCGTGCGCTTTGCCGCGGCTGCCTGGATTGTCACAGCAAAAAAATATTGAACGAGGAGAGAATAATGACCCTGAAAGTCCACCATCTGAACAACAGCCGCTCGCAACGCATATTGTGGCTGCTGGAGGAGCTCGGGGTCGATTATGAAATCGTCCACCATCAACGCGATGCTGTGACCAATCTCGCGCCGCCCGAATTGCTCGCCGTTCATCCGCTCGGCAAATCGCCAGTCATCGATGACAATGGCCAGATTGTGTATGAATCAGCGGCTATCGTCGAATATCTGTGCGAGCGTCATGGCGGCGGGCATTTGGTTCCCGCGCGCGGGACGGACGATCATACCCGCTATCTCGAATGGATTCATTTTGCCGAAGGCTCGGCGATGACGCCGATGCTGCTCAACCTCTATACCGCGCGCCTCGGTGATGCCGCCGCACCGTTGCGCCCGCGCATCGACCAGCAGCTCGAAAGCCACTTCCGGTACATCGAAGACTGCTTGCTACCGTCTGGCTGGCTGGTGGGCGACAGCATGACCGGGGCCGACATCATGGTCAGTTTTCCGGCCGAAGCGGCGGTCAAAATGGGCTGGGCAGGGGATAAGCCAAAGCTTACCGCCTATGTCGAAAAAATCCATGCATTGCCGAGCTGGAAGACCGCGTTGGAGAAGGGTGGACCCTACGCCTACGCCTGATCGTTCACACTAAGCGATATATCCGGCTTGCAGCACGCTTTGCCGTCGCCTAAGTCGCGCTGGCTATGACTTCGACAAACGATATCCGCCGCGGCTTTCTCGACTATTTCGGCAATGCCGGACATGATGTGGTGCAGTCTGCACCGCTGGTGCCTTATAACGACCCGACATTGATGTTCGTCAATGCCGGGATGGTGCCGTTCAAAAACGTGTTCACGGGCCTCGAAACCCGGGAAACCCCGCGCGCTGCATCCAGCCAGAAATGCGTCCGCGCAGGCGGCAAGCATAATGATCTCGACAATGTCGGCTACACCGCGCGGCACCACACCTTCTTTGAAATGCTGGGCAATTTCTCCTTCGGCGATTATTTCAAGGAACAAGCGATCACCCATGCCTGGACCTTGCTGACCAAGGTCTGGGGCCTGAACCCGGACAAGCTGACGGCAACGGTCTATCACACCGATGACGAAGCCTTTGATCTGTGGAAGAAGATTGCCGGCCTTCCCGAGCATCGCATCATTCGCATCCCGACCAGCGATAATTTCTGGTCGATGGGTGATACCGGCCCTTGCGGCCCGTGCAGCGAAATCTTCTACGATCATGGCGAACATATTTTCGGCGGCCCCCCGGGAAGCCCCGATGAGGATGGCGACCGTTTTGTCGAAATCTGGAACCTCGTCTTCATGCAGTTCGAACGGCAGGATGACGGCACCGATGTGCCTTTGCCCAAACCGTCAATCGACACCGGAATGGGTCTGGAACGCATCGCCGCCGTAATGCAGGGCGTGCCAGACAATTATGATACCGATACCTTCAAGGCGCTGATCGCGGCGTCCGAAGAACTGACCAGCACCAAGGCGGAAGGCGATCAGAAGGCGAGCCACCGCGTGATTGCCGACCATCTGCGCTCGACCAGCTTCCTGCTCGCCGATGGCGTGATGCCCTCGAACGAAGGCCGTGGCTATGTGCTGCGTCGCATCATGCGTCGCGCGATGCGCCACGCGCATCTGCTGGGCGCGAAGGAGCCTTTGATGCACCGTCTGGTCGGCAGTCTGGCTGCTGAAATGGGTGCGGCATATCCCGAACTGTTGCGCGCACAGCCACTGATCGAAGCGACGCTGAAGCAGGAAGAAACCCAGTTCCGCCGCACGCTCGACAAGGGGCTGAGGCTGCTCGATGAAGCAACCAGTGGCATGAAAGCCGGCGATGTTCTGGCCGGTGAAACCGCATTCAAGCTCTACGATACCTTCGGCTTCCCTTATGACCTGACCGAGGACGCATTGCGTGCGCAAGGTTTTGGTATCGATCGCGCCGGCTTTGATGCCGCTATGGACAACCAGAAAGCGATGGCGCGTGCCGCGTGGAAGGGTTCGGGTGCGAAGGCTTCGGACGAGGTCTGGTTCGATATCGCCGAACGCGTCGGTTCGACCGAGTTCACCGGCTACACCGCGACTGAGGGCGAAGGCCAGGTTGTGGCGCTGGTCAAGGATGGTGCCGAAGTGCTGTCCGCGAAGGCTGGTGACGGTGTCACCCTGATCACCAACCAGACTCCATTCTACGGCGAGAGCGGCGGGCAGATGGGTGATGCGGGTAGCATCACCAGCCTGTCGGGTTTTGCCGCGACTGTCACTGACACTTCAAAGCCGCTGGGACGCCTGCATGCGCATCAGTTGACCGTTGATACAGGCGAAGTGAAGGTGGGTGATGTCGTCCAGTTGAAGATCGACACAGAACGCCGTGACACGCTGCGTTCCAACCACAGCGCAACGCACCTGTTGCACGCGGCACTCCGCAACCGTCTGGGCGGTCATGTGACGCAGAAGGGCAGCATGGTGGCACCCGATCGCCTGCGTTTTGACTTCTCGCACAATCAGGCCGTGACGCCTGACGAAATTGCCGACATCGAAGCCGAAGTGAATGCGCAGATCCGCCGCAATACGGCGGTGACCACGCGTCTTATGGCACCCGATCAAGCTGTTGAGGCCGGTGCGCTGGCGCTGTTCGGCGAAAAATATGGCGACGAGGTCCGCGTGCTGAGCATGGGCGATGTTGAAGGCAACAATTATTCGGTCGAACTTTGCGGCGGCACGCATGTGAACGCACTCGGCGATATCGCGCTGATGACCATCGTCTCGGAGGGCGCAGTTGCCAGCGGCATCCGCCGTATAGAGGCACTGACCGGTGAAGCGGCGCGCCTGCATCTTGCAAACCGCGAAAGCCAGCTCAAGGACGTTGCCTCGCTGTTCAAGGTTTCGCCTGATGAAGTTGCCGCGCGCGTCGAGACCCTCTTGGCCGAGCGCCGCGCGCTCGAAAAGGAACTGTCCGACACCAAGACCAAATTGGCGCTATCCGGCGGCGGTGGCCCCAAGGCCGAGGCTGAAAAGCTGGGCGACATCAACTTCATGGGCCAGGTCATTCCGGGTATCGAGCCCAAGGCTTTGCGGGGTCTTGCTGATGAGCAGATGAAGGCGCTTGGCGGAGGTGTGGTCGCGATTATCGCGGCAAACGAGAATGCCAACACCGTGGTCGTCGCGGTCTCGCCCGAATTGCATGGAAAGTTTGCGGCGCCCGATCTGGTTCGTGCTGCAACCACTGCGATGGGCGGGCAGGGCGGCGGCGGTCGTCCGGAAATGGCGCAGGGCGGTGGTCCCGCAGGCAGCGATCAAGCGCAGGCCGGGCTCGATGCGATCAAGGCTGTGCTGGCTGGTTAAGCCTGCTGCGCAGTTTCAGGCGGGGGGCTTCGTCCAGTTCCCCGGCTTCCTTGATCGCACGGCGGAACTCGTCGCGTTTTTCGTGGATCGAGGCAATAACCGGCCCCATTGCGACTCCCAGATCGACCAGCACGGCTTCAGATAGCTGGAGTGAGCTTTCGAGTGTTTCAGGAACAGCATCGCTGACCCCCGCGAGATACAGTTCCGCTGCATGGTCGGCATCGCGGGCGCGGGCGACAATCGTAAGATCGGTAAAGTCGGCGCGGATGCGCTTAACCGTCTTTGCCGCCAGCACAGGGTCGTTCATTGTCAAGACCAACGCTTTCGCATTATCGAGATGCAAACGATGCAAGGTTCGTGGCTTCCCCACATCGCCAAAAATGACATTATAGCCCTCGCGCCGCGCCGCCACGACTGCGTCCACATTATGCTCGACAGCAATATAGGGCTGGTCATGCGCCTGCAGCATTTCGGCCACCAGTTGACCAACGCGCCCGAAACCGATGATGACCGTGCGTGGTTCGGCATTGGAACTCATCTCTTCTTCAAGCGCCAGCCCGCTCGAACGCACCTGTATCCGGCGTGCCATATCATGGCCGATGCGTGCGAGGATCGGTGTGATCAAAAGGCCGATAACGGTTGCGACCTGCCAGAATTTGGCGGTCTCGGGATCGATAATCTGGGCCGCACTGGCGGCGCCCAAGACAATCAAGGTGGTTTCAGAAGGGCTAGCCATCAACAGCCCGGTTTCTGTTGCCACCCCGGGCCGGACTCCTGCAAATTTCAGCAGGCTGCCGACGACAAAGGCGTTGATAGCTACCGCCACAACTACGGCCGCTGCCAGCCTGTCCCAATTCGACAAGATGAATCCGATATCGATCTGCATCCCGATGCTGATCAGGAACACCCCAAGTGCCAGCCCCTTGAAAGGTTCGACCACCGTTTCGACTTCGCCGCGATAATCAGTTTCCGCAATGAGCAAACCGGCGATCAGGGCACCGACTATCGGCGAAAGACCGACGGTCGCAGTTGCCAAGCTCGACAGGATGACGACCAGCAAAGTTGCGGCGATAAACAGTTCCGGGCTTTTCGTGCGCGCGGCTTGTCCGAAAAGCGGCGGGAGCAGAAAACGCCCGGCCACCAGCATAGCGATGATCACCGCAAGACCCTGCCACGCCACCGCGAACAAAGCATCCCATCCGCCGCCGCTTGCTACCTGCGGGCCAAGCACGCCGAGGATGAAGATGATCGGGACAATGGCCAGGTCTTCGAACAGCAGCATGGCAAATGCTGACTTGCCGACCGATGAAGTTGTTCCGGCAATGGGAAGCACCAACGCCGTTGAGGAAAGCGAGAGGGCAAGGCCAAGACCTATCGCTTCGGTAGCGTTGTAGCCGACTGCAAAAAGCGCGCCGCCGATCAATATCGCGCCACCGAACAGTTCAGCAGCGCCCAGCCCAAACACCTGTTTGCGCATCCGCCAAAGCCTGCGGAAGGACAGTTCTAGCCCGATTCCGAACAGCAACAATATGATGCCAAATTCGCCAATGCGGGTAATTTCCGCAGTGTCGGAAATCGTTACCCAGCGGAACCAGGGATATTGGGATGCATATGCGCCAAGACCCATAGGGCCAACGAGCACGCCGACTATCAGGAAACCGATGATCGGGGTGATCCGCAAACGCGCAAAGGCCGGGATCACGATCCCCGCCGCGCCTAATATGATCAGCGCGTTGTTTAGACCTTCAGTATGGAGTTCGGCGGCCATGCCCCCTCTTAAGGGGAAGCGGCCGCCGATGTCAGTAGATTACTGCCAGCTGCCCATTTTTGTTTCGAGGTTGGCGCGAACCGCCTCGAAGAACTGCTCGGTTGTCATCCACGCCTGATCGGGGCCGATCAGGATGGCGAGATCCTTGGTCATCGCGCCGCTTTCGACGGTTTCGATGCAGACCTGCTCGAGCGTTTCGGCAAAGCGCGTTACGTCAGGCGTGTCGTCGAACTTGCCGCGGAATTTAAGGCCGCCAGTCCAGGCGAAGATCGAGGCGATCGGGTTGGTCGAGGTCGCCTTGCCTGCCTGATGCTGACGATAGTGGCGGGTGACGGTGCCGTGCGCGGCTTCGGCCTCGACGGTCTTGCCATCGGGCGTCATCAGGATTGAGGTCATCAGACCGAGCGAGCCGAAGCCTTGTGCAACCTGATCCGACTGGACGTCGCCGTCATAATTTTTGCAGGCCCAAACGAACTTGCCGCTCCATTTGAGCGCGGACGCGACCATGTCGTCAATCAGGCGGTGTTCGTACACGATACCGGCTGCGGCGAATTTTTCCTTGAAGCCTTCGGTTTCGAAGATTTCCTGGAACAGATCCTTGAAGCGGCCGTCATAGGCCTTGAGGATGGTGTTCTTGGTCGACAGGTAAACCGGCCAGCCAAGGTTGAGGCCGTAGTTGAGCGATGCGCGGG
Source organism: Sphingorhabdus sp. (assembly GCA_017987825.1). Classification (GTDB taxonomy): domain Bacteria; phylum Pseudomonadota; class Alphaproteobacteria; order Sphingomonadales; family Sphingomonadaceae; genus Sphingorhabdus_B. The sequence goes on along the minus strand of JAGNSY010000019.1, from coordinate 10,583 downwards.
CAAAGTCGCGGATCGAATCGTCGAGATTGTACATCGCCATCGCGACGCCGCTGCTCGGGAATTTGAAGACTTCGAGGTCCAGTTTTTCGCCATCATCGCCGTCAAAGACGAGACGCAGCGTGCCCGGACCGGGGATGAGCGTGTCGGTTGCGCGATATTGATCGCCAAAGGCATGGCGCCCGACAACGATGGGATCGGTCCAGCCGGGGATCAGGCGAGGGACGTTTTCGATCACGATTGGTTCGCGGAACACAACGCCGCCCAAAATGTTGCGGATGGTGCCGTTGGGCGATTTCCACATTTTCTTGAGGTTGAATTCTTCAACACGCGCTTCGTCAGGGGTGATCGTCGCGCATTTGACGCCGACGCCATATTGCTTGATCGCGTTGGCGGCATCGACGGTGATCTTGTCGTCGGTTGCGTCACGAGCTTCGACGCCCAGATCATAATATTTCAGGTCGATGTCGAGATAGGGCAGAATCAGGCGTTCACGAATCCATTCCCAGATGATCCGGGTCATTTCGTCGCCATCAAGTTCGACGACGGGGTTTTTCACCTTGATTTTTGCCATGACGAAGCTGCTTTCCTTTGGGGATTCTCTTTTGTTTGCGCCTGCGCCATAGCAAAGTTTGACGGCCAATCAACTGCCAGTGCAGCAAGCGATTGGCCATCAGACTAAAGCATTAGTTTGCGGTCAGGCAGCGAGTTCCATCGCCGTGCGACGAACCAGTCGCCCGGGCAGTTCGCCGGTGGGCTGTCCGTTGCGATAGGTGACCTTGCCATTGACGATTGTCGCAACGATGCCATCGACCTTTTGCAGCATCCTTTTGCCGCCTGCGGGCAGATCATAGACAATCTCCGGCACGCGCAATTGCAGAGCGTCAAAGTCGATCACATTGAGATCGGCCTTCATTCCGGGAGCAATCAAACCTCGGTCGTTCAGCCCCACAGTCGCAGCAGTTTTGGACGTTAGTTCGGCGACAGCTTGTGGCAGACTGATCCGCTCGCTCTCGGCCGCATCGCGTGCCCAGCGTTGCAGATAATAGGTCGGGAAGCTGGAATCGCAGATCAGGCCATAATGCGCCCCGCCATCTGCCAGCGCCATCACTGTGTCGGGATGGCCGAGCATTTCGCGCACGGCAGACAGATTGCCTTCGGTATAGTTGGCGGCGGGAAGGTAGAACATCCGACGCCCCTCATCCTGAAGCAGCCGGTCATAGGCAAATTCCTCAACGCTTTGTCCAGCTGCCGTTGCGCGCGCCTCCATGCTGTTCGCGCGGTCGGGTTCATAGTTCGGGCGTCCGTCTTCCCATTCATTGGTGGCGCGGAATGCGTTGATTAGCGTGAGCGTTACCGGATTGCTGTCTTCGGCGGTTTCGGACAGCAATTGCGCGCGGAACTCTGGATCGCGCATCTTGGCTACCCGTTCGGCGAGCGGCAGCCCGGCAATCGCCTTGTAGCTGGGATGCGAGCTGAACGGATTCAGGCTGAGGTCGAGGCCGTAGAACATGCCAACCGGCCTAGGTGCAACCTGTCCGCGCATTTGCAGGCCATCCTGCCGTGCCTTTTCCAGACCGCGCAGCATTGACCGCCAGCCAGCTCCGGGCTGGCCGGGTACATCGAGCAGGGTGAAGGACACCGGTCGTTTGCCATGTTCGGCAAGGCCGCGCAGTAGGGCGAACTCCTCTTCCGCATCGTTGGCCGGGGCAGGGATCATCTGAAAGACGCCTGCTTTGGCTTCAACCAGCCCATCCATCAGCGCGCAGAGTTCGTCAAATTCGGAATAGAGGCTGGGGGCGAGCTCGCCTGCCCGCGTGCGGTGCATCATGTTGCGTGAGGTGGTGACGCCAAAGGCGCCTGCCTCGATCGCTTCTTTTACAAGCGCGCGCATTTGCGCCAGATCTTCTTCGGTCGGTGGTTCGTGCCGTGCCGCGCGTTCGCCCATGACGAAGATGCGAACTGCAGAGTGCGGAACCTGCGTTGCCACATCGATGTCGAGTTCGCGTTTGTCCAGCGCATTCAGATAGTCGGGGAAGCTTTCCCAGTTCCAAGGCAGGCCATCGACCATCACGACTTCGGGGATATCCTCAACCCCTTCCATCAACTTGACCAGCATATCGCGCTGGTGCGGGCGGCAGGGTGCAAAGCCGACGCCGCAATTGCCCATCAGCACCGTGGTGACGCCGTGGTTCGACGAGGGCGCCATGCGGCTTTCCCACGTCGCCTGTCCGTCAAAATGGGTGTGGATATCGACAAAGCCCGGCGTGACCAGTTTTCCGCCAGCGTCGATTTCGCTCGCTGCCTGTCCGTCGACCTTACCAACGGCAACAATTTTTCCGTCGCGAACCCCAACATCACCTGTAAAGGCAGGCTTGCCGCTGCCGTCGACTATCAGGCCGTTCCGAATGACAAGATCATATTCCATGGCTTTTCCTCTCTCCCAATCACTATATCTGTTGCAGGAATTCGCGGATCCTGCGGACATAGGCCCGGCTCAAATCCTCGGCTTCCGCTGATTTGCCTGCCAGCACGGTTTGGCCAATCTCTGCCAGTTCTTGCGCATGGCCTGAACGAAATGCGGCAAAACCGAACTGCGCGCGCATCACATGGACGCGGACCTGTTCCATGATGCGGTTCAGTTCAGAGTTTCCAGCGATTTGTGAAAGCGCAGCGAACAGGTGCCGGCGCGCACGCATGTAATGCGCCGGGTTATCGGTTTGGGACGATGCGACAAGTTCGTCGATGGCATTCGAAAGCCGTGTTGAGTCGCATCCCGTTGCAATACGGCGGGCGGCGCTGCGCGATACCAGCCCGAACAATAATTCAGTCAATTCGAGCGTCATCACCGCTTCGTCGCGGGTGACATGGATGATATGTGCGCCGCGATTGGGTTCAATCGCCACGACGCCATAGGCGTTCAAATGCTGCAGCGCTTCGCGGATGATTTGTCGGCCTACACCGAAACGCAGGCAGAGATCGGCCTCAACCATCCGCTGGCCGGGCGCGAACTCGCCGGCCTCCAGCCCTTCGACAATGGTGCGCGCAATGTCTGCTGCCGCGGGCTTGGCTCGGCTGGATGCGAAGTCGGTGTTCGGCGAGGTAGATTGCATGGCCGAAGCGTTGACGCGCGCAACCCCCATTGTCAACAGATTGTCGACAATCTCGCGCATGCCGGTGTTGCGCAGCTAACAGTTGTAACATCGCGGCACTCGCCGTAGAAGGCGCCACAATGACAAAGCAAGAACTGACAAACCGGGGAACCGGGGTCGCAAAATGGTCTTTTCCCCCGGTTCATCCGGAAGGGCGCAAATTCGGTCTCATCGCTGCGGCGGTGACGGCGATTTTTGCGTTCATGGCGTGGGAAACGCTTGCCTGGCCGATGGCTGGCATCACCATCTGGACCCTGGCTTTCTTCCGTGATCCCGCCCGCGCAACACCAATCGATGATCGTTTCATCGTTTCGCCCGCCGATGGTCTTGTGACGCTGATTGAAAAGGTGTTGCCGCCGCCTGAACTCGCTGGACCTGCTGGTCTTGGCGATCAGCCGATGACGCGCGTCTCGATTTTCATGAGCGTGTTCGATGTGCACGTTAATCGCACGCCGATAAGAGGCACGATCAAGCGCGTCGCCTATATCGCCGGCAAATTCCTCAACGCCGATCTGGATAAGGCGAGCGAAGAGAATGAGCGTCAGCATTTCCTAGTCGAACGCCCTGACGGTGTGCGCATCGGCTTCACCCAGATTGCAGGGCTTGTCGCGCGCCGGATCATTGCCTTTGTGAAAGAAGGCGATGTCGTTGCCGCTGGCCAGCGTGTCGGCCTGATCCGCTTTGGCAGCCGCGTTGATGTCTATCTGCCGCATGGCACTGCGCCGCGCATCATCAAGGGGCAGCGCTGTATAGCCGGTGAAACCATCCTCGCCGAAATCGGCGTCGATCAGGATCTGCGCGCAATCGCCCATTGACAGGCAATAGCGCGCGTCCGACATCAGCATCATGACTGAAAGCAATCCTCGCCCGGGCATTTCGTTGCGCGCGCTCGCGCCCAATGCGGTTACCGCCATGGCCCTGTGCACCGGCCTGTCGGGCGTCTGGTTCGCGATGCAGGGCAATTGGAGCGCGGCACTATTGTCTGTTGTGGTCGCGGGCGTGCTCGATGCGATGGATGGCCGTATTGCCCGCATGTTAAAGGGTGAGAGCCGTTTTGGAGCGGAGCTCGATTCACTATCCGACGTGATTGCCTTTGGTGCGACACCTGCGCTGATCATTTACAGCTGGGCGTTACAGCATATGCCGCGTTTCGGCTGGACAATCTGCCTGTTCTTCGTGCTGTGTGCAGCACTTCGGCTGGCGCGGTTCAATGCGCGGATCGATGCCGATGACCAGCCGCACAAATCCGCTGGATTCAATACCGGTGTGCCTTCGCCTGCAGGAGCGGGATTGGCTTTGCTGCCGCTGACAATCTGGCTCGAAACAGGTACAGAATGGGCGCGTGACTATCGCTTGATTGGTCCGTGGATGCTGCTCTGCGCTGCTTTGATGATTTCGAATGTGGCAACCTTCAGTTGGTCGTCAATCCGCATCCGCCGCTCCTTCCGTTTTCTGGCTTTGGCCGGGGTAGGACTGTTTGCAGCGGCCTTGATTTCAGCGCCCTGGGTTGCGCTGATTGCGGCGAGCCTGGTTTATGCCGGGCTGATCCCGCTGAGTGTCCTCAGCTATGCCAAGGTGAAGCGCACGCGAAGGGCCGCGGCGCAAAGCGCTTGACGCGCAGCTCTATCAGCCTATGTTCCATATTCGTTCCTTGGATCGGAGCTTGAGTTGGAACCGTTGATTGTCATTCTGGTTGTTGTTGCTGCCTTGCTGGCGGGGCTTGGCCTTGGCTGGCTGATGGGCGGAAAGGCAGCGCGTGCTGGCGCGGAAACAACGGTACAGCTGCGCGCCATGCTCGATGAAGTTGTCGTCGAACGCGATGCTGCGAAAGATTGTCTGGCAAGGCTCGAAACCTCGTTGGAGGAACGCGAGCGCGGCTTTGACGAGCAGTTGAAAGGGCTGTCCGAAGCCAAGGATTTGCTCTCCGCGCAATTTGGCGAGATCGGGCAGAAGCTGCTTGGTGAAGCGCAGCAGGCCTTTCTGCAGCGCGCGGACGAGCGTTTTCATCAGGCAGGCGAGAAGAATGAAGAGCGGCTGAAGCAGTTGCTGGCGCCCGTTGGTGAGCGGTTGAAGGCCTATGAGGATCAGGTCGGCAAGATCGAGAAGGAACGCACCGAAGCCTATGGTGCGCTGACCGGCCTGATCGATCAGATGCGGGCAGGGCAGGAGCGTGTGCAAAGCGAAGCGGCACGGCTGGTCAACTCGCTGCGCAATGCCCCCAAGGCGCGCGGGCGCTGGGGCGAGCAGCAGTTGAAAAATGTCCTCGAAAGCTGCGGCCTTTCAGAGCATGTCGATTTTGTCACCGAGGCGAGTGTGACGGTTGAGGATGGCCGGTTGCGACCAGATGCCATCATCAGCATTCCGGGCGGACGTAGCCTTGTTATCGACGCCAAGGTGTCGTTGAACGACTATCAGGATGGCTTCAATGCGGACGATGACGATGCACGCCAGATCGCAATGACGCGGCATACAGCCTCAATGAAGAACCATATCGAGGGATTGTCGCGCAAAGCCTATTGGGATCAGTTTGACGATGCGCCCGATTATGTCATCATGTTTGTGCCGGGCGAACATTTCCTCGCCGCCGCCCTCGAACATGATCCGACGCTGTGGGACCATGCCTTTGAAAAACGCGTGTTGCTCGCAACGCCAACAAATCTGGTGGCGATTGCGCGTACGGTGGCAAGCGTGTGGCGGCAGGAAGGCTTGGCGCGCGAAGCCAAGCAGATTGGTGCATTAGGCAAGGAAATGTACGATCGCATCGCACTTGCGGCGGAACATATGCGCAAGCTCGGAGGAAGTCTGGGGCGTGCGGTCGGGCAATATAACGATTTCGTCGGCACCTTCGACCGGAACGTCATGTCGACTGCGCGCAAGTTTTCTGAGCTGAATATCGAAACTGGCAAGCGTGATCTGGAAGATGTGCCTCTGGTAGAGGCGGTGCCGCGCTATTCGGGTGAAGCCGAGCAGGGACTGATAGCGTCGAACGAAAAGTGACGTTTCTCAGTCGCGACGAAACTGGTTGAGCACCTCATAGGCCATTACCGCAGTCGCGACTGCGGCATTCAAACTGTCCGCTTTGCCCAGCATTGGCATTTTAACGAGCAGGTCGCACTCGGCTTCATAGGCCTCAGGCAACCCCTGCGCTTCATTGCCCGTAAGGATGAAACAGGGCGCGGTATAGCGTCCCTCCTGATAGTCGGTATCGGTCTGCAGGCTGGTGCCCACCAATTGCCCAGCACCGTTGCGCAGCCATGGCAGAAATTCGTCCCAGCGGCACTGCACCAGCTTCTGGGTAAAAATCGCCCCCATGCTTGCGCGGACAGCCTCGACCGAAAAGGGATCGGTGCAATCGTCGAGCAGGATTAGTCCGCCTGCGCCAACCGCATCGCCGGTACGCAGCATCGTGCCCAGATTGCCGGGATCGCGCATCGCCTGCGCCACCAGCCAGATTTGCGCGCTATTCCGGTCAAGCGATTCGAGCGGTGTGGCCATTTCACGGTACACGCCGATGACCGTCTGCGGATTATCCTTTCCCGACAGCTTGGAAAGAATATCGGCGCTGGTTTCGATCACATCGCCGCCAGCCGCCAGCACTTCGCCTTCGAGAGCGATTTCGAGGCTATGCGCATCGCGATCGGTGCAACGAAACAGCATTTCGGGAAGGAACCCTGCTTCGCGCGCTTCGGTCAGAATGCGCAGCCCCTCCGCCAGAAACAGCCCTTCGCGTTTGCGGTGCTTTTTTTCGCGCAGCGATCTTACCCGCTTGATCAGCGGATTGGAAAATCCGGTAATTTCCCGGCGCATCGGATCAGTCTTCGCCGAAGCCGTCAGTGACCAGCCCGGCGAGTTTTTCGAGCGCCATATCCGATCCATCGCCCTCGACATGCAGCGTGATGTCGCTGCCTTTCGCGGCACCCAGCATCATCAGGCCCATGATCGACGTTCCGGTTACCATCTGCCCGTCTTTTTCGACCTGAACCTTAAGTCCCTCTGGCAAGCGGCTGACAAAGGTCACGAATTTGGCGCTAGCACGTGCATGCAGGCCCTTTTGATTGACGATGGTCAGCGTGCGGCTGACCCGGCTCACCGTGATGCCTCCAGCAATTCGGAGGCAACGCTGATATATTTGCGCCCTGCATCGCGCGCCGCCAGCACCGCATCCGAAACGCTCATATTCTTGCGCGCGCTTTCAAGGCGGATCAGCATCGGCAGGTTGACGCCAGCGATTACCTCCACCTTGCCAACTTCAAGAAGCGAGATGGCGAGGTTTGAGGGTGTTCCGCCAAACAGGTCGGACAGGATGATTACCCCGTCACCGCTGTCGACGTCCTTGATTGCCTGCGAAATTTCCTTGCGGCGCGATTCCATATCGTCGCGCGGGCCAATGCAGATAGTTGCTATCTGCTTTTGCGGGCCGACCACATGCTCCATCGCGACGACAAACTCGTTCGCCAATGTGCCGTGGGTCACCAAAACCAGTCCGATCATGCGATTCCCGCTACCATATCCCTGATTGAAACCCCAATTGTCTTTCAGTCGTTATACATGGGGCGCGCCTGATTACCTTGCCATTCGAGCGCGTCAACCGGCCTTGAATGCAGATTGCGATGTTTTACGCTGGGTGCGTAGCCATCTTCGCGCAGCAGACGGGCAAATTTTTCGGTTACAAACACCGACCGGTGACGCCCGCCGGTGCAGCCAAAGGCGATGGTGACATAGGCCTTGCCCTGCGCGTCATAGAGCGGCAGCAGGTAGCGGAGCAGGTCGGCGATCCTTTCAAAAGCCCCCTCAAATGCCGGGTCGGATGCAACATAATCGCCAACGGCCTGATCGAGCCCAGTCATCGGGCGCAGTTCGGAATCCCAATGCGGGTTTTTGAGGAACCGCAGATCGAAAATCAGATCGGCATTGGGCGGGACGCCGCGCGAAAAACCGAAGCTGACCAGCGAAACCGTCATCTTACCGTCAGGCAGCCGGAACCGGTTGCGGATTTCGGCCTGCAGGTCGCTGGCAGACATGCGGCTGGTATCGATCACCAGATCAGACCAGTCGCGCAGCGGCTCCATCAAAGCGCGTTCCTGCGCGATTCCATCGATCGCTGGCCGGTCCTGCGCCAATGGATGGCGCCGTCGTGTCTCGGCATAGCGTCGCTCGATTTCGGCACCTGCGCAATCGAGGAACAGCGTCATGATTTCGATATCGGTACGTTGTTGTAGATGCTTGATTTCCGCGATCAGCTTGGCAGGCTCGAAGCCTCGGGTACGGCTGTCGAAACCAATGGCGAGCGGCATTCCAGCCTCTGCCTGAGCCTCGGCAGGCGGGAGGTCGAGAAGCGATTTGGCGAGACGGATCGGGAAATTGTCGACCGCCTCCCAGCCGAGATCTTCGAGCGTATTGAGGACGGTAGATTTGCCAGCACCGGAAAGGCCGGTGACCAGCATGATCTTGTTCGTCCCAGACCTGTTCATGCCGTCCCCCGATTGTAACCCGATGTTTCCAATCGCACCGGATGCTGCCCTGCGTCAACCATGCGACGGAATAGCATTTCGGCTTTCAGCGGGGCGGACATCTCGAAAGGCGCCAGACGAGCATATGGAACCGACCAGCCAGCCAGTTCAATCCGGCCATCGCTGGCGGGGAGTCGATCAGGTGCTCGGTCGAGTTGCAAAACCATAGAGAGCGGCGTGCTCGGGATGTAATCGATGGAGCAAATCCCCACGCCGCGCACTTCAATCTTTCCGCTGATGCTGGGCGTTGCATGGATTTCGGGGCCATCACTGCCGTCAAGGATGTCGCAATAATCATCGCAAACCAAAATTGCGCCACGATCGACAAGGCGAAGCGCCAGATCTGATTTCCCACTGCCCGAGGCGCCGACCAGCAATATACCCTGACCATCAATCGCAACCGCTGAAGCGTGGACCAAGGTGGCGGCGGCGCTCATCCTACGGGTTCGGGCTGTTGCGGCACGGGAAGGCTGATGCGGAAACAGGCGCCCGGCAGCCCGTCGTCGCGATCGTCGACGCTGATGCTCCCATGGTGGCCTTCGATAATGGTACGCGCGATCGCCAGCCCCAGCCCGCTATGCTTGCCAAAACCTTCGCTTTCGGGGCGGGCGCTGTGGAATCGGCGGAAAACCGTTTCGCGCTCATGTGGCGGAATGCCCGGGCCCTGATCGCTGATGCGGATAATGACTTCATCGTCGCTGCGGGTTGCCGAAATTTCGACCACGCCATCGGGAGGTGAGAAGGAAACGGCGTTGTCGAGCAAGTTGGTTAGAACGCGCTCGATACGGATATCTTCGCCCATAATCACGGTGATGCCCTTGCGCGGGCGGGCAAAGGCAATGCGCACCGTGCCGTCGGCGCTGCGGCTTTCGCGCGTCTCGAGCAATTGTTCGATCATGTCGCCCATATCGATCGGTTCGAAATTGGCTTTGGCCAACTGTGCGTCGATGCGGCTGGCATCCGAAATGTCGCTGATCAAGCGGTCCATCCGCTGCACATCGGCATGCGCGACCGCCATCAATTGCGCGCGCAGTTCAGGCTTGTCGACATTGTCGATGCCATCGAGCGCGGAACGGAGCGAGGCGAGGGGGTTTTTGATTTCGTGCGCGACATCGGCTGCAAAAGCCTCGGTTGCATCTATACGCTGGCGCAACGCGCTGCTCATGTCGGACAGAGCCCGGGCAAGCATGCCGATCTCGTCGCGGCGGGAAGGCATGCGGGGGATCGTTACATCAGGTGAGCGGCCGAGCCGCACTCTGACGGCCGCACGCGCCAGATATTGAAGCGGCTTTACAATTGTTCTGGCGAGAAACAGCGAGAGCAATACCGAAATCACCAGCACAGCCAGCATGAAGAGGCCAATGGTGAATCGTTCAGCCCTAACAAGCGCGCGGATATCGCGAGGATTGCCTGTCGTCAGTAGTCGGGTCTGACCGTCGGGCAAGAGGGTCGACGCTGTTACGACAAGTGTGAGATCGGGAGCAAAACGCACCAGCGACTTGCTTTTGCTCGAACTGATTCCTGACAATTCGGGCCAAGCAGACGCGGTGTCTTTGGCGGGCTCGCGATATAGCGCCAGATCGGGCGCGCGGACGATGAAGTCGAATCCCCGGTCCATCCAGCGTGCGGCGGTTTTACGCCAAGGTTCATTTGCCGGATCGACCAACCGAAAATTTGGTCCAGTGGCGGTGTTGCTGTCATATGTTTTACCACCATCAAGGCCATAGAGTCGCACCCGCAACTTTTCTGCTTTCGCAAATTTGGCGAGTGTAGCCGCATCTTCGTCGTCGGACATTGCGGCCAGGCTTGTGGCCAGCAATTTGATTTGCGATTCTGCAGCCGCCTGCCGCTCGGCGACCAGCCGGGTCCGGTAACTGTCGAGAAAAAACAGCCCGCTTGCCATCAGCGCCAAGGCAAACAGGTT
>JAGNSY010000130.1 GCA_017987825.1 Sphingorhabdus sp. | reverse complement strand
GGCCCGAAACTCGCCAGCCGCATCGTCAACGAACTGCGTGACAAGGTCGGCGCGATGGCGGGTATCGGTGGCGGCGCGAAGCTGGCGGCTGCGGCCAAGGCGGGGAACAGCAATGTCGCAGATGCCGTCGCAGCGCTCACCGGCCTCGGCTTCAAACCCGGCGAGGCGCAAGGTGCTGTGGCGCTGGCGCTGGAGGAATTGGGCGACGGTGCGACGCTCGATGCGCTGGTAAGGCTGGCGCTGAAGAGGGCGGCGAAGTGAGCAAGGAAGCGGCTTTGTTTTCGAACAGTCCTTACCGGTGTCGAACTTGGCTTCGGATGCGGGTACCATTTTTTGCGATCGGCTTCCTGCCGAAGGGCGACGACTGTCAATCGCTTGGTGGAAGCCATGAATGGTATTGCCAAAACGATGAGCTTTCGGCCTGTTATCACTGCAGAGTTACGGAAAAAGGGCAATTGTGGAATGCTTTGGAGGCACGCAATTGACCGATAACCCCCACCTCACCCCCATGCGCAAGCCCGAGGATATTGACGCAGCCCTTCGACCCAAAACCCTGTCCGAATTTATCGGGCAGCAGGCGGCGCGCGAGAATTTGCGGGTGTTTATCGAGGCCGCCAAGTCGCGCGGCGATCCGCTCGACCATGTGCTGTTTTTCGGGCCGCCGGGGCTGGGCAAGACCACGCTGGCGCAGATTGTGGCGAAGGAAATGGGGGTTGGTTTCCGCTCGACCTCCGGCCCCGTCATCGCCAAGTCGGGTGATCTGGCGGCGTTGCTGACCAATCTTGAAGAAGGCGATGTCCTTTTCATCGACGAAATCCACCGCCTGAATCCGGTGGTTGAGGAAATCCTCTACCCCGCGATGGAGGACCGTGCGCTCGATATCATGATCGGCGAAGGGCCCTCGGCGCGGTCGGTGCGGATTGATCTGCCGGCCTTCACGCTGGTCGGCGCGACCACGCGGCAGGGGTTGTTGACCACACCGCTGCGCGACCGTTTCGGTATTCCGGTGCGGTTGAATTTCTACAATCATGACGAGCTGGAACTGGTCGTTACCCGGGCAGCCAAATTGCTCGATCTGGGTATCGCCGCCGATGGCGCGCGTGAAATTGCCAAGCGCGCGCGGGGAACGCCGCGCATCGCCGGGCGTCTGCTGCGCCGCGTGCGCGATTTTGCCAATGTCGCGGGTGAAATGACCGTTACCGCCAAGATCGCCGATGCCGCGCTCAACCGGCTCGAGGTCGATCATCTCGGCCTCGACGCGATGGACCGGCGTTATCTGACGATGATCGCCGATATCTATCGCGGCGGCCCTGTGGGCGTCGAGGCGCTGGCGGCGGGACTTTCCGAGCCGCGTGACACGATCGAGGATGTGGTTGAACCCTATTTGCTCCAACTGGGCCTGATCGCCCGCACCGCGCGCGGGCGTGCGCTGAATGCGCCGGGGTGGAAGCATCTCGGCATCACACCCCCGACCGCGACGCAGGACGAGTTGTTTGATAAATAGCTTTGGATGATTGGGGCAAGCCCGCGAGCGGGCTTGCAAGGCGCGAAGGCACGAAGAAGTCATCCCTGCCCGAAGGGCATTTTAATTCAAAGACTTTCGTGGAAATTTCGATGAGCAGATCTTAGGGCGCTTCGCGCAAAATTTTCACAACCCCTTTGTGTCTTCGTGTCTTGCGACGCCGCAGGCGGCGCCCCCAATATAACTGACCAACCGAGTCCCACGCACGACAAGTTGTGTACAAACCGTTCCAAGCCCCTTCCTGTCGCGGAATCCATGCGTTAAGCCGCTCAACGATGAGCGATACACGCCCTTACACTGGCAATTTCGACGGCCCCCGCCACCTGTTCGCGGTGCGGGTCTATTTTGAAGACACCGATTTTTCGGGCGTGGTCTATCACAGCCGGTATCTGCACTTCATGGAACGCGCGCGATCGGACATGTTGAGCGTGGCCGGGATTGGTCAGCGCGAAGCCTTTGAAGGTGGGGAGGGGGTCTATGCCGTCGCCGATCTTCACATCAAATACCGCGCCCCCGCGCATTTCGACGATGCTTTGCTGGTCGTCTCTACCGTCGAGGAAATCCGCGGGGCGAGCGTGGTCATTCACCAGAGAGTCATGCGCGGCGAACAAGTGCTGACCGAGGCAGAGGTCACCGCTGCCTTCCTGACGCCAGAGGGCCGTCCGCGCCGCCAGCCGCGCGCATGGCTTGACGCATTTGAAGGCATCAAGGCAGGGCGCAACGGCTAAGCAGAAAGAGAGTTTATGGATTTTTTGATACTCAGTCAGGGCGCTAGCTTCTCCCCCATCCAGCTGTTTCTGGACGCCGATCTGGTTGTGAAAGCCGTGATCATCGGCCTCGCGCTTGCCAGCATCTGGGTGTGGACGATCATTGTCAGCTTCGTCCTGAAAATCCGCGGCATCAACAATCAGAGCGAAGCCTTTGAGCGCGAATTCTGGCGCACCGAGGATGTCGACGGCTATTTCAAGCAGCATGGCAAATCCGACCTGCCCATCGCCAAGGTTTTTGCCGCAGGCCTCGCCGAATGGCGTCGTTCGACCGCGGTGAAAACCCCCGACCGGCAGGGCACGCGTGAGCGTCTGGCAACAGCGATGGATTCCACCATTGCGGCAGAAAGCGAAAAGCTCGCCAACCGGCTCAATTTCCTCGCGACCACAGGTGCAGTTGCTCCCTTTGTCGGGCTGTTCGGTACCGTTTGGGGCATCATGCGTAGCTTCGCCGCCATCGCGGCAGAGCAGAATAGCTCGCTTGCGGTGGTCGCGCCTGGCATTGCCGAAGCGCTGTTCGCGACCGCGATCGGCTTGTTCGCCGCCATTCCGGCGGTGATTGCCTATAACCGTTTCTCGCACCGGCTGAACCAGTATGAAGCGCGCATGGGCCGTTTCGCTGACGGCTTTCACGGCCTGTTGAGCCGCGAACTGGAGCGGGAGGGCTGAGCCCGTGGCGATGAACATCAACTCTGGCGGTTCCTCGCGCCGTGGCCGTCGCGGCAGTCGCCGTGCACCGATGGCGGAAATCAACGTCACGCCTTTTGTGGATGTGATGCTGGTGCTGTTGATCATCTTCATGGTCACCGCGCCGCTGCTTGTTTCGGGCGTGCCGGTTGAGCTCCCCGAAAGCCGTGCCAATCCTTTGGACCAGAAGGATGAGCCGCTCGACATATCGATCGATAAGGAAGGCCAGGTCTTCATCGACAGCGCGCCCGTCAGCGCGGGCGAATTGTCCGCGCAGCTGGAGGCGATTGCGGCGGAACAGGATGTGGCCAATCCGCGCCAGATCATGCTGCGAGGCGATACCACCGTCAGCTATGGCGAAATGATGAAGGTGATGGGCGAACTCAACCGTGTCGGCCTCAATTCGGTCAGCCTTGTGACCACGGCGGCTGCCGCGCCGGTCACCCAGGGTTCATCGGAGGACGAATAGCCTAATGGTGATGGACCGTGCGGAAAGGATAGGATTTGGCACCGCGCTTGGCGGCCATATGCTGTTGCTCGGCGCCTTTGCGCTGGGCGCATTCTTCACCGCTGATCGTATCACCAAGCCGCAGCCGATTTCGGTCTCGCTGGTGGGTGAGGTCGCAGATGTTTCGACCGCACCCGATCCGGTGCTGGAGGAGCCCGCCCCTGCCGAATCCGCTGCAGAATCAGCGCCCGCCGAACCAGAACCGACGCCGGTTATGAAGGTAGAGAAAACGCCCGAAAAACCGTTGCCTAAAGTCGTCGAAAAGCCGACACCCAAACCCACGCCAAAACGAACGCCCAAGCCTTTGACCAAACAGGCGGTGGCACAACCCAAGCCTAAAGCGGCCAGCCAGCCCAAGCAGGTGACTCCCAAGCCGTTCAGCAAAAGCTTTGAGGATGCGGTTAAGGGCACGGGGAGCAATCCCAAGCCGACAACAGGCACGTCACCCAAACAGGGCACAGTCGCGCGCAAGGCAGGGGCTGAGGTAAAGCGTGAGGTCAATCTGGCGCTCGGCCCGCAAATCCGCGATAAGATCGAACGCTGCGCGCCCACCGGGCTCGACATCCGCCAGATCGAGACATTTGTGACGCTGAGTTTGGAACCCAGCGGTCGCCTCACCGACGTGCGCGTCGACAAGCAGACGGGCGTCAACGACAATAACCGCCCGCAGGCCGAGCCGTTGAAGCGGTGCATAATTCAGGCGGTGCGTGCTGCATCGCCTTTCAGGGGGCTAGACCCCGACTATCATGACATCTGGAAAACGCACGCCATGCGGCTGCGCGCGACGGGTTGAACGGGAACAGAGATATGAAATCGAACCGATCGATATTTGGCTTTTTCCTGGCCCTTCTGGGCCTAGTCGCGCTGGCGCCTATTGCCGCTGCGCAGGAGGCCGCAGCGCCCTCAGAAGATGAACCCGAACTGGTCGAATTTGATACCGCCAAAGTCCGCCGCATCGCCGTCCCCGCTTTGGTCGCACCCAACCCTGCCGATACCGCTGCAGGCAACAGTGCCAATCTGGGCCGCCAAATTGCCGAGGTTATTTCCGCCAATTTGCGCAATTCCGGCCTGTTCGAGCCGCAGGGCCCCGCTGGCATCCGCCCGATCACGCTCGAGGAAGTCACCGCCCCCCAATATGATTATTGGAAAGGTCGCAATGTCGAGCAGCTGGTCGAGGGCTTTGTCCGTGTCGGTGGCGATGGCAATCTGACCGTCGGCTGCTACCTGTACGACGTCAATTTCGGGCAGGAACTCACCCGTTTGGGCTTTGTCGTCCCCCCACGCGAATGGCGCCGCGCTGCGCACAAATGCGCCGATGCGATCTATTCGAAGCTGACCGGCGAACTGCCCTTCTTCGATAGCCGCATCGCCTATATCGCCGAAACCGGGCCGAAGGGCAAACGCGTCAAGCGGCTCGCAATCATGGATTCGGATGGCGCGAACCACCGCTTCATCACCAATGGCCAGTCGACCGCGCTCACCCCGCGTTTTTCGCCCAATTACAAGTCGATCCTTTATCTAAGCTACCAAGACGGCAATCCGCGCATCTATGTCTATGATATCGATACTGGGCGGCAGCGGCTGATCACCGCGAGCAAGAACCCGACCTTTGCCCCGCGTTGGTCGCCAGATGGGCAGACCATCCTCTACTCAATGGCGGTTGCGGGCAATACCGATGTCTACAAAGTCTCGGTCAATGGCGGGTCGCCGGTGAAGCTCACCAGCGCGCCGGGCATCGATGTGGGCGGCAGTTTCTCCCCTGACGGCAAGCAGATCGTGTTTGAAAGCGATCGTGGTGGCAGCCAGCAGGTATATGTCATGAATGCCGATGGGTCGAACCAGCGCCGGATCAGCCATGGCGGTGGCCGCTATGCGACGCCCGAATGGAGCCCGCGCGGTGACCTGATCGCTTACACGAGGATTGCAGGCGACTTCAGGGTTGGCGTTATGCGGCCTGATGGCTCGGGCGAGCGGCTGCTGACCGATAGCTGGCAGGACGAGGCGCCCACATGGGCGCCCAATGGCCGCGTTATCCAGTTCTTCCGTACAGAGAGAAACAGTGGTAAAACAAGCGTCTGGCAGGTGGACCTGACGGGCCGCAACGAACGTAAGCTGCCGACTCCGGTCGATGGCTCGGACCCGGCATGGGGGCCGGTGCTTCCTTGAATGGTTTTGCGGGGCAGTAGGAAAGGAATGAAGATGACAACGAACAAGGCACGCACTTTCGCACTGTTGCTGATCGCCAGCACCGCGC
>JAGNSY010000018.1 GCA_017987825.1 Sphingorhabdus sp. | reverse complement strand
GCGTTTTTGAGTTCGGGGAACAGCTTTGCCCAGATTCCTGTGATAACAATAGCCCCAGCGCCACCGAATACAACTGCTCCGACTGGACCGAGCAATGCTGCGGCAAAGCCCGATTGCAGTTCGCCCAATTCGTTCGAAGCCGAAATTGCGAGGCCGGACACCGAACTCACCCGCCCGCGCATCGCATCGGGGGTGTTGAGCTGGACCAGCGAGCCGCGCACATAGACCGAGAGCATATCGGCCGCCCCCAATATAGCGAGCATCGAAAGTGCGACGGCCATTGAGGTACCCATGTCGAGCCAGTCTATCTTGGCATCACCGAACAGATATTTTCCGATGATGTGCGAGTAACCAAAGCCGATGGTTGCAATGCCGAACACCACCACCGCCCAAAGCATCTTGGCACCGACATTGTGCTTTAACGGCTTGAACGCGAGGTAGATGGCTACGATGGCTGCGCCAAAGGCAGGGGCTGCGCGGAGCTGGCCCAACCCGTCAGGGCCGACATGCAATATATCGCGCGCATAAACCGGGAGCAGGGCTGTGGCTCCTGCTAGCAGCACGGCAAACAGATCGAGCGTAATCGCGCCGAGCAAAAAGCGTTCTGACCAAGTATATTTCATCCCCTCGATCATCATCCGCACCGGGTGCTTTTTCTCTGTCATTGGCGGCGGAAAGACGGGGCGAACCGTGGAGATTGCGATGCTGGAAAGGATCAACAGGGCAACGGTCATCCAATAGGAGGCGGGTGCATTTTGCGCGTACATCAGCCCGCCTACCGCTGGTCCGATTACCGATGCGCTTTGCCATGCAATCGAACCCAATGCGATGGCGCGAGGGAGCGATTCCGGTGGAACGATATTGGGTGCAATTGCCGACATGGCAGGGCCGACAAAAACACGCGCAATCCCGTGCATAGCGGCCAGCACGAACAGCAGCGGCAGGTTCAGCGCATCATGATAAGTCAAAATGCCCAGGCCGAGCGCGACCCCTGCATCGACCATATTGGCAAAAATTGCGACACGCCGCCGTTCGAAACGGTCCGCTGCCCAGCCCGCAACGGGCGTCAGCAAGGCGAGCGGGATGAACTGGAACAGCCCGAGCAGGCCTAGCTGGAATGCCGCCGCTTTGGGGGACATGCCATAATCGGTGCGGGCAACGTCATAGACCTGCCACGCAATGACAACGACCATAGACATGGTGGCGATCACCGCCATGAAACGCGCCAGCCAATAGCGGCGATAGTCGGGGATGCTGAAAGGGTGCGGGGCGGACGACATGCTCGTTCGTCGCCTATCGGCTTCGGTCGGGCATGGCAATCGTGCAGTGCTACTCCAGACTAAAGTTGCGCTTCGCATGGCGTTCGATGCCGCTCATCGAATTCCTGCTGGAACTCGTTAGCAAACAGGTGCAGCATTGCGCCCATCATTTGCATTCGGGGAGTTACAGCATGAGATTGAAACAGGCGGCCTTGGCCGTATCGCTGGCCGCATTGGCATTGACCGGTGGCTGCAAGAAGGTCGATGGCGACAACGCAGCCGTTACCGCCAATGATGGCAGCGAATGGGGCGGCTTTGTCGAGACATTTCTGGAGGGCTATTTCAAGGTCAACCCGACCTTTGCCGTCTATCAGGGCAAGCATGAATTTGACGGCCAACTTCCCGACTGGTCACCCGAGGGCATCAAGGCAGCTATCGATTATCGCAAGAATGCGATTGCCGACGCGAAGGCCATTGACGCATCTAAACTGAGCGACGCGCAGAAATTTGAGCGCGACTATCTGGTGCATGCGATGCAGGGCGAACTCTTCTTCCTCGAAGACGCAGACATGCTGCACAAGAACCCGTCGGCCTATGTCGGCGTGCTCGACCCCAATGTCTATATTGCGCGGCCCTATGCCGATGCCGAGACGCGGATGAAGGCGTTTATCAAATATGCCAATAACGTCCCCAAGGCGGCGGAGCAGATCAAGGCGAACCTGAAGCTGCCCTTGCCCGCCACCTATGTGAAAATTGGCACCGCAGGTTTTGGTGGCTTTGCCGACTATTATACCGGTGACGCCAAGAAGGCCTTTGCCGAAGTCAAGGATGCCGAACTGCAAAAGCAGTTTGACGATGCCGCAACCAAGGCGGCTGCGGCGATGAAGGATCTGGCGGGATATGTCGGGTCGCAGCCGGGAAGTGACGGCGGCTATGCGCTGGGTGCGGACAAGTTCGCCAAGATGGTCTTGAAGACCGAGGGCGTGAATGTTTCGCTCGATGAACTGGAGGCGATTGGTCGCGCCGACCTGAAAGCCAATCAGGATGCGCTGGCCAAGGCGTGCGGCATCTATGCGCCGGGTGCGTCGATGCAGGATTGCATGACCAAAATGGGCATGAACAAGGCGCCCGATGGCCCCGTCGCCGAAGCGCGCCGCCAGTTGCCGCCGCTCAAGAAGTTCCTGATCGACAAGGACATTGTCTCGATCCCCGGAACTGAAGAAGCGCAGGTCGAGGAATCACCGCCCTATAACCGGCAGAACAGCGCCTATATCGACATTCCCGGGCCCTATGAGAAAGGCCTGCCGTCGGTCTATTATATCTCTCCGCCCGATCCGAGCTGGGACAAGGCGACGCAGGATGGTTTTGTTCCGGGCAAATATGATCTGCTTGGCACGTCTGTGCATGAGGTCTGGCCGGGCCACTTCCTCAACTTCCTCCATTCGAACCGCTCCAAGTCGATCTTTGGCAAGCTGTTCGTCGGCTATGCCTTTGCCGAGGGCTGGGCGCATTATACCGAGGAAATGATGATGGATGCGGGGCTGGGGGACACCACAGCTTCGCCGGCGGAAGCAGCCGAGATGAAGGTCGGCCAGCTATCGAATGCACTGCTGCGCAATTGCCGCTATCTGTCGGCTATCGGCCTGCACGCGCGCGGGATGACGGTTGCGCAGTCCGAACAGCTGTTCAAGACCGAATGCTATCAGGATGCGGGCAACAGCAAGCAGCAGGCGGCGCGTGGCACTTATGATCCGGCCTATCTCAACTACACGATGGGCAAGCTGATGATCCGCAAGCTGCGTGACGATTGGACCAAGGGCGACCGCAAGAAATGGAAGGCGTTCCACGACGAATTCCTCTCATATGGCGGCCCGCCCATCCCGATGGTGCGCGCGGCGATGATGAAGGAAAAGGAAGCCAAGGCGGTCTTTTGATGCCGATATCCTCTCCCCTTTAGGGGAGAGGTACGAAGCCTTGGCGCTGTAAGCACCTAGGCGAAGTGGAGAGGGGGAAGGCCGGGTGAAATCTTGCCGTTCAACCCCTCTCTGCTGCGACTAGCCGGCGAAGCCAGCAAGTCTCGCTATCTCTCCCCTGAAGGGGAGAGAGCAGTGCTTTCATTCCTTCGCCGGCGCATCGTTCAGCGGCGTGTTCTTGCCCCACCAGCGGCGCAGGCCCGCACCCAATGGACTACGCAGCAACCACAGCACCAGCGCGCCAAGCAGCACCCAGGGAAGGCCGCCACCGATCAGCAACAGCAGGAAACTCGCCATCGTCACAAAGCTGGCAATCGCAGTTTCCCATGCCCCGGCAAAGGGATTGCCGCTGCCAAAGCCGGGGATGCCTTCGCCGCCCGAATAACTGAATTCCATCGGCGTGGTCGCAAGCTGCTCCTCGCCAGACCGCCGCGTATCGCGTTCGCCATCCAGCTGTTCGCGCAGACGCCGCGCCTGCTCCTGCAATTCGGTGCGCTCGCGGTCGCCCATGCCGCCTGCTTTCAGCCGTGCCTCGATGCGGGTGAGCTCGGCCTGCAGGTCTGAACTGCGGCGTTGCGATGCGCTGATCCCGCTGCCGACATCGACGCCCTGGATCTGGCTGTCGACCAATATGCCCTTGGCCTTTTCGACCGAGGCGATGGCATCCTTGCCAAATTTGCGCGCGATTGACGGGTCGAGCTTAAAGGCGAGCGAGGCGTTCACCTCATCCTCGTCGATCAGCGAATAACGCATACCGGTGATGCGGCAGCGTGACAGGCCCAGTGTTTCGCACGCCGCGGCATGCTCCTCCTGCACTGCGGCGATCTTCGCATCGGGCACGCGGAAGGCATAGCGATAGTTGAACGCCACCCCCGGTGCCGCACTGACGCGGACATTGGGGCCCGCGACGGCATCGGCAGACATAGGCTCCCCGGCGGCCATTTCTGCCATCGGCGCTTCCTCGCGCACATCCATGCTCTGGGTCTGGCCAGAACCAGCGCTCCGGTCTTCGGAACAGGCGGCGAGGATCACTGTCGTAGCAATTAAAGGGGTAGCGAGGACGAACACATGGCGTTTCATGATTTCTCTCCCAAGACAGCGGCAACGCACCGCCGACTCGATGAGATGTTATTACATTGCTGATTGCAAGCCTTTGTCGACGCTGCCTTGTTCGGGGCTGAGCTTATGCGAGGGATGGACTTGCTGAAGTCCGCAGAAACTCTAGCAATTCAGTTGAGAAAAACATTTGCGACATTTCCGGCCAAGTCTGTCGTGGGCCGGGGCGGGCTTAACATAAGCTGCAACGTACCACTGCGACTCGATGACGCGCCATCGATCGCCAGCTATTGCGGCACCGTCTCGCCCTGGTTCCACGCAATCCAGTTTTCGAACTCGTCGAAGCGCAGGGGATTGAGGAATTTTATCCCCGCTTGCTTGTCGCGGCTCCAGATCATCGAAACCTTTCGTCGCGAAAGACCGGCAATAACGAGCGTATAGCTCTCACCGGGTTTCAGCTGCTTGATTTTACCCAGCCTGACGCCGTTGGTCGAGATGTCGATGGCCTCGCATTCAATGGTTTGTTGTTCGGTGACCAGCTTGGCCGGTACCTTGCAGCCATAGCGCGGCAAGCGCGGCTTGATGCGCGCGATCGAGATGCCGGATTTTTTCAGCACCGCATCGACATCGGCTGGTTCGGTGAATTCGATGCCCACCAATGTGCCGTTCTGCCAAACCACTTTCCCGGCGAGCGAGAGGTTGGAGCGGAATTCGATCCGTATCCGGTCTTCGGTCGTCAATTTTGCCAGCGTTTCGATATTGGCACCGCCCGACGAAATATTGTGCACCCGGCAAGGCAGCTCGCGCCCGGCAGCAATAATCTTCGCGGTCAGCCTGACCGACAGCTGCCGTTCTTCGTCGCGCCTGTCCGGCGCAGGCATATCGACGAAGTCGTCAGACTCTGCCGAAAAGCTGTTTTTGAACGCTGAACCGCTGTCAAATTGCATATTGCGACCGAACTCCAATAGACACGAGTGCCGGATTCTGCGGTAACGTCTTTCATATTGTAAAATTCATCAATCATCTTGGCTAACGCGAAACTGCCCCCGGTGGCGAATGCTGGGCGCTTTCCGTAGTAAATGGGTAAGTTGAATGCTTAACAGGCGGTGAGGCGTGCAAACCGCATCGGGGAGAGAGGCATGCCAAGCGACGCAAATTTGATGGAAACCAGCCTGATCGCGGTCGCCGATGCGGGTGTGGAGCTGCGCCATCCGCTGTTCGCGCGCTGGTTCGCGGCATGGCCCGAACGGCGCGCAACCTTCATCAACACCGATGCCTCTTCGCGCCGGATGACCGACGAGACGCTAGAGATGATGCTGGGCCTCGCCAAGGGGGAGGAGAATTGGGTCTGGCCCCTCGTCGCCGAACTCGCCTTCACCCACCGCAGCTATGGCCGCTTGCCCTGGGTCGAATATGAAAGCTGGATCGACCTGACCATCGACTGCATCGGCGACGCCGCAGGCGCAGCGTGGAGCGCAGAGGCGGATGATGCGTGGCGACGGCATGGCGAGCGGTTGAAAGTGCTGATCATAGAGGCGCGCGAAGGCTGGGACCGGGCGATGCCGGGGCATATACTGGGGGAATTGCCGGCGGTTGGCTGATGCGAACCCATCTCTCCCCTTCAGGGAAGAGATACAAGTCTTACTGCTGAAAGCAGTTAGGCGCAGTTGAGAGGGGGAAGGGTAGCACAAACTCACCGGCCAGCCCCTCTCCGCTGCGACTAGGCGGCAAGCCCCAAGTCTCGCACCTCTCCCCTAACGGAGAGAGGCCGCAATCGTCGCCAGCACGCTCTCGATATCCTGCATCACGTCCCGATTGGAAAATCGCAGCACGCGATAACCTTTGCTTTCCAGAAACCGCGTCCGTCCGGCATCATAGCTTTCCTGCGCGCCATGCGTATCGCCGTTGAGTTCGACCACCAGCATCACCGGTGCACGGCAGGCGAAGTCGGCGATGTACGGTCCAATCACCACCTGCCTGCGAAACTTCGCACCGCCCAACTGGTCTGCCTTCAGATACGCCCATAGCTTGCGCTCCGGCGGCGTAGCTTCCCGCCGCATCTGCTTTGCCCGACCAATGAGTTTCTGGCTGCGCAAACCCTCTCTCCTTTAGGGGAGAGGTACGAAGTCTTATTGCTGAAAGCAATTAGACGAAGTGGAGAGGGGGAGGTTAAGCGATGTCATCTCTCCCCTTCAGGGGAGAGATACAAGCCTTACTGCTGAAAGCAGTTAGGCGCCGTTGAGAGGGGGAAGGGTAGCACAAACCTAACCACCACAGCCCCTCTCCGCTGCGACTAAGGCCTGCTGCGCAGACCTAAGTCTCGCACCTCTCCCCTAAAGGAGAGAGGGGGGGCACGCGGAGGCCTGCCGCACAAAGATGTCCCTCTCCCCTTTAGGGGGAGCCGACAGGCGGCCAAAGGCCAGCGGGTTGGGAGAGGGGGAGCCTGGCACAAACATTCGATGGCAAAACCATCCCAACCCACCACGGCGCACCTGCGTGCGCTGGTTTGGCGATGTTTTAGACTATTGACTGATCGATTTGAGGAACAATCTGTCTAAAGTTATTTTGATGCTTTACCTTTGCCTTCAGTGGGCTGCTCGTCTTGAACTTTCGGTAATTGCACTAGAGGAGATGCAGTCGCTTCAGGGAAAAGCAATTGGTCTGCAATTTGATCAAGGCGCATACGAGCATTGACGAGCGGATCTGATGTGTCGGTTTCTTTTTCATCATCAGACTGCGGAGGAGGCAAATAGCGAATTTCTATAGTCATCCCTCGCTCTATCCGCCCTAGCAAACTCTTTAGGGCAATAGAAAGTGCACTTCGAATCTCTTGCCCTCTTCCCGCTTCGTCACTTTGATTGACAGTCAGCTGGGCAACTTTGTCGTTAACTGCCTTCTCAATTTGTTCCGCGATTTTGTCGTCAAAGAACGCTTTGGTCTCGTTATCCGAATGAATTCCTAATTTCTTAGTCTCTGCCCTTACTTTACGAATATCTTCGAGCTGCTTCCACGTCGCTAAGCACCACGTTATCGCTCCCCCGATGGCAATTACAGTTTCAACACTTAGGTTAAAGAAAAAAATTGGATCGGATGTAGAAATTGATCGAACTTCTACCGGTTCAGGTGAGCCTAAGGTATTTTCCGAAAATGCTGCTATTATTATTCTAATAGCACGAAGTTCGGATATTAAACCATCGAGCTTATTTTCGAATAATTCTCGAGGTATGCGAAATCCTATTTCAGCTTCATTTTCAGCTACAGTAGAATCTTCAATTCCGAAAGCATTTAAACCAGAAATTGTTTCGTTTACATGCTGTATGAATGCAGCTCGATCTTCAATAATCTGATTTATATCATTCAATAAAACGGCAGGAGTTATTGCATTTATTGCAAGTTGTGTTGAAATCCTGTCAGCCATCGCAAGAGAAAAAAACGGCATTCCGCCAACTATATCAATATCCTTAAAAAATGCAGGTGAGTACCAACTAGTCATAGCACTCAAATTTTGTTTAAATTCACCAAACGATTTAGAGAAAGATTCCTGCGTAGGTCCATCTTGCGGTTGATTTACTACGTTTTGTAGAGAAGACTGAAGCTTTGTTAGATTTCGTTGAATGCCAAATTCATCGTTATCGTGACTTAATCTTGTAAGCACGGATTTTAAGTGTTCAGCGTTCATCCTAGTAAGATGAAGGTTCTGGAGCGATTTTGCAAGATTTTCAGTTGTCCTATCTGTGGAAATAGTATTTTGCTGGCGTTTTCCGGCCACTCACCCCACCGACACAAAACTATCCATCACCCGCTTCCGACCGGCTTGCTCGAACTCAATCTCCAGCTTGTTGCCTTCGATATCCTCGATCAGGCCGTAGCCGAATTTCTCATGAAACACGCGCATGCCGATGGCTAGGTCGGTGCGCCCTTGCGCGCCCAATCCTACCGCAGGCTTGTTCGCTTCTTGCACGCGCGACGGCACGGGATTGAACCCGCCCGAAGTAGTCGCCCTCTGCCAGCCGGGTCCGCGTTGGCCTGCTCTTGTGGCGTTGGCGGCGGCGAGGTGGGCGAAGGGGTCGGCGCGTTCGCTCCAGTTGGCGCGCCAAAGCGAGGCACCGCCGGTCATCGTCTGCTCATTTTCGATATGCTCTGCGGGCAATTCGTCGATGAAGCGGCTGGGGATGCTGCTGGTCCATTGGCCGTAAATCCGTCGGTTGGCGGCATGGGTGATGGTGCATTTTTCGCGGGCGCGGGTGATCGCGACATAGGCCAAGCGGCGTTCTTCCTCGACGCTGGCGAGGCCGCCTTCGTCCATCGCGCGTTGCGACGGGAAGACACCATCTTCCCAGCCGACGCAGAAAACATGATTATATTCCAGCCCCTTGGCGGCGTGGATCGTCATGATGGTGACGGCTTCGTCCTGCGCATTGGCGTCATTATCCATGACGAGGCTGACATGTTCGAGGAAATCGCCGAGCGATTCATATTCCTCCATCGCGCGGACGAGTTCCTTGAGGTTTTCGAGCCGCCCCGATGCCTCCACACTGCGTTCGGCCTGCAGCATCGCGGTATAGCCGCTATCCTCCAGCACCAATTCGGTCAGCGCCGAAGGGGGCAGGGTGGTCGCGCTATCGCGCCAACGGGCGATGTCTATGACAAGGTCTGACAGCGATTTGCGCGCCTTGCCGGTCAGTTCATCGGTTCCAACAATGCGCGCGGCGGCGACACTGAGCGGTGCGCGTTCGGCGCGGGCGACGCGGTGGATTTTCTCTACCGCCTTGTCACCAATCCCGCGCTTCGGTGTATTGACGATACGTTCAAAGGCCAGGTCGTCGGCAGGCTGGTTGATCACGCGTAAGTAAGCGATCGCGTCGCGGATTTCGGCGCGTTCGTAAAAACGGAAGCCGCCGATAATCTTGTAGTTAAGGCCGATCTGGATGAAGCGGTCTTCGAATTCGCGCGTCTGGAACTGCGCGCGCACGAGGATCGCGATATCGTTCAGCGAGACCTTTTTATATTGCAGCGCCTCTATCTCGTCGCCGATGCGTCGCGCTTCTTCGGGGCCATCCCATACGCCGAATATGCGCACCTTTTCGCCGCCGTCGAGATCGGTCCACAACGTCTTGCCCAACCGGCCAGAGTTGGCCGAAATCAGGCCCGAGGCGGCGGCGAGGATGTGCGGCGTGGAGCGGTAATTCTGTTCAAGCCGGATGATCTTTGCGCCGGGAAAATCCTTTTCAAAGCGCAGGATATTTGCGACCTCCGCCCCGCGCCAGCTGTAGATCGACTGGTCGTCATCGCCGACGCAGGCGATATTCTTGCGTTTCTGCGCTAGCAGCCGCAGCCAGAGATATTGGACGGCGTTGGTATCCTGATATTCGTCGACCAGGATATATTTGAACTTCTCCTGATACTCCTCAAGCACATCGCGATGGTTTTTGAGCAATGTCAGATTGTGCAGAAGCAGGTCGCCAAAATCGCAAGCGTTGAGTTCGCGCAGGCGCGCCTGATACACGCTGTACATCGCCTGACCTTTGCCTTCGGCGTAAAGCGCGCTTTCGCCCGCATCGAGATCTGCCGGGGTGAGCCCCTTATTCTTCCAGCGATCAATAAAGCCCGCCAGCTGCCGCGCAGGCCAGCGCTTTTCATCGAGATTGGCGGCCTCGATAAGCTGTTTGAGCAGCCTTATCTGGTCGTCGGTATCGATGATGGTGAAGTTGCTTTTGAGGCCGAGCAGTTCGGCATGCCGCCGCAGCATCTTCGCGCCGATCGAGTGGAAGGTGCCGAGCCAGGGCATGCCTTCGACGGCATCGCCGATCATCCGGCCCATCCGTTCCTTCATCTCGCGCGCGGCCTTGTTGGTGAAGGTGACGGCGAGGATTTCGGACGGCCATGCCAGCCGTTCTGCAATGATATGCGCGAGGCGCGCGGTGAGCGCTGCAGTCTTGCCCGTGCCCGCACCTGCCAGCACCAGCACCGGGCCTTGCGTGGTTAACACAGCTTCCCGCTGCGGCGGGTTCAGGCCGTCGAGCCAGGGATATTGCGGGGCAGGGGCGTTGTGAGTCACGCAGGAACGATTAGGGAACGTGGACGCGCGGAGCAAGCGCAATGCCATTGACCGACGTTCATGCTAATCGCATAGTTGTGCAGAAGGATAGGTAAGGGGTCGCAAAATCCATGTTTTCACGTCGTTTTTTACTTCAGGCCGGGTTGCTTTCGCCGATCCTGGCGTCTCCGCTGCGCGCTCAGGCCGCAGCAGATAAATTTTATGCAGTCGGAATTTCAATCGAAGACAACCGGATCTGGACGGCGGTTTCGCTTGGCAAGTTGAAACCTGAATTGTTCATCATCGATACGGGTTCGGAGCGCAGCGTCGTTTCGCACAAATGGGCAACCGCAAACAAATTGAAGACCGGTGGCTACACGATGATGCGCGGCATGGGGGGTGTCGAGAAAGCCGATGTCGTCAAAGTGAAGGACATGCTGATAGGAGGTGTTTTCACCAAGGATTATCAGGAGTTTGCAGCGACAAAATCCCTCGATCGTGCCGATTTTGTGGGGCTTTTGGGAGTCGACTTCCTGCTGTTTGCGGATTGTGATCTGGACTTTGTGAAAGGCGAATGGCGGGTCTATCCCGAAGGGCGAACGTCACGGCCCGGATTCTACCAAGTGCCCGATAGTATAAGACCGCGAAATGTCGCTCAACCTCTTGGTATGGCCGTTTCCGTTGGCGATTTTTCCGGGTATTTCGGTATCGATACGGGCAGCCCTTCGGCGCTATTACTCGATGGCAAAGCTGCCAAAAAAACCGGGTTATGGGAATCGGATCGGCCTTATGCGCCGTTCGCGCATAAAGGATTTGGATCGGGGTCTTCGCGCGCACGCATCTATCGCGCAGACAGGATCAAGCTGCACAAATTTATACTTGAGAAACAACTGATTTCTCTTCTTGAGCCGGGCGTCGATAAATCGAACTGGAGAGATGTCGACGGACTGGTCGGGATGCAGGCGTTGCGGCATTTTCACTTGTCCACAGACACCAAAAACAAGGCCCTGTGGATGGCACCCAATGGACTGAATTTTGCAAATGAAGAGCGCTATCCCCTATCGGGCTTATGGCTAGAAGGCAGTGGCACCAACATCACCATTGCGGATGTTGGTATTGGCAGTCCGGCGGCGGCAACAGGATTGAAAGTGGGCGACAAGATTGTCGGGCAGAATTTCGCGGCGATGTTGCAGAAATTCTCGGGCGCTCCAGGAAAATCCGTGTCATTCGATTATGAACGCGACGGAAAACGTGCCTCAGTCGAATATACCCTTCGACCCTATCTGTAGCGTCATGACCGAACCCAAACTTCAATCTGCATCGCATAAGCGCATATTGGGCGCGGCGATGGCGGGGACGGCGGTCGAATTTTACGACTTCTATATTTTTGCAACCGCAGCTTCGCTGGTCTTCGGGCCGTTGTTCTTTCCGACCTCCAGCCCCGAGGCGCAGTTGCTGCAAAGCTGGCTGACCTTTGCTTTGGCCTTCATTGCAAGGCCGGTCGGCGCGCTGGTTTTCGGCCATTATGGCGACCGGATAGGGCGCAAGGCGACGCTCGTTTGGTCGCTGATGATCATGGGGGTTTCGACTTTCTGCATCGCATTGCTGCCGACCTATGCGGTGGCGGGGTGGATTGCACCTGCGCTGTTATGCGTGCTGCGCTTCGGGCAGGGCTTTGGCCTTGGCGGTGAATGGGGCGGGGCAGCCTTGCTCGCGGTCGAAAATGCGCCCGAGGGTAAGAAGGCACGCTACGGCATGTTCCCGCAACTCGGCGCGCCAGTGGGGTTCATTCTGTCTAACGGGCTGTTTCTGATATTGGGCCTGTTCCTCAGCGATGCCGATTTCCGCCAATGGGGCTGGCGGATACCCTTTTTGTTGAGCGCGCTGCTGGTGGGCATAGGCCTGTGGGTGCGGCTGAAGCTGACCGAGACCCCGGCCTTCGCCGCCGCGCTGGAAGAAGCTCCGCCGCCCAAAGTGCCGGTGGCCGAGGTGGTCCGGACGCACCCGCTGCAGCTGTTCGGTGGCACCTTTGCGGCCATTGCCTGCTTCGCCATCTTCTACCTCTCGACTGCCTTCGCGCTTGGTTATGGCACCACCAAACTGGGCATCGCGCGGGAGGATTTCCTTGGCGTCCAGTTGGTCGCAATATTGTTCATGGCGGCGGGGATTATCGTCTCCGGCTATTGGGCAGACCGGACGCGCCCGGCCTTTGTGCTGGGTGTCGGCTGTGCTGCGATGTTTGTTGCGAGCTTCACCACAGCGCCCTGGCTGGGCAGCGGTGACCTGTTCCTGACGGGTGTTTACCTGTCGCTGCTGCTCTTTGTGATGGGGCTGGTTTACGGCCCGCTCGGCGCCTGGCTGCCGGGGTTGTTTCCTGCGCGGGTGCGCTATACGGGTGCCTCGATTTGTTTCAACGCGGCGGGCATATTGGGCGGAGCACTCGCCCCCAATATCGCGCTGAAGCTCTCTGAACGCGGCCTCGAATATGTCGGCTATTATCTCGCGGTGATTGCGGTGCTCAGCCTGTTCGGCCTGCTACTTCTGAAATCGCGCGACGAGGCGGCCGTCTAATATCGCAAGGCCAACAGCAATCAGCCCGGCACCTGCAATCTGCCCGCCCGACAGGCTTTCGCCGAGAAAGGCGATGCCAAGGATGATCGCCAGCACCGGCATGATGAATGCCACCAACTGCGCATTCGACGCGCCGGAACGGTCGATCAGCCGGAAATAGAGCGTATAGGCCAGCGCGGTCGAGAAGATGGCGAGCGTGATGCCCGCCAGTGTCGAATCAAGGCGCGGCGCGGCCATCGCCCAAGGCTGGTCCATCACCGCGACAATCGGCACCATCATCAGCGCTGCCGCCATCGTCTGCCCGGTCGCGACTGCCATAGGCGTCAGTTCGGTCTGCGAAAGGCGGCGGCCATAGATCGCGGCAAAGCTGTAGAAGATGGTTGAAACGATACAGGCCAATTGTGCGAGCAGGTTGTTGGAGAGACCCTTCATCGCCTCCGGTCCGACCATAACTACGATCCCCGCCATACCGATCAGCACGCCGATTATGCGGGCAGGCGTCGCTTTCTCATCGCTGGTCAGGAAATGGGCTGTGATCACGCCCCATAGCGGGGTTGTGGCATTCAGGATCGAGGCATAGCCGCTGTCGAGATATTGCTGGCCCCAGAAGAAGAGGATGAAGGGCAAGGCGCAATTGAGTGCGCCGACTATCCCCAGCAAACCCCATATGCGCGGTTCGGTCGGCCAGCGTTCGCCCATCAAGCGCATCGCAATCCACATCGGCGGAACGGCAAGGGCCAGGCGCATGAAGACGAGGGTTATCGGCGGATAGCTGCGCAGCCCGACCTCGATCAGGAAAAATGCGCCACCCCACAGGATCGACAATATGCCGATCAGTAGCCAGCCGGTGCCGTCGAGTTTGGGGGTGGTGGTCATGCCTTCGCCTAGCCAGTGCGCCGTCACCGAACAAGAGTGTATCTTTGCAGCCTCGTGATGCTAAACCTGCATAGAGCTAGCGAGGGATCACCATGCGGAACATCGTGCGGAATGCAATTCTGATCTGCACATCGGCGCTGCTTCCTCTCCACGGAATCGCGGCAAAATCTTTGGAATCGAGGCTCGACGTCCATGTCAAAGCGGGCATGACGCAAACCCAGACGCAGGGCGTCGCGATTGCTTTCATTGAGAATGGCAAGGTAAAACTGGTCAAAAGCTGGGGCAATCGCAACGCCAAGGGCGAACCGCTCACCAATGATAGCGTCATGTATGGTGCCTCGCTGACCAAGGCGGTGTTTGCATTTACGGTGATGCAGTTGGTCGAAGAGGGGCGGCTCGATCTCGATACCTCGATTGCGCACTATTTACCCAAAGCTCTGCCCGAATATGCGGATGAGGGAGAGAAGTATGCGGACTGGCAGCATTTGGCGGGTGACGAACGCTGGCGTAAACTGACCCCGCGTATCTTGCTGACGCACAGCTCGGGCTTTTCCAATTTTGGTTTTCTCGAACCCGATGGAAAGCTGAAATTCCATTTCGATCCCGGCTCGCGCTATGCCTATTCGGGTGATGGCCTTATCCTGTTGCAATTTGTGATCGAGCGCGGATTGGGGCTGGATCTGGGGCAGGAAATGCAGCGGCGGGTGTTCGACCGCTTTGGTATGAAAACGACCAGCATGACCTGGCGACTGGACTTTGCAACGAACCTTGCCGATGGCTGGAAAATGGACGGCAGTGCAGAGCCGCATGACGAGCGCAGCAAAACGCGCGCAGCGGGATCGATGGACACAACCATTAGTGATTTCGCTAAATTTGCCGCGGCCTATGTAAACGGGCAGGGGCTCACTAAAGCCTCTCGCAAGGCTCTGACTACGGCGCAGCTGCCTATCACGACCATTTCGCAATTCCCGTCGCTACAGCCTGAGGCCGCTCCCGAAGCGAGGGTCAAGGGTTTGGCCGCAGGTCTTGGTGTAATAACATTTGTCGGGCCGCAAGGGCGTGGCTTTTTCAAAGGTGGGCATAATGATTCGACCGGCAACATGTGGGTCTGCGTCGAAAAGCGAAAAAGCTGTGTCGTTATTCTTTCAAACGATGTTCGCGCGGAACCCATGTTTCCGGCCATTGTGAAGTTGGTGCTCGGCGAAACGGGAATGCCGTGGGCATGGGAATATGGTGCTCAGGATTGGACGAAGAACTGAGTTTATTCGGGTCGCAGCAAAGTGAGCCGCGCCTTGCCGATATCGCGGGTGGTGTCGATTTCGAAACCTTTGACGACGGTGTCTTCACGATTGCCGGTTTCGATGCTGACAAGCGCGCCAGATGCGATCCAGCCCAGCCGTGACAGCTTGTCGAGTGCGACCGTGCCTGCACCAGTGCCATAAGGCGGGTCCATCAGGATCAGGTCATAGGCCTTGCGCGCTGGGCCAAGCATCAGCGCCGATCCGCGCTTGATTTCGCTTTGCGGGCCAGCACCCAATTTGGCGATATTGGTCTCAAGCGCATCGAGCGCTGCCTTGTCCTGTTCGACAAAGACGCAATGCGCAGCACCTCGCGACAGCGCCTCCAGCCCCAACGCGCCCGACCCCGAAAACAGATCAAGCACCTGCAGGCCTTCAAATGAACCGAGGCGACTGGTGAGCATTGAGAAGAGCGTCTCGCGGGTGCGATCGGCGGTCGGGCGCGTGGTATCGCCTTTGGGCGCTATCAACGGGCGCGAACGCCAGGTGCCGGAAATAATCCTCATGCTTTCAGCGTATTCCTGAATTCGATCAAATCCACCCGCCGCACTTCGCCGACATCGCCCGGCGCCATATCGCCCAATACGAACGGGCCATAGCGTGTGCGGATCAGGCGGCTGACCTCCAGCCCGAAATGTTCGAGCACGCGGCGGACTTCGCGGTTCTTGCCTTCGGTCAGCGTCATTTCGAGCCAGCCATTGCGTCCGGTGCGCCGTTCGAGATTGGCGTCGATCTTGCCATAGCGGACGCCATCGATTTCGATGCCGTGGATCAGTTCTTCGAGCTGTGACTGGCTGATGTCGCCGAAACAGCGAGCCCGGTAGGTGCGCTCGACGCCTGTCGACGGCATTTCCATCTGACGCTTGAACTCACCGTCATTGGTCAGCAGCAACAGCCCTTCGGTGTTTAAATCGAGCCGCCCGATCGGCATCAGTCGCGGTAGATCCTTAGGCAATATATCGTAGATCGTCTTGCGCCCGCTGAAATCGCGTTCGGCGGTGAGACAGCCTTCGGGCTTGTGGAATAGGTAGAGCTGCGTCGGCGCGGGTTGACCTACCGCCTTGCCATCAACGGCGACACCGTGCAGCGATTTGAGCAAAGTTGCGGGGGTTTCCACTGCTACGCCATTGAGCGCGATGCGCTTGTCCGCGATCATCCGTTCGATCTCGCGACGCGAGGCAACGCCTGCGCGAGCAAGTAGCTTGGCGATGCGTTCCTCACCATCGGCTCGTTCCAACGCGCCTTTGCTTGGCGCGGCATCAGGGCGCGGCTTGCGCACCGGTTTTGCGTCCCAGCGCAGTTTGGGCGGCTTTGCAGGGCGCGCGGGGGCTTTGCCCGAAGCAGGGCCTTTGGCAGGCGGACGTTTGGAGGGTGGTTGAGCCATGCGCGCGCCATGCCCGACTTGGCTGTAAAAGTCACGCGGCTGTTGGCGCGGGCGGGTTAAAGACATTGGCGGTTCAGGAATTTGCCGTTAGGTCATCGATACTAGAATATCGGGAGGTCGCATGTCGGTAGATTTAATCCGCTTCATCATTTTTGTAGCGATCTTGCTTGGCATCGCTTTCGTCGCACTGACCAGCGAGAAATTTCGGCCTTATCTGCGCAAGAACCCGGCAGTTGCCTTCCTCCTCGGGATATCGAGCGGCTTTCCGCTGACTTTATTGGTGGCGACGCTCACCTTCTGGCTCGCCAAGGTTGGCCTTGATACGGCGACCATTGGTCTCGCGGTGATGGTCGGCATTCCCTATACGATCAAATTCCTGTGGGCCCCGCTTGCTGACAAGCTGCATCTGCCTTGGCTCACCGCAAAATTCGGGCAGCGGCGCAGTTGGCTGTTCCTGATCCAGGCACTGCTGGTCGTTGCCATCTGGAATTTGGGGGCGAGTGATCCGCGGCCTGATCATCTCAGCGGATTTTTCATCTGGGCGGTGATTACGGCCTTCCTGTCAGCAACGCAGGATATCGTCATCGACGCTTATCGCATCGAGATACTGGAAGAGGATGAATTCGCGCACGGCACCGCAGCCAACCAGTTTGGATACCGCACCGGAAATCTAATTGCGGGCGCGGGCACCATCTATGTTGCCTCGCAAGAAGGGCTGGGGATGGGCTGGACGATGGGCTATGGCTTGACTGCCTTGTGCGTGGTCCCGGCAATTCTGGGTGCGTTGTGGGTTGGCCCCGGCAAATTTGTCGATCGCTATGCCGATGCTTCGGGGATGAAGGCAGGTCAGTGGCTCACCGAGTCCGTCGTCAATCCGTTCCGCGAATTTTTGACGCGACATGGCGCCTTCCTGATTTTGGGCTTTGTGCTGGTCTATAAGGTCGGTGACGCGATGGGGCAGGCGATGCTCAGCCCGATGATTGTGCAACTCGGCTTTTCCGACCTCGATTATATCTCGGCGAACAAGCTTTGGGGTTTTGGCGCCTTGATCGTTGGTTCGGCCTTGGGCGCGCCCTTTGTGCTGTGGCTCGGCATGGGGCGGGCGTTGCTGATTTCGGGCCTGATGATGATGTTTTCCAACGCCATGTTCATGCTGCTTGCCGCCACAGGCAATAATTACTGGATGATGGTTGCCGCCATTGTCACTGAAAACACCACCAGCGGCATCGGCTTGACGGTGTTTGCGACCTATTTGTCCGGGCTGTCGAGCATCGCCTATACCGCGACTCAATTCGCATTGCTGTCTTCCTTCGCCGGTGTGGGTCGGACCTTCATGGCGGGGCCCGCAGGCTGGGTCGCCAAGGAAATCGGCTGGGTCGGTTTCTGGGGCTTTACCATTGTCGCCGCCATTCCGGGGATGATCCTGCTGTGGATACTGTGGAGCAAAGGCTATGTGGTGCAGAGCATCCGGCAAACCGAGGGGCTGGACGAAAAGAAGCTGCGCGAGCCGGTAGGCGTGGTGCGCGTGCTGGGTGCATTGTTGGCGGTTGCCGGACTGGTCGGCTTGCTTCTATCCGGGCCGCTGGAGCTTTCAGCAGCGATGACATGGGGCAGTGCCGCTTTGCTGGCTGCGGGTGGGTTGCTGGCGTGGCTGGGTCAGCCCAAGGCAAGGGCGGTCTAGTCGGGAGATTCGCCGTTCAGGCGAAGCACTTCACCGGCGATGTAAAGCGTTCCCGCGATCAGGATGATCTGCACGGTCGGATCAACATCGAGTGATTGCAAGGCGGTGGCAATGTCGGGCGATGCAACGGCACCTTGGCCAAATGCCTTGACCCCATGATGCTCGTGTCCCGGCACGGGCAGCACCGTGATGCTGGCAAGCTTGTCCTTCAGCGGCGCGATAATCGCAGTCGGGTCTTTGTTGGCGAGCATGCCGGTGATCAAATGGATGTGTCGGGGCTCATTTGCAAAATGCGCGGCGATGGCACGGCCGCCGTCAGCATTATGCCCGCCATCGAGCCAGATTTCGGTGCCTTTGGGTAGCAAGTCGGTCAATGGCCCGGGTGAAAGGCGCTGCATGCGGGCGGGCCAGCGGGTCCATTCCATCGCGGCGGCAAGGGCGCTTTCGGGAATGGCTATGGCGTGCTGATGCCGCAACATTGCAATGGCCAGTGCGGCATTGTCGGCCTGATGCGGCCCGGCCATGCGGGGCAGGGGAAGCGAGAGCTTTCCCGCCTTGTCACGATAGTGCAACCGGCCTTCATAGCTGGCGGCATCCCAGCTTTCGCCGCGATCCACCAGAGTCGCACTGGCGCGCATCGCCTGTTTTGCGATCTCGGCCAGCATCGAAGGGGCATATTTCTGACAGATCAGCGGCACATCCGCTTTGGCAATACCCGATTTTTCAAAAGCGATGCGGTCAAGCGGCGGCATATCGGGAACGCCTTCTTCCGGCGCGAGAAGAAAGCCTTCATGGTCGATGCCGAGCGAGGCGATGCCGCAGACGGCCGGTTTCTTGATGATATTGGTCGCATCCAGCCGCCCGCCGAGCCCGACCTCTATGATGCAAGCATCGGCTGGCGTGCGCGAAAAAGCGAGGAAGGCGGCGGCGGTGGTGACTTCGAAGAAGCTGGCCTGCAAGCCTTCGGCATGGTCGAGCACTTCGGAAAGCAGCGCGGCCAACGCCTCATCCTCGATCAGTTTCCCAGCTACCCTGATGCGTTCGTTAAAGCGCACCAGATGCGGGCTGGAATAGACATGCGCTTTCAGGCCCGACGCCTCGATCGCACCGCGCAGAAAGGCGCAGGTCGAACCCTTCCCGTTGGTCCCCGCGACATGGAACACCGGAGGCAGATGGTCCTGCGGATTGCCCAGCCTCTCACACAGCGCAGCAATCCGCTCTAGCCCCAACGTATCGCGCCCGGGCGAAAGCGCCGCCAACCGGTCAAGTTGCGCCTGGACGGCGGGGTGATCGGACTTTGCGTGGTCGGCCAAGGTCGGGAACTATGCCGCCTTCTTGCCAGCGGTCAGATAATCGACCAACCGCGCCAGCGTCGCTTTCAACTCGTGCCGGTGCGTCACCATGTCGACCATGCCATGTTCGAGTAGATATTCGGCGCGCTGGAAGCCTTCGGGCAGTTTTTCGCGGATCGTCTGTTCGATCACGCGTTGCCCGGCAAAGCCGATAAGCGCGCCAGGTTCGGCAATCTGGATATCGCCCAGCATCGCATAGCTTGCGGTGACGCCGCCGGTGGTCGGGTCGGTCAGCACGACGACATAGGGTAGCCCAGCCTCGCGCAGCATTTGGATCGCAACCGTGGTGCGGGGCATCTGCATCAGGCTGAGAATGCCCTCCTGCATGCGTGCGCCGCCTGCAGCGGTGAAGATGATATAGGGGCATTTTGCCTTCAGCGCTTCCTGCGCCGCAGCGATGAAGGCTTCGCCCACCGCCATGCCCATCGACCCGCCCATGAAGGCGAAATCCTGCACACTTATGACGGCGGCATGGCCATCAATCTTGCCCCGTGCGCTAACCATCGCGTCCTGCTCACCAGTTGCGGCGCGGGCCGCCTTGATGCGGTCGGGATATTTTTTGCTATCTTTGAACTTCAACGGGTCTTCAACGACGCGTGGCATCGGCAGCACGGTGAAGCTGTCGGCATCGAAAATCGCGGCAAAGCGTTCTGCCGGACCGATACGGCCATGAAAATCGCATTTCGGGCAGACTGACTGGTTTTCCTCATATTCCTTAAGGAAGATCATCGTGCTGCAGCCCTTGCACTTGTGCCAAAGCGTTTCCGCCGTCTCGCGCTTGGCGATGAAGGGGATGGCGTTGCGGACGCGGGTGACCCAATTCATTTTCTAGCCTCTTGCTGCTTTGATTGCGTTGGCCAAGCTTGCCACATAATCGCGCACCGGGCCAGCGGCATCGCGGCCGTTCTGCGCAACCAATTCGACGATAGCTGAGCCGACAACTACACCATCGGCCACCGTGGCGATAGCAGCGGCCTGTTCGGGTGTGCGCACGCCAAAGCCGACGGCGACCGGAATGTTTGTTGCGGCCTTGAGGCGCGCGACGGCTTCCTCGATGCTCGTTTGCGCCGCCTGTTGCAGGCCGGTGATCCCGGCGACCGAGACATAATAGAGAAACCCGCTCGATCCATCGAGCACCGCAGGCAGGCGCGCGGCATCGGTGGTGGGGGTGGCGAGGCGGATCAGGTCGACGCCCGCGCTGCGCAGGGCAGGGCCGAGTTCGGCATCCTCCTCTGGCGGGATATCGACGCAAATCACGCCATCGACGCCCGCCTTGACGCATTGGGCGGCAAACCATTCCGGCCCGCGGATGGTCATTGGATTGGCATAGCCCATCAGCACCAGCGGAACCTGCGGGTGCCGCGCGCGGAAGGCGGTGGCGATGGCGAAGATATCGGCCGTCGTCGTTCCCGCCTCAAGGCTGCGGATATTGGCTTTCTGGATCGCGGGGCCATCGGCCATCGGATCGGTGAAGGGCATGCCGAGTTCGATGACATCCGCCCCGCCCGCGACCAGCGCGTCGAGATTGGCGGCGGTATCGCCATCGCCTGCTGTGATGAAGGTGACGAGGGCTGCTCGGTCGGCGGGGAAGGCGGAGGAGAGGCGGGTCATTGCTTTTTTGCTTTGCTGGATCGCAAGAAAAACAATGTCAAAATTATACTAAGCGCCAGATGCTTGGCGGCATCGTCAAGTGTAAACAATTCGCTCTTCCCTTGAGCCAAGTTAAACAAAGCTCCGATGATAAATCCCGCAATCAACGCACATACAAAGAACGAAGCCGCCGCCCTCACATCTTCTCTCCAAGCGCTTCAGCCACGGTGAAGATATCCTTGTCCCCGCGCCCGCACAGATTGGCGAGGATGATCTGGTCGCGGTCCATCTTGGCAGCCTCGCGCGCCACCGCCGCAATCGCATGCGAAGGCTCCAGCGCGGGGATGATGCCTTCGGTGCGGCAGAGCAGTTGGAAGCCTTCAAGCGCTTCGGTGTCGGTCACGCTGTCATATCGGACGCGGCCGATTTCCTTGAGCCAGCTATGCTCGGGCCCGATGCCGGGATAATCAAGACCTGCCGAAATCGAATGTGCCTCAGCAATCTGGCCGTCTTCATCCTGCAGCAAATAGGTCTTGTTGCCATGGAGGATGCCCGGGCGTCCGCCTGCAAGGCTGGCGGCATGTTCCTTGTCCAGCCCATGTCCCGCCGCTTCGATCCCTAGCATCGCTATATCGGCATCGTCCAAAAAGGGATGAAACAGCCCGATGGCGTTCGATCCGCCACCGATGGCTGCCACCAGCAGGTCGGGCAGGCGGTTGATGCGGCTGAGCATCTGTGCGCGCGCTTCGGTGCCGATCACGCTCTGGAAATCGCGGACCAGTTCGGGATAGGGATGCGGGCCTGCGGCGGTACCGATGATGTAGAATGTGTCGTGTACATTGGCGACCCAGTCGCGCAGCGCCTCATTCATTGCATCCTTCAGCGTGTTGGCACCACTGGTGACGGGCACTACCTCGGCTCCAAGCAGCTTCATACGGAACACGTTGGGTTGCTGCCGCTCGACATCCTTCGCGCCCATATAGATGACGCAGGGCAGGCCGAAGCGCGCACAGACGGTGGCGGTGGCAACGCCGTGCTGGCCCGCGCCGGTTTCGGCGATGATCCGCGTCTTGCCCATGCGGATCGCGAGCAGGATCTGGCCGATGCAATTGTTGATCTTGTGCGCGCCGGTGTGGTTCAGTTCATCGCGCTTGAACCAGACTTGCGCCCCTTTTCCGGCGGGCGCGC
>JAGNSY010000129.1 GCA_017987825.1 Sphingorhabdus sp. | reverse complement strand
AGGGTTGCTTAGACTTGCAAACTTGTTTGCTAGTCGAAGCTGGGTGAGGGGTTCTGCCCTGCCGATAGCGCACAGCCCCTCACCAACTCCGCCTAAGCCTTGCGGCTAAGGCTTCGTATCCTCTCCCACTGGAGAGGAACTAACGAATATGATGCGCATGCGTCACGGCCACCGCCAGCGCATCCGCGGCATCTTCGCCCGCCAGTTTGAGCCCCGGCATCAGTACGCGGAGCATTGCGGCGATCTGGTCCTTGTCGGCCTTGCCGGTGCCGACTACCGACTTCTTGACCAGGCGCGCGGCATACTCAGTGACGGGGGTGCGGTTGCGCGCCGCCCCAAGCAGCACCACACCGCGGGCCTGCCCCAGTTTCAGCGTCGATTGCGGGTTCTTGTTGACGAACACTTCCTCGACCGCCGCACAATCGGGTTTGAAATGGTCGAGGACAGCGCGGAGTTTCTCGTCAATCGCCACCAACCGGTTGGCCAGCGGCATTTTCGCGTCGGTGCTGATCTCGCCATTGTCGATATGGCTGAGGCGATTGCCTTCCTTGACGATGATACCCCAGCCGGTTGTGCCAAGGCCGGGGTCGAGACCGAGAATGATCATCAGCCGAGCTTCGCCATCACCTCGTCAGAGACGTCATAATTGCCCCACACGGTCTGGACGTCGTCATCGTCTTCCAACGTATCGATCATTTTCAGCAATGTTGCGGCGTTGGCTTCGTCCACCTCGACCAATATCTGGGGTTTCCAGGCGAGCTTCGCGCTTTCGGCTTCACCCAAAATCGCTTCCAAGGCCTTGGAGACTTCGTGCAGCGCATCCATCGCGGTCCAGATGCTGTGTTCTTCGTCACCGCTTTCGACATCTTCGGCACCAGCCTCAAGCGCGGCTTCGAAGACGGTATCGGCATCACCGACCTTGGCGGGGTAAGTGATCAGACCCATGCGGTCAAAACCGTGGCTCACAGCGCCCGAAGCACCCAGATTGCCACCATTCTTGCTAAACGCCGTACGCACATTGGTTGCGGTGCGGTTGCGGTTGTCGGTCAAGGCTTCGACGATGACGGCAACGCCGCCCGGGCCATAGCCTTCATAGCGGATTTCTTCATAATCTTCGCCGCCGGCAGCCGCCGCCTTGTCGATCGCGCGCTGGATATTGTCCTTGGGCATCGACTGCGCCTTGGCCGCGTTGACCGCTAGGCGCAGGCGCGGGTTCATGTCCGGATCGGGCATGCCCATCTTCGCCGCGACGGTGATTTCGCGGCTGAGCTTGGAAAACATCGCCGAGCGCTTCTTATCCTGCGCGCCCTTGCGGTGCATGATGTTCTTGAATTTGCTATGGCCTGCCATGGCTCTCTTCTTTTCGGCTGAAGGTGATTTGAAGGCGCGCCCTTACATCAGGATTGATCGCTAAAGCAACCTTTGCCACCAGCCGACATCGCGCCAGCCGTCCATTTTCCAGCCAACCTCGCGATAGATACCCACTGGCGTAAATCCCACGGCTTCATGCAAGCCTATGCTGCCGGGATTTGGAAGCCCGATTCCGGCAAAAGCCGCGTGAAAGCCCAGCAACTTCAATTGCGGCAGCAACTCCGCATAGAGCGCGCGACCGACGCCTTTTCGGGCATAGTCTGGATCGACATAGACGCTGACATCGCATGAAGTTTGATAGGCTTCGCGGGTTCGATGCGGGCATCCATAGGCATAGCCCGCTATGCGGCCTGCAACCTCGGCAATCAGCCAAGCATGCGATGCAGAATATGCTTCAATTCGATGCGCCATTTCGCTGGCATCGGGTGGATCAATTTCGAAACTGACCCATCCGTCGGTGACGAAAGGACGGTAAATCTCGGCACATCGCGCCGCGTCTGCGGCCGTTGCGGGCCGCAGCGAAATCATCCCAGCTTTACCGCAGTGCCCGACGCGCTGACCATCAGCATCGAACTCTGTGCACCCAGCACTTCATAGTCGAGGTCAATACCAATGACGCCGTCGGCACCCAAGGCGCGCGCTTCATCGGCGAGTTCCTTCAACGCGGTTTCGCGGGCGTCGCGCAAGGAGTTTTCATAGGCGCCCGAACGGCCGCCTACGATATCGCGCACGCTGGCGAACAGATCTTTGAAAATATTCGCACCAACAATGACTTCGCCAGTCACAACGCCCAGATATTGGGCGACCGGGCGGCCTTCGATGGTGGCGGTTGTGGTCATCAGCATGGGGCACTCCTCTTTCGAAACTATCACCCGCTTACCTCAATTCGTCATTCCCGCGAAGGCGGGAATCCATCACCTGCTGTTGAAATTTACACCTCGGGGGATGGGCCCCCGCCTTCGCGCGGGGGTGACGACAAAAAGAACGGGAGTTGTTAAGCCAACCCCAGCGCCGATTTATAAGTCTCCAAAACCGCTTCCATTTCTGCGCGATCATCGTTGGTCATTTTGCGCAGCCGGACGATCTGGCGCATGATCTTCGCGTCGTAACCCTGCGATTTGGCTTCGCTGTAAACGTCGCGGATATCGTCGGCGATGCCCTTTTTCTCTTCTTCCAGACGCTCGATGCGTTCGATGAAAAGGCGCAACTGGTCGGCGGCGATACTGCCTTCGGACATTCTATTCTCCTGTGGTGTCTGGCGGGACGACGGCCCCGAATCGGTATAGGCTGCGATTAGCCGTAGTGCCGGTGCTCCGCCAAGCCTAAGTTCATTCAGGCGGAAAAGCCTGCCGTTTTCCGCCAAGTTTATGGACTACGCCGCGCCGCATCACGAAATCAACCTTCTCCAGCGCGGTGACGTCGGCAAGCGGGTCGGCATTGGTGGCGATGATGTCGGCATCGCGACCGGGCAGAATCGCGCCAATCGGGCGTTCCAGTTCGGCGGCATTGTCGGCGGTCGCCGATTTGATCGCCTGTGCCGGAGCCATGCCGGCTTTGACCATCAAGGCAAACTCCTTGGCATTGTCGCCGTGCGGGGCAACGCCGCTGTCGGTGCCGAACAGAATGCGCACCCCGCCCTTGATGGCCCGCGCCGTGCTGGCAGCATGGGCGGCAGCGGCCTCCTCTGCCTTGGCGAGTTGCGGCCCCGGCGCATCGCCACGACGAGCCTGTGCCAGCGCGGCGATTGGGGCGACGGCTGTGGGAACCAGAGCAGCATTTTCCGCCTTGAACAGCTTCACGGTCTCATCGTCGATGAAGCTGCCATGTTCGATGCTGTCGACCCCCGCACGCAGGGCGGCATCAATGCCTTCTTTGCCATGCGCATGGGCGGTAACCTTGCGGCCAAAGCTGTGGCCGGTATCGACAATGGCCTTCATTTCGGCATCGGTCATCTGCTTGCCGAGGCCACCCGCGACGTTGGAACGAACCCCGCCGGTTGCGGCAAATTTGATAACCTCTGCGCCAATGGAGATCTGCGCTCGAACCGCACTCGCGCAACTATCCGGCCCATCGCAGATATTGGTGCGTTCAGCCGCAACTGCGTGGGTTAAAGTGCGGTTCAATCCGTTGACGCCGCCATGACCGCCGGTCACCGACACCATCGTGCCCGCGGGAATGATGGTGGGCCCGACAATCACGCCATTGTTGATGGCATCACGAAGAGTTGCAGTGGTGCGCCCGTCACCCCCCAGATCGCGAACGGTGGTGAACCCTGCCTCCAGCGTCAAACGCGCATTGTTCTGCGCAATGACGAACACGTCCTCGACGTCGCGGCCCGGTCCTTCAAGGCGGCTGCGGAGCAGATTGTCATCGCTCGAAATATGAACGTGCATGTCGATCAGCCCAGGAAGAACGAACTGCGTCTTGAGGTCGACCAGCCGTGCATCCGCTTCTGGCGCGACAAATCCGTCGCGCACCTCGGCCACCTTGCCTTCGCGGACGATGATCGTTGATGGGCCGCGCGGCGCCTGTCCCGGCTGGTCGAGAAGCCGACCGGCATGGATATAGGTGGTGCCAGCTGACTGGGCAGAAAGCGGTGTGCCCACCAATAGCAAGGCCGCAGCCAGAATTGCGCGCTTCATAAACCCTCCCCTTTGAACTCCAGTTTACAAATCTAGCTATGCCCGGCGTTTTTCTCCAAGCTTTTTTCCATGCGCTGCAATTGTTCAGGCGTTGCCTCACTCTGATATTTCGCTTTCCATTCGGCGGGCGGCATGCCGTGGATCAGGGTGCGCGCTACTTCCTTCGAAAGCTCCGGCTGCGCCTCCATCACCCAATCAGCCAGACAATTACGGCAGAAACCGGCAAGCCCCATCAGCTCGATATTCTCGGCGTCGTGGCGATGTTGCAGGTGTGCGACCAGCCGCCGGAATGCCGCTGCTGCTGCCTGATCACTGATTTGCATAGCTATGCTCCCTTCCCGTTCACGCTTGGCCCCGTTATGGGGAGGGCGAGAGATAAAATCCAGAGCGCGAAAGAGCCCGTACAGATGCAATATCACAAGCCGCGCATGCGCAAGGTCCGCATTCTCGCCACGCTGGGCCCGGCGAGCGACACGCCGGAAATGATCGAGAAGCTGTTCCGCGCCGGGGCCGATGCATTCCGCGTCAATATGAGTCACGGCGAACAGGCGGATAAGGTGCAGTTGATCGCCAATATTCGCGCGTTGGAAAAAGCCTATAATCGGCCGACCACGATCCTCGTCGACCTTCAGGGCCCCAAGCTGCGCGTTGGCACCTTTGCGGGTGGCAAGGTGGAGCTCAAGACAGGCGAGCCGTTTCGTCTTGATACCAACAAGAAAGCGGGCGACGCGACGCGCGTCCATTTGCCGCATCCTGAGATTTTCGCAGCGCTCGAAATCGATACCCGTTTGCTGCTCGACGATGGCAAGCTGGTGCTGCGCGTCACCGACATCAGCCCGGACCATATCGACACAAGGGTCGAGGTTGGCGGAATGCTCTCCGATCGCAAAGGCCTCAACGTCCCCGATGTGGTCGTGCCTATCGCCGCGCTGACCGACAAGGACAGGTCGGACCTAGCCTTTGCGCTCGAACAAGGTGTCGACTGGGTGGCGATGTCGTTCGTCCAGCGGCCTGAAGACGTAGCCGAGGGCAAAAAGCTGATCGGTGGCAAGGCGGCCTTGCTCGCCAAAATCGAAAAGCCTGCCGCCATCGGTCGGCTTGAGGAAATCCTCGAGATTGCCGACGGCGTGATGGTCGCACGCGGCGATCTTGGCGTCGAATTGCCGCCCGAACAGGTGCCACCGCTACAAAAGAAGATCGTCTCGACCGCACGCCAGATGGGCAAGCCGGTGGTGGTTGCCACGCAGATGCTCGAATCGATGATCGTATCGCCCACCCCGACCCGCGCTGAAGTGTCGGACGTCGCGACCGCGATTTACGACGGCGCCGACGCGGTAATGCTGTCAGCGGAAACTGCAGCCGGGGCATGGCCAATTGAGGCCGTGTCGATCATGGACCGGATCGCGCAGCAGGTCGAAAGCGACCCCGATTTCTTCAAACGCATCCACTTTACCGAAACCCCTGCTGATGCCACCACCGCCGACGCTTTGGCCGAGGCGAGCGGGCGGATTGCCGATACGGTCGAAACCAGCGCGATTGTCTGCTTCACTTCGTCGGGCTCCACAGCGCGCCGCATCTCGCGCGAGCGGCCCGCAGTGCCGGTCTTGGTGCTAACCGCATCGAGAGCAACCGCACGGCGGCTGGGGCTGCTATGGGGCGCTTTTGCCGTGACGACCAAGGACATTGGCAGCTTTGAGGAGATGGTCGCCAAGGGCAAGCGCATGGCGCTGCGCTATCATCTGGGCAGCGCGGGCGCGCGACTGATTATGATGGCGGGTGTTCCGTTCGGCACGCCGGGTTCGACCAACGTGCTGCACGTCGTCCGGCTGACCGGGGATGAGTTGAAGGGCCACTAAAATTAAATAGGGACTGTCCCTATTTATGGCAGCAACAGGCTGCTGTCCCCATAGCTGTAGAAACGATAGC
>JAGNSY010000128.1 GCA_017987825.1 Sphingorhabdus sp. | reverse complement strand
TTGTCGCGGAGATAATCGAAGCCGAGCTCGTTGTTGGTCGCATAGGTAATGTCGCAGTTATACGCGGCACGACGTTCGTTTTCCGAGAGATTTGGAACGATCACACCGGTCGAAAGGCCAAGGAAGCAATAAATCTGGCCCATCCAC
Organism: Sphingorhabdus sp.; assembly: GCA_017987825.1. Taxonomy (GTDB): domain Bacteria; phylum Pseudomonadota; class Alphaproteobacteria; order Sphingomonadales; family Sphingomonadaceae; genus Sphingorhabdus_B. The sequence goes on along the minus strand of JAGNSY010000128.1, from coordinate 5,801 downwards.
TCGGCATCACGATTGGCGAGATAGTCGTTGACGGTGACGACATGGACGCCCTTACCCTCGATCGCGTTGAGATAGGTTGCAAGCGTCGCAACGAGCGTCTTGCCCTCGCCTGTGCGCATTTCAGCGATTTCGCCGCGGTGGAGCACGATACCACCGACCATCTGCACGTCGAAGTGGCGCATGCCGGTAACGCGCTTGGAAGTCTCGCGAACGGTCGCAAAAGCTTCGGGAAGAATATCGTCCAACGTCTCGCCCGCTTCGAGGCGTTCGCGAAAGCGCTGGGTTTGGGCTTTCAGATCTTCATCCGAAAGCGCAGCCATCTGGTCTTCGAGCGCGTTGATTTTGGTGACGAGTTTCATCGTCTTTTTGACATAACGATCGTTAGACGAGCCAAAAATGGACTTGGCGATAGTGCCGAGCATGAGCAAACCTTTGATAAATATGGATAGAAATCACCTTACAAGCGAAGGTGTGAAAAATGGGAATGGCGCGAATGAATCGCGTCGCGCGTCTAATTCCGGGCGCGATCTGCTCTTGAAACAGGGGTGCTTGCAACAAATGCCGATGCTTGGATCGGCAACGTCTTGGCTTCGCTCGACAGCTTATTGGGTTCGAATTCTACCCTCATTGCTGCACTTGAGTTGGCGACGGCCGCTATTGCGACCGCTTCTGCCAAATCGATTTGCGATGCGGCGCTGGTCGGCGATGCTGCCTCAACCGGACGTGCGGCCTGTGCGGCGGAAAAGCCGGTCAGCAGCGCAAGAAAGGTGAGCAACAAATGCATTTAAGGCGTAATCCCTGTGTGCGGTGCATATAGGGTTGACTTGGACCGGCGTCCATCCCCATTGCGCCATCACGTTTCTAGCCGAAAAGTCTTTATATGTCGTCACCTTCGCCATTGCTGATCCCCTTCCCCGAAATGCCCGAAATCGCTGGCGTGACGAAGCGTGTCGCAAAGGCGCACTATAAGGAATGGGATCGCTGTGACCTGACTTATATCGAACTGGATGAAGGAACATCGGTTGCCGGTGTTACGACGCGCAATATCTGCTGCTCTTCCGAAGTCGAACTGTGCCGGGACAATTTGACAGGCGGCAGCGCGCGGGCCCTTGTGGTCAATGCGGGCAATAGCAATGCCTTCACTGGCTATCGCGGGCGTGAGGCGGTTGAGACCATAACCCGCCAGGTCGCAGCACATATTGGTTGCGCGGAGAATGAGGTTTTCGTCTCGTCGACCGGGGTGATTGGCGTTCCCCTTCCCAAGGATAAGGCTGAGGCCGGGCTGCGTTCGGCTTTCGAAGCACCGATTTGCAGCTGGCAGAATGTGGCCGATACCATTGGGACGACAGATACCTTTGCCAAAGGCGCCAAAGCCAGTGCCATCATCGATGGCAAACGCGTCAAAATAGTGGGCGTTATCAAGGGCAGCGGGATGATCGCACCCGATATGGCGACGATGCTGGGTTATATCTTTACCGATGCAGCTGTGGAACCCGCCTTCCTTCAGCAAATATTGAGCGAAGCCAATGGCTCGACCTTCAATTGTATCACGGTCGATAGCGACACCTCGACCAGCGACACCATATTGGCATTCGCGACGAGCAAGGCTGGCAATTCCCACCTCACGTCGTTCGACGATGCCGGAGCAGATGCTTTCGCCGCAGCGCTGCACGATGTCTGCCGTCAACTCGCGCATCTGGTCGTGCGCGACGGCGAAGGCGCGCAGAAGTTCATCGAGATCAATGTGACGGGTGCGGTGTCCGACGACAGCGCTCGCCGCATCGGCCTTGCCATCGCCAATTCCCCGCTCGTCAAAACCGCGATTGCAGGCGAAGACGCCAATTGGGGGCGCGTCGTGATGGCAGTTGGCAAGGCGGGGGAACCAGCGGACCGTGATAAGCTATCGATCAGCTTTGGCGCAACCCAGGTCGCGCAAAATGGCCTGCCGGTCGATGGCTATGACGAAACGCCGGTCGCGGCGCATCTGCAAGGGCAGGAAATCAGCATCGGCGTTGATATCGGCCTCGGATCAGGCTGCGCGACCGTTTGGACGTGCGACCTGACCCACGGCTATATCAGCATCAACGCGGATTACCGAAGTTAGAGGGCGGCTTCGAGCCAACCCTTGATCGCTGCCTTGGGTGCTGCGCCAACCTTGGTGTCGACAACCTGACCGTCCTTGAACAGGATCATTGTCGGAATTCCACGCACACCAAATTTGCTCGGCGTATCGGGGTGATCGTCGATGTTGAGCTTGGCGATCGTCACCTGCTCGCCCAGTTCCTCGCTGATTTCTTCAAGGCTCGGGCCGATCATCTTGCACGGACCGCACCATTCGGCCCAGAAATCGACCAATACGGGCTTGGATGAGCCGAGAACTTCGGTTGCGAAATCATTGTCGCCAACTGCTTTGGTAGCCATTGGAATATCTCCTTCTTTGACGCCGAATGTATTGCCCTGCCCCGCCAGTTGCAAGCGTGCGACTCCGATAGATTTGCTTGGGGCCCTCAAACCGGCCTATGCGGCGCGAGGTCCGCCGCGTTCAATTCGATCATCGCGGGCGCATATGTGTAAAGCAGGGCCGCCGACACCTTGTGCGCCGGAAAGATGCGTTCAATCGCGGCGACATAATGCGCCATCTGTCGGAGTTCGGAGAGATTTACGTCGGACGCGCCTTTGGGAACGCGGCGGGATGTCTTGAAATCGATAATCCTGACCAGATCGTCTTCGACCAATAATCGATCTATTCGCCCCGTGACGACCGTTTCGCCAATAAGCGCGGCGATTGGCACCTCGGCGCGCGCCTTTTCGGAAAACAGCGCATGCCATTGGGAATCGGCAAGCAACACTTGCACCTGATTAATGATCGCCTTGTGATTATGCCCCCCTTCGCGATCGCGCGCTGCCAACCAACGGGCGGCATCTTGATCAAACCCGGCCAAACGACTGGCATCGACACGTTCAATCAGCCCATGAACCAGCTTTCCACGTTCCGCGGCATGGCGAAGAACGGCTTCGGCAGGCTTGTCTCCCACATCGCTGTCGTCCAGCTGTGACGGGGCCAGAGGGCGCGGTGGGCGCGCCTCGGGTGCGGCAGGTTGAAGCAGCCATTCGGGCAGCGGAAGCGGCTGATCGGTAGCCTCGGGCTTCGCGCCGTTGGCACCCAACTGCGCAGCCTGACCTTGCCCACCTGTCATGATGCGCAAGGTGCGTCCCTTTGTGTCGCTGACTTGCGCACAACCCAGCGAGTCCATCGCAGTCTCAATAGCTGCATACCAGCTTTCGGGCTTAGGTGCCTTTTGTTGCTTTCCAAGACTTCCCGCCATGATCAGCCGTTCTTCGGCACGCGTCAGTGCGACGTAGAGCAGACGGTAATGTTCATTGAGTTCACTGGTTTCCCGTGCCTCCTCAACCTCCGCGAGCTTGCCAAACCGCGTGTCCTTATTGACCTTCAGGATCGGGAGCGGCCCTACATGATCAATCTCAATGACTGATCCGGGATCCTTGTTACCGCGTGAACCGGGATCAACCGTAACATCTGCCAATATCACCACCGGTGCCTGCAACCCCTTTGCCCCATGCACCGTCATGATCTGCACTTCATTGCTGCCGGTCAGCCGCTCGCGCTTGATCTCGCTCGAATTGCGTTCGAACCAGTCGAGGAACTGCTGCAAGCTGCCGCCCTTGCCGTGCTCAAATTCAATCGCGAGGTTGAGGAATTCCTCAACCGGCACTAGTACTTCCTGCCCCAGACGTGCAGCGAGTTTCTTTCGCCCCTGTGTGGGGCCGGAGAGGATCTGCTCGATAAATTGATAGGGCGTGGTGAAATCGGCACTGGCGAGCATGTTGTGCAACGGAGCAACGTCGCTCGACAGGGCTTCGTTGCTCCGGATATGCTGCCACAACGACACTTTCTCTTGCCGATGGCCAAATTCCAGCAACTGCTCCTGTGTCCATCCGATCAGCGGCGAGACCAGCAGGCAGGCAAGGCTGAGGTCGTCTTGCGGTTGCAGCGCAAATCGGATTGCGGCGACAAGATCCTGCACCGCCAATTGCTCGTCGATATGCATGCGGTCGATACCCGCAACCGGCACGCCCAGAGCATGCAATCGGGCGACGAGCAGCGATGACAACTCAGTGCGTTTGCGGAACAACACCATGATGTCGCCGGGTTTGAGAGGCTTGCCTGTGCTGGCAAGCACTGGCCCTTCATCGACCAGCGCTTTGATTTTGAACGCAAGCTGGGCTGCCAGTTCACGTTTCTCAGGACCGAGCCACTTTTCCTCATCCCCATCGCCTTCGCCATTTTCAGCTACCGACGCGGCGGTTACCGGCTCAAGCAACTCGACCGAACCGATATCGGGCTTTTCGCTGACATGGTCCTCAATCGCCTCGATCAGGCCGAAGCGTTCATGGCCGAGCGTATCGATAAGGGCATTGACCAATTCCAGGACCGGTTTTGTCGAGCGAAAGGACTGCGACAGCGTCAACTCATGCAGCTTGCCGTCCTGCTCAGCGAGTCGCTTGGCATATCGCTCGCCCGCTTCGCGGTAACGCGCCGGATCAGTGCCCTGAAAGCCGTAAATCGCCTGTTTGAAGTCACCAACCGCAAAGATCGTGCGCGACTTTTCGCCTTTTGCGCCTAGACCCGCAAAGAAATCGCCCGACAGCGCCTCGATGATCGCCCATTGCTTCCGGTTGGTATCCTGCGCCTCGTCGACCAATATGTGATCGATACGCCGATCGAGCTTGTAACGGACCCAATCGGTCATGCCATTGGTCGTGAGCAAATTGGCGGCCTTGGATATCAGATCGTCGAAATCAACCAGCCCGCGCGCATGTTTGAGCTTCTCATAACGAAGCGCAAACGCTTTCCCTGCGAGTAGGGCATCGGCGAGTTTGTCGGCATAATTCGCAACGGCACGGCGCTCGACGACATGCCTACTCCATTTGTAGAGCGACATTGCGAGGTCGATGTAGCTTTCGTCGTCTGGAGTATGTCCTTTTGAAGCGACAAGAGGTTCGCCATCCCTATTGCGCCAACAAGCATGTATCATGTCGAACTGCTGCGCGCGCTCTAACGGTGAAAACTCGAGCCATTGAGAGATTGCTGCGGCCCTTTTCGCGCCCCGGCTATCTGCTTTGCCTTTCGCCCAGACCTGATTCAGCTCTTTCACCGCATTAATGGTTCGCCTGTCGATAACCTCATCTGCACAAAGCGTGGCTATCAGATCATCTATCCCGCCTTCGAAATTCAAGCCGAGTTGCCGCCGCACAAAAGGCAGCATCCCTGAGTCTTCAGGCAGTTGACGCATGGTTTCCAGCGCAGCAGCGCAGCGTTGCAGGAAACCCCAGGCGTTTTCCTCGCCGCGTTCAAGCCCGAGACGGTGCAGGCTTTGCGCAATATGCATGTCGCCGGTCTCATCCGCTTCGCGCACAATTTGCGCTAGAACTTCGCGCTGCAACTCCGCTTTGGTGCGATCATCGAGCGGTTCAAAGCCGGGAATGATGCCGGCCTCTTCAGGAAAGCTTGCCAGCAAGGACTGACAAAAGGCGTGGATCGTCATGATCTGCAATCCGCCGCCCGGCGCATCGAGGATTTCGGCGAACAGTTTGCGGGCAGCGATCCGACCTTCCGGATCGGAAAGGGCACCAATTGCTTCTAATTCCCAAAACAAGGAATCATTGTCCAGCATCACCCAGCCCGCCAGCTTGCGATTGATACGCTCCGCCATTTCTGCGGCCGCGGCCTTCGTGAACGTAAGGCAAAGTATTTGTTCGGGTGATGCACCCGCCAGCAA
>JAGNSY010000127.1 GCA_017987825.1 Sphingorhabdus sp. | reverse complement strand
AAATGGCAGGAGTTGGGGGACTCGAACCCACGACCCTCGGTTTTGGAGACCGATGCTCTACCAACTGAGCTAAACTCCTGCACTTCACGTTGCCGCGAAGAATGGTGCCCTTAGAGCGATTTCAAGCCAGATGCAATCATCTGATGGCCAGGAAATCGCGTCGGCCCAAACGCCGACAAGCGAACGGGGCAAGTCTGCTTTCGCAAACCCGCCCCGTCCTTTAACGATCTTGTCTGAACTAGAACTTAAAGCCGGCTTCGATACCCCAGATCCGCGGTTCGTTGACGAAGCCGGTCAGGTTGTTGAAGTCGATTCCGCCGACCGCTGAAGTGTCCTTGGTGATATTGCGGACAAAGGCGGAGAAATCATAACTGTCGGTTTTATAACCCAACCGCACCCCGCCTTCGAGCATATGCTTGTCCTGAAACTCGACCGATTCATAAAGGAAGAAATTGATCTTCGACCGATAGGCCCAGTCGGTATAGGCATAGACTTCGCCATTGCCGACGGGGACGCCATAGCGTGCGGTCCAGTTGGCGATCCAGCGCGGGCTTTGCGGCAGGCTGTTTCCGTTGATGTTGACGATGGCCGCCGAGAAGGGTGCTGCTGCCACCACTATCGGATCGAGTGGGGTGCACAACGACACATTGGGGAATGTATCTACGCGTACCGCGCCGCACGCCGCCGTGGTCAGACCGGCATCGCGGATCTTGGTATTGTTGTAGCTGAGTCCGGCGGTGAGCAGCAATTCGGGCGTTGGCTTGAATTCCAGATCGGCCTCGAACCCGTAACCGCGTACCATATCGGCGTTAATCAAGCGGTTGGCGTTGATGCCGCCGCCCACAGCGGTCAACTGTGCATCTTTCAGTTCATAGTAAAAGCCGTTCAGATTGAACCGTGCCTTGCCATCGAGAAGTGTCGATTTGATGCCGCTTTCATAAGAAGTGATCGTTTCCGAATCGCCAACGGTCACGCCATCTTCCAGCGGCGTCGCAGTCGCGGGCGGGAAAAGGATGCGACCCTGAATGCTCGGCGCACGATAGCCACGGGCGACACGCGCATAGAGGTTGATATCGTCGCTTGCCGCATAGGTTGCGCTCAAATCCCATGTCAGATTGTTATCGCTGACCTGGCGGGTGACAGTTCCCAGCGGATTTTGCAGGAAGTTGGGGAATTGGGTATCCTTGCTGCGCACGGCAACAAAGCTGCGCTTGTCGTCATTATAACGCAGCCCGCCGGTGACACTGAACTGGTCGCTCAATTTGTAGGTCAGCGACCCGAAGACGCCATAGGCCTTGCTGTTCTGTTCCTGCGAAACGACGATATTTACCCCGCCCGTCGCATTGTTGGGATCGCCCAGCGTCGAATAATTGTGCGAGACGATTTCCAGGTCTTCGTCAAAATAGAAGAAGCCTGCCTGATAGCTGAGCGGGCCATCACCATTGCTGGCAATGCGCAGTTCCTGTGTGAACTGGTTAAGGCTCGGCAAGCTATCGCGGGTTTCTGCGGTGAATGGGATTTCGCCCGGACCGTACAGATTGGGTGGAAGGAAGTTGGCGCCAAAGCCGCCATCGACATCCCCCACCGAGGTCGCGTCGCCGCGCCAAAGGCTGGTTACCGAGATCAGCGAAACCGGGCCAGCATCCCAGGTGATCCGCGCCGAAGCGTTTTGGGTGTCAACGCTTTGCTCGTTCTTGGCGTCAATCGAAACGCTGTAACGGTCAAAATTGCTGTTCAGCCCTGCCTGCCCACGGGTGAAGATATTGCCGCGGAAAAGCCGGGCAGTGCCGTCGAGCGAACGGACCTGGCCGGTCAGCAAGATGTCGAGATTTTCAGTGGGTTTGACGAGAACCTGCAAGCGCGCGGCGAATTCGTCATAGCCTTCAAAGGCATTTTTGGTTGTTCCGCCGGGCAGCACATTGTCGACATAATCGTCCTGCGTCTGGTACATTGCCGACAAACGCACGCTGACTTGTTCGCCGAGCGGCCCACCGACGGCACCCTGCGCGTTGATCGCATTAAAACGGCCATAGGAAAGGCGGCCATAGCCACCAAATTCATCCTTCGGTTTCACGCTGTCAAATTTGACGATACCGGCAGGCGTATTCCGCCCAAAAAGCGTTCCCTGCGGTCCGCGCAACACCTCTACACGTTCCAGATCGAATATCGGGAAGCCTTTGAGGATCGGGTTTTCGAGTACGACATCGTCATAGACGAGGCTGACCGGTTGTGATGCGTTGAAGTCGAAGTCGGTGTTGCCAAGCCCGCGAATGTAAAAGCGCGGGAAGGTGCGGCCATAAGAGGATTCAACAAGCAAGCTGGGCACACGGCCAGAAATGCCGCGAATGTCGACGCCGCCCGCCTGGATGCTGGCAAGCTGGTCGCCGCTGACGGCTGTTACTGACAAGGGGACGTCCTGCAGATTTTCTTCGCGGCGCTGCGCGGTGACGACGATTTCGCCCAGGCCTTCATCGGCTGCGGCTTCGCTCTGTGCGAAAGCGGGTGCAGCGTAACTGGTGGTGGCGATGGCAATGGCCATAAGCGAAGTTGCAAAGGTGCGCATGGCGGTTGTGCTCCCTGATCGGTTATTTGAAAGATGGAAAATACGGGGCTGGAACCCCTTGTTGGACCTGCAACGCGCTTAGAAAATGGCGTTCAAAAGTCAAGGAACTCCGCCGCTTTCACGGCGGTTTCCCTGGGCACTGTGGCAACGATGTTACAGTTTGCGATGCCTGCCTAGAAGCTCATCTCGTCATAGACGTGTGCGATATCGCCCGCCCAGTCGCCATGATATTTATCGAGCAGCACTTCGGCAGGCGTCTTGCCGCTGGCGACGACTTCGCGCAGCGGATCGAGGAAGCCGCTTTCATTGTCGCCGCCGCTGTTCAGGCGGTTGCGCGCTGTCAGGCCTGCCGAGGCGATTTCGACGATGCGTCCGGCGATGTCACGCAGCTTTCCGCCGCCACCAATGGGTGCATCAAGCCCCATCTTCGGAACCGACGAACGGAGCAGTTCGCGCTCTTCCATCGTCCAGTGCTTGACCTCATCCCATGCCGCGTCGAGTGCCGACTGGTCATAGAGCAGCCCGACCCAGAAGGCCGGCAGCGCGCATATCTTGCTCCACGGCCCGCCATCGGCCCCGCGCATCTCAAGGAAGCTTTTGAGGCGGACTTCGGGAAAGGCGGTCGACATATGGTCTTCCCAGTCGGAAGCCGTCGGCTTTTCGCCGGGCAGCACCGACAGCTCGCCATTCAGGAAATCCCGGAAATTCAGGCCGGAGGCGTCGATATATTTGCCATCGCGGTAAACGAAATACATCGGCACATCGAGCATGTAGTCGGCATAGCGTTCATAGCCGAAACCGTCTTCGAAGACGAAAGGCAGCATGCCGGTGCGCGCCGGGTCGGTATCCGACCAGATGTGGCTGCGATAAGAGAGGAAGCCATTGGGCTTGCCTTCGAGGAAGGGCGAGTTTGCAAACAATGCGGTCGCCAATGGCTGCAGCGCCAGCGAGGTGCGGAATTTGTGCGCCATGTCGGCTTCGCTCGAATAGTCGAGATTGACCTGGATGGTGCAGGTGCGCAGCATCATGTCGAGGCCCATGCTTCCCACGCGCGGCATGTGGCGCAGCATGATTTCATACCGCCCCTTGGGCATGATTGGCAGCTCGGCCCGGGTCTTGTCGGGCCACAGGCCAAGCCCCAGAAACGCCTTGCCGGTCTTTGCGCCAATCGCTTTCACCTGTTGCAAGTGGCGACCGGTTTCGGCGCAGGTCTGATGCAGATTTTCCAGCGGCGCGCCGGATAGTTCGAGCTGGCCCGCAGGTTCGAGGCTGACCGCGCCGTCAGAACCTTTGAGCGCGATCACATTGTCGCCCTCATAAACCGGTTCCCAGCCAAATTCGGTCATGGCCATCAACAGGTCGCGGATGCCGCCGGGTTCGTCATAAGACGGCGCATGATGATCGCCGGTACAATAGACGAATTTTTCGTGCTCGGTCCCGATCCGCCAACGGTCCTTGGGCTTTTCGCCCTTTGCCATTGCGGCAATCAGCTGCTCGCGATTTTCGATCACAGGATCGTTGCGATTCGAAACTGTTTTTGTGCTCATGACGCGGCTTTAAGAGCCGCAACAACGCTTTGCCAGCATTTTCCGCTGCTGCTGTGCGCAGGATAAAGCCGTCAATTGATGATGGCAGCGAAGGTGACAGCAAAGCTTGCGCCGTTGGTCAGCGAAGCCCTATTGATCGTTATCGTTCCGGCAGAATGGCTGGCGGTAACGGCATCCAGCTCGCTTCCGTCGCTTGTGTCATCATCTTCGGCTGTGGCGGCTGTTCCGCAGGTGCTGCCGGATAACATTGATCCCCCAACATAGCTCATATTGGCCGGAATCGAATCCGTTGCCGAGATCGCGGCCGCCGTTCCCGGACCCGCGTTGGAAATGGTGATGCAATAGCGAACCGTAGCCGTTGGTATCGCTTTCGGGTTGGCCAAGCTGATGGGGTCCGAAATGACAGAGCTGGTCTTGGCGACGTTGACCGTCGCAGGCATCGCCGTGATGAAAAGATCGGATTGGTAGAATGTGCCCGAATCTGTGGTCAGGCTGTCGCAAATCTCCAGCCGCCATATGCCATTTGCCTCTTGCCCATTGAATGCCGACAAGACCTGAAAGGGTCGGAATGTTCGCTGATAGGGCGGAACCACAGTGGTCGCCGTCGCCGTATCATTGCTCGCCGTGTGGTTCGAAACCGGATTGGCGGCGGCATCGTCGAACAGCACGTTCACATTGTTGCGCGTGCCGCCGATATTGTTGATCAGCTGGACGCGTGTTCCTGCCGGGGATTGCAAATAGAATTGAAGGTCACCGCGATAGGTGTGCGACATGAGTATGCCGATATTGACGTCGGCAACGGTATAAATGTCGCTGACAGTAAAGTTTCTGACCAGCGGATTTGTGCACGGTGTTACCGTCTCGTTCACCGTACCATCGGTCGAATTGGTATATTGCAGTTGGGCGAAGGCGGCCTGCGGGAACGCGCACAGCGCAGCCAACCATAGGCATATAGAATACCAAGGCCGAAAGCAGGACATGGCTCAAGCATAATATGCTTAAGTTAATGTCGCGCTAAGGTCTATTTACAAATATATCCAAAGACTTAGATTCTGATTGTGGGTTCCGGTTTCAGTCCACGATTGCATGGAGCACCATCGCAAAGCTGGCACCCACTGCCAGTGTCGCGGTGGTCGCGGTCACCGTAGTTCCGCTGATGCTCATCCCGATGGGGTCGCTTTCATCCGGCCCGCTATTGTCATCATCCTCGGCTGTCAAAAGGCCCGCGCAATTGGCACCTGAAGCCAAGCTGCCCGGAACAAAGCTAACATCCGCGGGCAGATTGTCCGTTGCTGACACGTTGCTGGCGGTTACCGGCCCAGTATTCACTACAAAAATGCAATATCGGATTACTGCGCCGGGGATCGCCTTGGGATTGCTGGTGCTGACGCCGTCGCTCAGCACACTGCTCACCTTTGTAACTGTCAATTCGCCCGGCTGGCATGTGTATAAGGTGACATTGTCGATTTCAAAGTCGTCCGAAGTGCTGCCGCCCGGGGAATGGGTGAAGGTGAGGGCGCCGGTGGCGCTGACGGTTGTCGGCAGGTTGATCCGCCAGCCGGTATAGGTCAACTCGTTGATCGTGCTCAGATTCCCCGATGCTCCGTTCAAATAAGTCACCGTGGCAGAAGTGCCGCCGCCTGCGGGCGTGGTTATCCGGGCATAGTCAGTGCCAGCAACCGACACCGTCAATTGTGCACTCGTGGAACTGGCCGCTGGTGCGCCATTGCGCCACCACTGGCTCAGCTGGATCACCGCGCTGCCACCAGCTCCGGGTCCGAATTTGAGTCCTGACAGCCCTGATTGCGTCAGTGTTCCTGAAGTCGTGTCGTTGCTCAC
>JAGNSY010000126.1 GCA_017987825.1 Sphingorhabdus sp. | reverse complement strand
AGCGAAGCGAAACTGCCCGGTGCGAGATGCCCTTCGGCCATGATCCCGGCAAGACCGCCAAGCGATGCACCTATCAGCGCTGGTTTGCGCTCCAATCGGGCGGCGATGGCGATAAGATCGCCAGCGAAGTCGGCAATGTCATAGGCCCCGTCTTTGGCCCATTCGCTGTTCCCGTGACCTCGCAGGTCCAATGCGATCGCGTGAAAGCCATGACTTGCGAGAAGCGTGGAAACCCGCTTCCAGGCGCGGTGGGTTTGTCCACCGCCATGCGCGAGAATGACCGGCATTCCATCGCTTGCGCCTTCGACACTAGCGGCAATGGCAAGGCCGGATTGACCGGCCAGTTTGATCGATTCTTTCGCCATGACGACACTTTACTGTAATACATCTTACAGTAAAGTCTTTTCAATCCCTTGCCCGTCGGGTAAGGCCCTGCCCGATGCGCGACGAAATCAACGATGACAGCTATATGACCGAAACCGACGAGATCGTCTTTCTCGTCGAGGAAGTCCCGCGCAAGCTGCGCAAGCTGTTTGATGCATCCACGGCAAAATTCGGCCTGTCTCGCACCCAGTGGCGCGCCCTTGCATATATATTTCGCTCACCCGGACTCACACAGACCGAACTTGCAAAATACCTCGATCTGGAACGCGCGAGCGTGGGTCATGTAATCGATCAGTTAGAAAAGGCCCATTTTGTCGAGCGGCGTTCCATCGAAGGAAATCGCCGCGTCTGGAACCTACACCTGCTTCCCAAGGCTATCGAGATACTTCCATCGCTCAGGTTGGAGGCCGATACGATATACACTCAACTGCTGACAGGGATTTCTGCAACGGAGTTTGCTACAATCAGAACCCTGCTTGTGAAAATGTCCGGCAACCTCGCCGATTAGTCCACGTTGGATTCGTTTTCGCCAGACGGTCCCGCTAAAGTTTAATTGCAACATTGTTCGATTGCGCTTTCTGCTTGCTTGGAAGGCAACCACCCCACTCCCCAAGCCCAAGCCGTTGGCCGCCTCAAAGCCTCCTTCAATCAACCCGTGAAGGGTCCGCTACGCTTTGCGTGCGGCCACTGCGTCTGCGCCTTCGTGGTGATTGCGGCTTTGCGCCGTCTGTCCGGGGCCTGTCGAGCGGGGATGGTTCCCGCTCCGAGACAGGAGCTCGAACATGTCACTTACCATCGCACAGCGTCACGCCTGGAGCCTCGCCCGCACCCTGATGGTCTGCGTCACCCTGTTCCACGCCGGTAACGGCTACGGTGCCGTCCCCACGTCCGAATTCGATGGCGACGCCGACAGCATCGTTCGTGAATATGACCCGTTCAATCCCTGACCGCGCCAATACGCTGATGGCGACTTGGCCGGATGCCCATCGAGTATTCCGGTCAATCGCCATTTCTGCTATATCGTCCAGACACATTGCGCTGTGGTGGTGGTGGAGAGCGCGTCCCTTACCCTTGTCTTCAAGGAGGACGCCATGCTGATCGGCCTTGCCCTGATAATCGTCGCAGTTTTTCTGTGCTGCGCGCTTCTTTTCCGACTTTCGATCTACGCCCTGCCGCTGTTCGTCGCCTTTGCCGCTGCTTCAGCCACATACCATAGCGGCTACGGCATCATCGCCGCGCTCGTCGCAGCAATGCTGGCGGCAATTGCCACTATCGCCATCGCGCAGATCGCGCTTGGCCTGGTTAAATCCGACCTTGCCCGAGCTGCGATCGGGCTCGTCTTCGCCCTCCCGGCTGCGCTTGCCGGATACCACGCGGTCCACGGGATCGCCGCCGCCACGATGCCAGCTAGCAGCTGGCAGGTCGCCGTTTCGCTCATCGGCGCGACCGTGGTCGCGACGGCATCCTGGACGCAATGGGCGGCTGCTCGCCAATAGAGGTCATTTCAGGAAGCCCCGCCCGGCAGGTGCCGGACGGGGCGGCCCAGTCAGATTGAGCCGTAACGAGAACGGAGCGGCGACCATGGCTTGTGCCTGCCGTCTGTTGGTCACGAAGGCCGGAGCGCGGCGGTGATTGCGGATCGGACCTTGCCGAAGAGTCTCGCCTGTCGGAGTTGATGCCTGACATCCCGATTTTGCTGAGCCGGGTTCAAGTCGGCGGAAATCAGCATTCTCTTTGCCGTGATTGTGGGGGTGACGGATCGCTAGCGGCACCAAATGGTGTGTTCGATCAGCCCATGATCGCTGCGACGGTCTGGTAAGTCCGAGAAGAGCCATAGCCTCCCACGTTCAGGTGTGACCCGAGCCCCCGGCTGCCTCTGCAATGGCTGTGGTTGGCAGGGGATGGCTTCGCCGCTTGATCCCTTGCTGCAACGGCGGATGGCCAGGTTTCTTCCCCTGCGCGTGCCGCGCATTCCTCGCGAGGCAAGAAACCCGTCCCTCCGCCGTCCTCCACATGCGTTTCGGCCCTGCGGGTGCAGCGGGCGCAAGCCCCTGCCTTCAACCAGCCATCGAGGCCGCGAAGGGCGCGGGTTCGACCAACAGACAGGAGGCCATCATGGCAAACATCGGAACTTTCACCAAGACCGGCAACGAATACAAGGGGAGATCGTCACCATGTCGGTGCAGCAGAAGAACGTCCGCATCGTCCCCGAAGTCAGCGACAACGAGAACGCGCCGTCTCACCGGGTTTTCGTCGGCCGCGCGGAAATCGGCGCTGCCTGGACCAAGCGCTCGAACGAAGGCCGCGACTATCTCTCGGTCAAGCTCGACGATCCCAGCTTCACCGCCCCGATCTTCGCCAACCTTTTCGATGACGAAGACGGCAAGAGCTACAACTTGATCTGGTCGCGCGCCCGCCGTCCCAACGGCGAGTAACCAACCAGCCTGCCCCGCCCGGCACCTGCCGGGCGGGGCTTCGCCGTGTTCATTCTTCAGAGCCGGCGGGCGGATCGGCAAGTAGGTCGGCGGGCTTGACGCCGAGTACGGCGGCCAGCCGCTCGAGCATATCTACAGTGGCGCTGTAGCGGCCGCGTTCGAGACTGCTCACATAAGTGCGGTCGATCTCGGCACGATGGGCCAGATCTTCCTGTGACAGATCGGCCGCCAGTCGGAGCCGCTTCAGATTTTTTGCCAGGACCTCTCGTAATCTCATGGTGACGAAAGGCAGCGATTGCAGAGTATTTCGCCACGGAGTATACTCTACAGCATGGGTGTATTGCTCATTCGAGGTGCTAAACTGAACGGAATCAGCGCCTTGATGCTTATCCCCGCTCGGGCACCCCGCTCTGCCAAGAATGGGATAATCGCAATCCGCACCATATCGGAGCGAATATCTGCTACGGGTAATGCAGTGCAAAACGAGTCGAAGAGAAGGCTCGGCCTATGACGACACCGCCATTCGAGGACCGCCCGCCTGCCGATGATCGTGTCACGGCCTATGACGAGCGCCATTTTATCACATATTTACGGTTACTTGATGCAGCCGAAGAAGGGGCCGATTGGCGCGAAGTCGCCCAGATCGTCTTTGACCTGGATGCAACGCGGGAGCCTGATCGCGTGCGCACCGTGCATGACAGCCATCTCGAACGCGCGCGCTGGATGACGGCACAAGGCTATCGCCATCTTCTTGAAAAGTCACGAAACCAGCGATTCTGATGCAAATCGTCCGGGTAAGTTCGTAATCGATTGCTCTCTTTTACTGCGGACTCCCGCACATGTGCCCGCAAACTTGGTTACTAGCGACTTATTCTTGCTGAACAAAGACTTGAGACTTGGCCTTCTCGTCTGAGAGTTGCAGAGGTCTTATGTCCGGTGATTCGTCATGGCGGTCATCATCGACCGCAGATCAGTATCGACATCACGACTACGCGGATTTCGCGCAGGAGTTCTTGCAGCGCAATCCTGACTACCGACAGGACTTTGCCGAGACTGCGGCGCGTATCGCCGATCACCCTAGGATCGAACGAGCGGAGAAGGAGGGTCTGGCCGGGCGGTGGGGGCTGAGCTTTCCCCACCGCGCCCGATGCGGACCCGCGGACCAGCCCCGCTCTCTGGTCGCCGGACGCGGCTCCCGACGTGGTAGTCATGGAAACACCAGATCCGTCCGCACCGATCGGGCTTCCGCCGGACTGTAAGTCCTTGTCTGAAGCCATCGTCGATGCCGATCACCATCTTGTTATGTCGCACGGCGCGGCGCGACTTCGCCTTTGCCTCCGCCCGGCACCGACCCGGAAAGTCAGTTGCCTGATCATAGATTGCGATGCCTGCGGCGCGGCACGCCTCGCCGCTGCTACCCGCTTTCAGCGGGCCGCGCGCGGCCGCCGCGTCGCGCCCGACCGGTCCGTAATGCCGACCGGCTACCAACGCGCGCGCCTCGCTCAGCTGCTTGCCCTCCGCGATGCGCTTGATGCCGGCGCATCGACGCGCGATGTCGCATTCGGCCTGGTCATGCCAAATCATCACCCGCTTGCCGGGTCGGACTGGAAGGGATCGGGTGAACGCCGACATGTGCTCCGGCTGATTGCCGAAGCCCGCCGCCTTTTGAATGGCGGATACCGCAAGCTCCTGCGCCACGCCTGACGCGGCTCGGTGGGGCTGGGGGTGACAATTATCGCACCCATCATTCTGTCACTCCCCCCAAAGGCCTGAGCTTCGCCATTGATCTCCGCAACCAGCGGCAGCCCGCCGCTGTGCGCGAACCCCAGCGGAGCAAGCCCATGGATGCCAGACCCACACCTGTCGTAGCCCGCTTCCTGCGGACGCCCGATGCCGCCGTGCATCTCGGGCTCTCCGCACGCACGCTGGAGAAGCACCGCTGCTACGGCACCGGGCCGGTCTACCGCAAACTCGGTGGGCGGATCGTCTACTCGCTTACCGATCTCGACGCCTGGGCTGAACTGGGCCTGCGCCGTTCGACCAGCGATCCCGGGAAGGGCACCGTGCATCCCGCAAGGCGGATGGACGGATATACCGCCCCGGTGCGCCGCTGAATCGATCATGCGCCGCACTTCTGCCTTTTCGGCTTCTAGCCAGCAGCTCGACCTGTTCGTCGGCTATGGCAGCGATATCGCTGCCCGCGACGCGCAAGACTTGATGGCCTGGCCGTTCTTCAGCCTCGCCAAGTCGAAGCGGGTGCGGCCCATCGATTTCCGGATGGGCGAGGTCTCGATTTTGGTCGAGGCGACCGCAGAATATGGCATGGCGACGATCTGGGACGCAGACGTCCTCATATGGGTCGCCAGCCAGATCGTCGAAGCGCGCGACGCCGGTCGGCCCACCTCGCGGCTGATCGCCGCCACGCCGCACGAAATCCTCGCCTTCACCCGGCGGGGCACCGGCAAGGCAAGTTATGAACGGCTGAAGGCCGGGCTGGATCGCCTGCAATCGACCACGATCGCGACCTCGATCCGCCAGCGTGATGCGCGGCGGCGGCATCGGTTCTCCTGGATCAACGAGTGGAAAGAACGCCTCGACGGCTCGGGCCGCGCCCTCGGCATCGAGATGATCGTCCCTGACTGGTTCTATGAAGGTGTGATCGATCAGGCGCTCGTGCTGACCATCGACCCGGCATATTTCGCGCTGACTGGCGGGCTGGAGCGCTGGCTTTACCGCCTTGTGCGCAAGCACGGTGGCAAGCAGAAGAGTGGCTGGAGCTTTGACTTCCAGCACCTTCATATGAAATCGGGCGCACTGTCACCGGTGAAGCGCTTCGCCTTCGATCTGCGCGACATCGTCCGGCGCCAAGCGCTGCCCGGATACCGGCTAACCATCGAAAATGCGCTTGGCCGCGAGCGGCTGAACTTCGTCGCCTGTCGCGTCGATCCGTTCGACGCAGCCATGCGGCGCGTCGGCTTGCGCCCTGTGGATATGTCATGATGTTACACGGACTATCAGGAACCGCTTTGTTCGGACAATCGGGAACCGGAAGTTCGGACTATCGGGAACCGAAATCGGCCTTAAACTTGCATAATTGCAGAAGTTTTTCGCCCCTTAACTTAGCTAACAAAGAATCCTTCGGATTCTTGCTAACGCAAAGGGCGCTGTGGACAGACGGCGATGCGCCTCCGAGCAGGCCGCGCGACGCCGCGTTGGGCGGCGGTCCGCAACTGACCGATGTGACGCTCGT
>JAGNSY010000125.1 GCA_017987825.1 Sphingorhabdus sp. | reverse complement strand
CGCGCACCTTGGCGTCCATGCGGGTTGCAATGGCGAGGCCAGCGGCATCGTCCTTCGCGCTGTTGATGCGCTTGCCGCTCGACAGGCGCTCCATCGCGGTGCCGAGCATGTTGCTGGCAACCCGCGAGTTGTTCTGCGCCCGAAGCGCACTGACATTGGTATTGATTACGGTCATCTTGGTTCCTTTCCGGATTTGCGGCCCGGACTGCTGCTCTGGGCAGAGCGGCCACGAAAGCTGTAACGGCGGGGAATGGCAGGGCTTTAATCCGCGATGTCGATTTTCCGTCACGCGCAGCAATTTGCGCGGCGGAGGATCGGGCATTTTACTGTTTTATATAGCTTATATTGCGTGTGGCACAGGGATTGCTTTGGTGATCGCGAACCAGACCAGGATGTGAAATGAACCCGATCGACCAGAACAGGCTGTTGCAAATGCGCTCCGCCATTGTCGCGCAGAACCAGGCGCTGCAGCGTGCGGCGGGGCTAGATACGCCGCAACAAACCAATTCCGCGCCGTCCTTCACCCAGGCATTATCCGATGCCGTTCGTGCGGTCGACGCACAACAGGCCAAGGCATCCGACTTGTCTGCATCCTATGAGCGCGGCGAGACGCACGACATTGTGAGCGTGATGGTCGAGCGGCAAAAGGCCTCGCTTGGTTTTGAGGCGACGCTGCAGGTGCGCAACAAGCTGCTCTCTGCCTATCGCGACATCATGAACATGCCGGTCTAAGCGATGAGCGAACAACAGATCATTCCGGCAGGAGCCCCGACGCCCTTCCTCACCAACGCCCATTCAGGGTTGGGCGGACGCATGAACGGCGCGTTCGCCTTTCTGCGCCAGCCAGCAATTGCGCGCGCCATCCCCGCTATTGCATTGGTCAGCGTGCTTGGCCTGTCGGCGGCGGCCTGGCTGGCGCTGCAAAGCCCGGCACAAGCGCCGCTTTATGCCGGGCTCGCAGAAACCGACAAGGCGGCGGTGGCCGAAGCGCTGCAGGCATCGGGCATCGGCTATAGTCTCGATCCGGGCAGTGGCGCGCTGTCGGTTGATGCCGACAAGCTGCACGAAGCCAAGATGATGCTGGCAGGGCAAGGCCTGCCCAAGGCGCAGCCGAGCGGCGATGCCATGCTCGCTGCCCTGCCGATGGGCGCGAGCCGCGCGATCGAGGGCGAAACGCTGCGCGCTGCACGCGAGGCCGATATAGCACGGACAATCGAGGCGATCGATGCGGTCAAGATAGCGCGCGTACATCTGGCGCTTGAAGAACCCAGCGTCTTTGTGCGCGAGGAGAAGCCTGCCGCAGCTTCAGTGTTGCTCACCCTCCAACAGGGCCGTTCGCTGGGCGAGGCACAGGTGCGAGCAATCCGCCATCTGGTCGCCTCTTCTGTGCCCGGTCTTTCAGCGGAGCGGGTTTCGGTGATCGACCAGTCGGGCGCGCTGCTTTCGGGCATCGAAAGCGCCAACAGCGCGCTGCTCGATCTGCAAGGGAAGATCGAGGCGCGCTATCGCGAAGCTCTGGTCGGCCTGTTGACGCCCATATTGGGTCGCGAAAATTTCTCGGTCGAGGTCAATGCCGCAGTCGATGCGAGCGAGAGCCAGGCCACACGGGAAAGCTTCCCCGAAGACAAGCAAACGATTTCCGACTTCGTGACCGTCTTCAACCAGCTGCAAACCAGCCTGAAAGAGGCCCGCCAGACCATCGGCGGCGCAGGCAATTTACGCGCGCTCGACCGGCAATTGACGGCTTTGGCAAGCAAGGCTTTGACCGGCAATGCCGGGATCAACAGCCTGTCCGATATCGGCATCAAGACGGACCGCAGTGGCTCGCTTATACTCGATACCGCCAAACTCGATGCCGTGCTTGCCAGCGATCCCGATGCGGTGGAGGCATTATTCAACCCGCCGCGCAATGGCGTGCACACCAGCCTCACCGATCCCGGTCTTGCGGTCGCGCTCGATGAAATCCGTGACGCAGCGATCGCACCCGGAGGGCTGATCGAGAGCCTTGGCAAATCGCTGCAAGCCGAAGCGACCATCATCGCCAGGAACCGCGAACGCATGGAGGCGCGCGAGGATTCCTATCGGGTGCGGCTGGAGAAACAATATGCGACGCTGGACGCAAAACTCAGTGCCTTCAAGGCGACGCAATCCTACCTTGAACAGCAGATCAAACTTTGGTCGAACGAGAAATAGGCGATGCTCGATCCGCATTACAGCAAGGCGAGCGCGCATTACCGGTCGCTCGCTTTGTCAGGCCAGACCGAAAGCGCCGATCCGCATGCATTGGTGGCGATGCTCTATGACGAACTGCTCATGTGCATCGACGTCCTCACCTTACGGGCAAGGCGCGAGCGACCCCTTACGGACGACGAACAGGCGCATCGCGCGCGCGGCATCATCCTTTCCTTGCGTGCCGGACTCGATTTTGAGTCGGGCGAGGAGCTCGCATTCACGCTCGACGGCCTGTACTATGCGCTGGCTTCAGAATTTGAAGAGCGGCTCTCATCTCCCGATCCGCAACGCTTTGCCGAACTGCGCGCGGGCGTGGAGTCTCTTGCGTCTGCCTGGCGAACGATTGCCGACCCCTAGGTCAACAGCAACGCCGCGCCATTGTTGACCATATGCGCAACGATATTGACCCGAAGCGATCCGGTCTTGTGATACAGAATGCCGAATACCGCGCCCATCACCATCAGCGCCGGGAAGGCATGATAATCCATGTGCACCGCGCCAAAAATGGCCGACGCGCCCAATATCGCTCCCCATGCAGGCAGCTTTTTGGCCAGTGCATTCTGCACCAGCCCGCGGAACAGGATTTCCTCCAGCAAGGGCGCAATACCCGCAATCGCAACGAACAGGATGACCGTGTTCAGCGGGGTATCGGGCAGCGCTTCAAACATCTTGCGCAACGCCTCCTGCACCTTGATGTCAGGAATGACATAATTGGCGTAGAGGTGGTTGAAGGCGAGGCCGAGCGCGATCAGGCCAATAGCCAATCCCACAGTCTGGATGAGGCTTAACTGACTCCAGCGCATCAGGCCGATCCGAACGGCGCGATCCTCTTTGCGCAGATGCAGCCAGAACAAGCCGAGCAGGACGAGGCTCGATGCCACCAGCGACAGGATCGTCGGCGCGGCGATGAAGCTGGGATCGCGGGCCAGTGCCATAGGATCGCGACCGCTTTTGTCCATCCCGATGGCGATACCCAGCGCCATCACGCCGGCGACTATCTGCAGAACAAGGAAAATGACGACCCAACCCAACGCCCCCAATATTGTTGGAAACCGGTTGTCTGGATGGCTGGCGTCGTGCAAATCTTCGGTCATGTTTCCCCCTGTCATTTCAAACTCTACCCAAGGGCTAAGCGAGGCTTGGGGCAAAAGCAATCACACCAGCCCCATTTTCATCAATTCGCCCAGCATCTTGGGTGGCATTTCATCACGGGCGTCAGCGCCAGCCGAACCTAGATCGGGCGGGGCATCCTTGCCCTCCAGATAACGCCAGCCCTGATGCGCGCGTTTGGGGATTGAACGGACAGGGATCAGTTCGGGACGCAGCCTTATCCATGTCCGGCCCTGCCCATTGTCCATGAAACCGAGGATTGGGCTGCGCCCGATCAGCGTGTGGTTCAATATCCAGTAGAGCGATCCGCCCGCCATCTCCTCATGCCGCTTGGGCAGATAACGTGTAGTCAGCCGGATTTCCCCCGCCTCGGCATAGCTTTCCAGCCGCTGGCGCAGATGTGCCGGGCTTTCGGCGCCGAAGGCTATTTTGGTCATGTTGAGCGGCATGGCTGCTATTTGGGATGCAAGAACTCAGCCCGCAAGACCGGCAAACACCGCAAGTCCAAGGAAGATGAGGAAGCCCATCGAGTCTGTAATCATCGTCACGAAGATCGAGCTCGACACTGCCGGATCCTGATCGAGCCGGTCGAGGAAGACCGGGATGGCAACGCCTGACAGACCAGCCAACAGGATGTTGAACAGGATGGCCGCAGCAATCACCGCGCCCAATGTCCAATTGGAAAAGATCAGCCCCGCCCCGATCCCGGCGATCACCGCCACCGTCGCTCCAATCAACAGGGCAACGCGGACTTCGCGCCAGATCGAGCGCACCGTGTTCGATTGCGTCAGCTGGTTGGTAGCAAGTGCGCGCACGGTCACGGCTAGCGTCTGCGTCCCCGCATTGCCGCCGATAGAGGCGACAATCGGCATCAATATCGCGAGCGCAACCATCGTTTCGATCGCAGCGCCGAATTGCGCGATGATGAAGCTCGCGACCATCGCGGTGCCCAGATTGGCGATCAGCCAACGCACGCGCGCCTTATAGCTGTCGGCAATCGGCTCATTGATGTCGCCTTCGCCCGCACCCGAGAGGCGGAGGATATCCTCACCCGCCTCTTCCTGAACAATATGGACCACGTCATCGGCGGTGATCACACCGACCAGCCGCCCGGCATCGTCGACGACAGCGGCAGAGATCAGCGCATATTTCTGGAAACGCAGCGCGACTTCTTCCTGATCCATATCGACCGGGATCAGCGTCTGCTCACGCTTCATCACGTCGGATATCGATATGTTGCGCGGCGTCCGCAGCACCCAGCTCAGCTGGCAGGTGCCAATCGGGCGGTGCGCCGGATCGACAACGAAGATTTCCCAGAATTCGGTCGTCAGATCAGGATTGTCGCGCAGATAGTCGATCAGCTGGCCAACGGTAATATGCTCGGGCACCGCGACCAGTTCGCGCTGCATGATGCGGCCAGCGGATTCTTCCGGGTAGGAAAGCGCGTCTTCGATAACCGCCCGGTCTGCGGGATCGAGTTCGGCGAGAACGGCCTGTTGCTCATCCTCCTCCATATCCTCGATCATCGCGACCGCGTCGTCGGTCTCCATCTGCTCGGCGAGGTCGGCGATCTGCGCAGCAGGCAGCGCATCGACGATGTCGTCGCGCACCCAGTCGTTGATTTCGGCGAGCACATCGGCGCTCAGAAGGTCGCCCAGCGCAATGGCAAGATCGGCGCGATCCTCGCGCTTGGTCAGCTCAAACAGGTCGGCAATATCGGCGGCGTGCAGCGGCTGGGCGAGCCGATAGGCTTCTTCGGTGTTGCCGCGTTCGACCGCATCGAGCACAAGACGGACAAAGTCAGCCTTCAGGCGATTATCCTCGTCCAGCGTTTCATCGGCGGTTTCGACGGGGGGGAAATCAGGATCGGATTCGGCAGTCATCGTTCCCCCTTTGCTGCTATGCTGTTGCGACCGCGCCCCTCCTACGCCGCGCCCGCGAAATTGCAATTTACTTTTGGCCTTTGGGGCCTATTGCGACGGCCAAGTTCAACGAAAAGGATTCCCTGAAATGGCCGAAACACTCACCCTGCACCTGTCCACCGGCGACGTCGTGATCAAGCTGCGCTCTGACCTTGCCCCCATGCATGTCGAACGCATCACCGAACTGGCGAGCGAAGGCTTTTACGACGGAGTCAAATTCCACCGCGTGATCGATGGCTTTATGGCGCAGGGCGGATGCCCCAATGGCACCGGCACCGGTGGTTCATCCAAGCCGAACCTGCCGCAGGAGTTCAACGACGAACCGCATGTCCGCGGCGCCTGCTCGATGGCACGCACAATGGATCCGAACAGCGCGAACAGCCAGTTCTTCATCGTCTTTGACGACGCAACCTTCCTCGACCGCCAGTACACCGTCTGGGGGAATGTGATCGAAGGCATGGAAAATGTCGACGCGCTGCCCAAGGGCGAACCGCCGCGCGAGCCGGGCGTGATCCAGTCGGTTACGCTGGCGTAAGGCTTTAGATCCGGAAGGTGCCGTCCACCACGGTGACGCAGTCGCCACCGACATGGACGGCATCGCCCTCTATCCGCACGCGAACAAGGCCGTCGCGGCCAACCTGTCGGCCCTGACTGGCGGTGTAGTGGCTGCCTGCCGAGATTTGCTCCGCTTTCAGGCGGTAGGCGGCGACGGCACCATTGCCGCTGCCGCAGACCGGGTCTTCGGCGATCCCGTCTGCAGGGGCGAAACTGCGCACGATGATGTCGCCATCGGTCTTTTCGGCATAGACGGT
>JAGNSY010000124.1 GCA_017987825.1 Sphingorhabdus sp. | reverse complement strand
ACGACCCGCGATGACAGCGAGTTCTGGAACTATTGCCGGACGATGGCGGTGCCCGAAAGCCTGACCGAAAAGACCGACCTGTTCCGCCTGAACGGCCAGATTTTCCGCGAGGATGATGAACTGTTCACCGAAACCAGCTGGGCCGCGGTGATGATGGGGCAAGGGATCACGATGCAAGGCCATAACCCGATGGCCGATTGCCTCGATCAGCCCTCAACCAAGCAAGAGCTCGACGCGATCGAACAATCAATCCGCTTTGTCGTGCAACATATGCCGATGCACGGGGACTATCTTCAGAAATACTGTCCCGCGGCGAGGTAGGGCCAATAGCATGCAAGGCAACAATTCGCTGTTGCCGACAGGAAATGATGCCCGCGGAGGAATGCGATGCCGTGGTCCAATCCTGAAAAAAGACCGCATGCTTTGATCCGGCGACTCTGAACGTCAGGCTGGCGTTTCAACAAGCTCCACGATTTCAAAAGCAAAACTTTTCCATTTCCGCATCCGTGCCGCCTCATCGGCAGGGGCTCGCTTGCGCTTGGCTTCGGCAAGTGAACGAGCATGGCCCCAAAACACCTCCGTCTTGCCATTTTCCAGCTCAGCGACGATCCGCCAATAATGGGTGAAGCTATCGCTTGTTGGCCCAATCGTCTTAACATACCCATCGGGCATTGTGGCGGTGAGGTAGCGGCGTTTCTTCATATGCAAACTATAATCGCGCCAATCCCACCTCCGCACAATGCTTCTCTTGGCAAGGTTAAGCCTTATGGCAGCCGACAGATGTTAAGCGCGACTTTCCGGCAAGTCAGGCTCCTTGCCTTCAGGAAAAAGCGGCCAAGCCAATTGCTGCCCCAGCGTTGCCTTTGGCAGATTTTCGACACCATATTTTTGCGGGAATGTTCGTGTAATCTTTGCAGTGCCAAACAGCACATCCCAGAAGAACAGCAGGTTTCCGAAGTTACCCTTATAATTGACCGCTGGATCGCTGTAGTGGCGGCCATGATGCGCATGATGGGTTGCAGGTGTCGAAATCGTCCGTTCGATAACCCACATAATCGGTGACAGCCACTTGATCTTGAGCAGCTTCGCATCCCAGGCGACGTCGCTATGCGCCCCGATGATGACCAGTTGCTTGACCACCACATAGCCTGCATACACCCAACCCAAGCCCATATAGACGAGTACAGCAGAGAACCAGATGCTGGGCATCAGCGCATAGTAAAAGATGTTGTTCCGGTACACGAGCCGGATGCTCATGTAGCGCGCATTATGATGGGCGCGGTGCATATTGTAGAGCCATGCAAAGCTGTGCGATGCCCGGTGCTGCCAATATTGCATCATGTCATCAAAGATTAGGAATAACGCAATTGCGACGAAAATGTTGATGCCCGAAAGCATTCCACGCCATTCGGGGCGAAGCGTTTCGAGCGCGAAATCGACGAACAACAGGATTGTCGGCTGGGTGACGACAAGCAGCAAAATGGTGCTGACAATTTCGACAATGCCATCATCGCGGGTCTGTTCGTTCTTCGAAAAAAACCGAGTTCGAAACAGTTCGAGCAGGCCAAAAGTCAGATAAATGGCAAGGACAGCATAAGTTGAAGCAGGCATATCGATACTCACTCTCATCAAAGCATAAACGGCAGGGCTTTTATAGTACCGGCGCGGTGATCAGCGTACCCAAATCGGGGACGTATAGGCGCGCTCCTGATCCTTGAGCTTCGCACCCGCGGGCGGCTTCACCTTGAAACGAACCGCGTCATAGGCCGTCCAGCGTGGAGTTGGGATTTCGAGCACGCGGGCGTAATAAAACGCCTTCTGACCCTTCTTGAAATCGGGATCTCGCCAGACGGTGCGCAGTTCGGGTGCGCCAATACTGTTGGTATAGCTGGCCGTCGCCAGATCGATGGTGTCGCCCACGGGGGTAAGCTTGCCCTTCACCAACCTGCGCTTCGCAGGCGCGCTCCAGACCACGTCATAGACTTTCTCTTGCGCTACGCCCTTGGCATCAACCCAACCCTTGACGATCTGAACCCGATCGAGATTGGCCCCCATCGGGTCTTTCAGTGCCTGCACGATAAAGCTTGGCGCACCTTTACCAGCGGCCAGATTGCCGCCCATCGGAACGCCCTTGGCATAAGCGGTTTTCACCCAATCGCCTGCGAACACCGACGATGCAAAATTCCAGCCGCCAAACATCCGCACCGACATCCGCGGACCGGTGGTGGCATAGACTTCGCGCCTCATGAGCGCGTCGAATATTGCTTCGCGCGTGTTAGCCGTCGCCCAGACAGCGGCTAGACCACCTGCCAGATATTGATGGCCAATCCTTGATTCCGCTATCCCTGGATTAACGATGGTGTTCATCCGGTCTGCGCTGGGTTCGTCATTCGAGAATTTGCCGAAGAAATTATCCTCGTCCGCCGTCGAAAGCCCAGTGTGTGTGTCGGTAGAGCCGATCATGCCGAACGCAAAAGGATTCACGCCTGTCCGCGCCTCGATCAGCAAGCCGCGCTTCAGCGCCTCACGCGCATATTCTCCGCCAAACATCTCTGGCGCTTTCATTTGGGACAAGGGTGCATTGCCATTTTCCCAACCTGCGTCACCATAGTCGGCAAACTCATCGTTGCGCGAGAGATAGGGGTGGCTTTCGCTGTCGCCCTTAAACTGCGTCACTTCTATCACCGGTTCACGCGCAGCGCGACGCCGGGCCTGTTCTGCCGTCATCGGCCCGCCATCAGGGCCCGTCATGGCAAAATGAACACCGTTGGACAGATTGGGGTTGTGCGGGATCGCCAGCATTCGTCCGCCGCTTGCCTTTTCGTAAGCCTCCATGAAGCTCCACAGTGGCTCTGGCCCTTTGGTGCCTTGCGACGGGAAGGGCAGAACTGTGCGCGCCTTTTCCGCCCCGTCGCGGAAAATGACGTTGCGGTGGATCGAGTTGCCTTTGAGCGCGAGTGAGAATTCAAAGCCATGCAATGCCGTGAATTTGCCGGGCTCATTATAGCGTTCTACCGAGTCAATTTGCGCATCCCAGATGCGGCGCGTCATGGCCGCAATGCGGTCTGGCCGGATCAGTTCCTGAGGGATCTTGCCCGACTGAAACGCCGCGATAATTTCGCGCGTGACAAGATAGGCCTGATTGCGGTCGCCATGCATCATGTTGCGCCAGCGCTTCAGCACTGGATCGGCCAGATCGGCTTCGGGGGTGTTATATAAATCGGTCGTGACACCAATCGCGTCGCTGTGATCGGCGATTACCAGAAAATCGAGCGGGCGCGAGAGCTTGGCCGGAATGCCGCTCGAACTCGTGACTTGCTCCCCGCGTGCAAAGCGCAGCGCGTCATCGGGCGAAAGGCGGTTGCCTGCGCCAAAGGCATCAAAGCTGTTCGTGGTGTGCAGATGCGTGTCGCCAAAAAGCGGACGTTCGGGATGGGTGCTTTCGGCAACATCCTTGACGGTATCGGCCGCTTGCACCGGCGTTTCGGTGCGCGGCATGGTGAGCGCCAGTGCAGTAATTGCGAGACCAGTTCCCCCCGAAAACAACAACGACTTCCTCATGGCATTTTCCTCACCACTGGCGGAACATAACTCTGGTCGATCAAGTCCTGTCCCGGCAGATAGGCACGCAGGAACAGGTTGAACCTGCCCTTGGGAATCGGAAGCCAATTGCCCGTCTGCTTTTTCGCAGGTGCGTCGGATTGCAGATAGAGCGTAAGGCCGCCATCCTTGTCATATTTCATTTCGCGATCAACGCTACCGCGCGAATAGCGTCCGAGCGAATTATCAACCAGATCATATTGCTCGTCATAAACGACGATCGACCAAAAGGTTTTGGCCTCGGGCAACTGCCCCGGCGCAAAACGGATGGTATAACTGCCAGTGCTACCGTCCAGCAAATTTCCATCGCCATCATGATGTGCACGCAGCTTCACCACTTCCTCGATATGATGTTCCTGCATGCCCGACAGGCTTTGCGTTGCGGCGCGGGTGAGCAGGTCATGCGTCTCTGCTGTGCGCCCCCACGCCTTATTGCCATAAGCCCAATGGTTGACGAACTTGGTAGTGCCGCCTGCGACAGAGACTTGCTTCAGGAAAGCCAGTCCATCGACCATGGCACGTTGCAGGCCCTTGCGTGTCGCCGGATCAAGCGCGGAAAAGTCCGTCGACTGCCCCGGCCCCAGTCCGACGCTTTTCATCATCGCTACGAATGCGGCATCCTTGGTGGGCGGTGGGTTTTCGGTCATGCCGCGATTGAGGCTGGCGAAAAAGGGGAGCGCGCTCGTCGGCGGAGCGGGATCGATCACATCTCGGTCAGTCTCGGCCGAGTTGTCGCCGCTTTGCCATCTAGAGAGCGGCGCTATACCAACACCATCCTGCACCTTGTGCGATGCCGCGAGTGCCTTCCTGTCCAGTATCGCCGTCCGCAACAGCAAAAGGCCGGTGGCGTTTGGTGCGCGTATAATCGAATCCATGCCAGCAGGCTTTTCCCCCTGCCAGTCCGCACTGACGAGCAGATGCTTGCCCGCCTTGCCGCCGGTCGCCCGTGTTCCGAGATAGGCGAAGATGTCTGAATACATCTCCATGAATTGCACACTGTAATAGAGGTCGGGCGAGGCGGGCACAGTAAGCACCACCGGTTCCTTGCGGACATCAAACCAGGCGGCTGAATAAAGCAGATCGGGGGTCACCGAACTATGAAGCTTGTCCGTCGCATCGGAGGCTCGCCGCGAATGGAACCATGTGTTGATCGGCATATCGGCTTGCCCAATGGGCTTTTCGATCATGCCGTAACGCGCGGTCATATTCTTCACGACAGGGAAGCCATAGATCACCGCCTGCATGCCCACGGTATAGGCATAGGTCTCCCGCCAATCGGCAGGTGCAGCTGCTGCCTCTGTGCCACCTGACGGTGTCTGGGCCTGTGCAGACGGCACGGCCACCATTGCCAAAGCGATTGCGATTAAGCCCCGCGAGCCAAAATATTTCATACATGCCTCTCCCAAAGCCGATGGCTGCATTTTCGTTGCGTCAACACAGGCTTGATTCAAGATAAGCGAAATGGGAGAAAGCAGATGTCACTTAGATGACATTTGAAGAAAGGGAGCTTTTTGGCGCTACCAAACTGGATTGACGGGCTTCCAGCGGATGCGCACACGGCCTTGCATCGAGCAATGCAACCGCGCCTGTTTCCGCGCGGTGCCCTGATCTATAATCGAACCGAGCGCCCCGATGGACTCTACCTGATCCGCTCGGGTTCTGCACTCTTCCAGATCGACGGCATAAATGGCAAAAGACTGTTGCTGAAGATCATTCACGAAAATGAATTGTTCGGCGAAATTTCGGCCTATGACGGGAAGCCCGCGCCAATAGCGGTTGAAGCACGCAGTGCGCTTGTTACGGATTTTGTGCCGACCGGGCATATGGAATTACTGCGCATCCAATTTGCATCAATCGACCGAGCCTTGGCAACTGTCGCCACGCAAAATCTGAGGGCAACCCTCGCCGCCATTGAAGAACTTATGCTACTGGATTTGCATGAACGTGCCATTGCATGCTTGAAGCGGCTGAGCGCCGAGTTCCGGCAACCAACCGACACGTCTGTCCGCATCGACGTGACACAGTCTGAATTAGCCTCCATGCTAGGCGCATCGCGCCAGGCAACGAACAAGGTGCTCAGCGAATTTGAAAAGGCCGGTTGGCTAAAGCGAAACTTTCGCTATTTCATTTGGATGCCTTCGCGCATCCATTGATTGGCCTGATAGTCCAAAGTTCAGCGCGTTGGGTAAAATACCTTATTATTGCAGCCTTTGCCTTGGCTCTAACTGGCGTATGAACGAAAGGCTGCTTATACAGAATCGCTGCTGAGCAGCGTGCGACCGTTAAGTTATCGACAACAGCCCTTACCAAAGAGCAATTCTCACATTTGGTATGAGAGTGTGGCTCCCGTGAAAAAAATGCTTTAAGAGACATAACAACAGCAGTTTTAGGAGCGGGATGTGTCGATCAGCTTGAATGTAAATGGTAAAGCGGTGACGGTAGATGCCGAACCGGACACCCCGCTGCTGTGGGTTTTGCGTGAGGACGTTGGCCTTACTGGCACAAAATTCGG
>JAGNSY010000123.1 GCA_017987825.1 Sphingorhabdus sp. | reverse complement strand
TCTTCCCCCGTCATTGTTGCATCCATGCCACGCACGGCGACCATTTGCAAAATTCCTCTTCCAGAAGTTGAAAGATGGTTCAACTTTCAGTATGGAGCAAGCAGAAAATAGCGGGACAGCCGCATATTTGAATGTACGGAAGAGAGGATATCATGAAATTCCAATCATTTACGCGCGCACTCCTGATGTCGGGAATCGCCCTTGGCAGTGTCACGACGTTGGCAACCCCGGTTTGGGCACAAGACGAAGCCATGGCCGATGAAGGCGAAGGCGGCGATGAAATCATCGTTACTGCCCGTCGTCGCGAGGAAAGCCTGCTCGACGTTCCCATTTCGATGACCGCAATTTCGGGCGATACGCTTGCCGCACAGGGTGCTGTCGACATCACCGCGCTGCAAGACAAGGCGCCGAACATGACGATGCAGATCGCTCGCGGTTCGAACTCCACCCTGATCGGTTTCATCCGCGGCGTCGGCCAGCAGGACCCGCTCTGGGGCTTTGAACCCGGCGTCGGCCTGTATGTCGACGATGTCTATGTGGCGCGCCCGCAAGGCGCTGTGCTCGACATTTTCGACGTTTCGCGCGTTGAAGTGCTGCGTGGTCCGCAAGGCACACTCTATGGCCGCAACACCATTGGTGGCGCCGTCAAATATGTCACCAACAAGCTGGGCAATGAGTTCGGCGGCAAGGTGCGCGCTTCATACGGCGCCTACAATCAGGTCGACCTTATCGGCCAGATCACCGTTCCGATTGGCGATACCTTTTCGATCGGAGGCGCGGTTGCCTGGTATCAGCGCGACGGTTTCGGCAAGAACCTGACGACCGGCGCCGAGCATTATAACAAGGATGTATTGGCCGGCCGTATTTCGGCAGAGTTCGCACCTTCCGACGACGTGTTCATTCGCGTCGCTGCCGACAAGATCATCGACAAGTCGAACCCGCGTCATGGTACTCGCTTGGTCGGCAATGGCGGACTTGCAGCATATGAACCGACTGCCAGTGTTTATGACACCCGTGCGGGCATCGGCGACAAGAATAAGGTTGAAACGCAGGGCGTTTCGCTGACCGGCGAATTCGGTCTGTCGGACGCGCTGACCTTCAAGACCATCTCTGCCTATCGCGACGGCCATACCGACACGCTGATCGATTTCGACAACACGGCTTTGCCATCGCTCGACATCCCAGCATTCTACGATGACCGCCAGTTTACGCAGGAATTCCAGCTTCTGTTTGAAGGTGAGCGTATTCAGGGCGTTGCCGGCCTCTACTATCTTGATGCCCGTGCCAGCGGTGCGTTTGATACAGTGGTAGGTGCGCTGGGCGCAACCACGCTGACTTCGGGTACGGTCAAGACCAAAAGCTATGCGGCTTTCGCTGACTTCAGCTTTGATGTCACCGAGCAACTTAAGCTTTCGGCGGGCCTGCGTTATACCAAGGACGATAAGACCGGCACCGTCTTCCGTCGCAACTATTTGGGCCTTCGCAGCCCTCTATTTGGTAATGCCACAGCGATACCCTTGCTCATCCGCACAGATTACACCAATGACCGCAGTTTTGAAAAACTGACACCGCGGGTGTCGATCAGCTATCAGCCCAACGACAATGCCAATATCTATGCCTCTTATGGCAAGGGTTTTAAATCGGGCGGCTTCGACATGCGCGGCGACGCGGCGTTCACCCCGACCACGGTCAACGGCTATGAACCCGAAACGATCGACAGCTTTGAAGTCGGATTCAAGGGCGCGTTCCTTGACCGCACTTTGTTCACGAACGTTGCGCTGTTCAAATCAAAGTACAAGAACCAGCAAGTCACGGTACAGGTGCCGAGCCTTGCGGGCGGTATTGCCAGCTTTGTCGACAATGCGGGTCGTGGCGACATCTGGGGTGCAGAGCTTGAACTGCGCGCTGTCCCTTCGCCGAATTTCTCGATGAACGCGGCGGTTGGCTACACCAATGCCGATTACAAGGAGTTCCTGACCTTCATCACCGGCGGCACGACACCGGTCGATGTGGCAAATGCCCGTGAATTCCAGAACACGCCGCGCTTCACGGCGAGCGCGTCGGCAACAGCTTCGGGCGACCTGCTTGGCGGAACGATTTCGTTCACCCCGGCGGTTTCGCTGCGCAGCGACGCCTATATGTTCGAAATCCCGACGCCTGCGCTCGATCCGGACGGCTATTTCCTGGTCGATGCTTCGGCAGCCTGGACGTCACCTGACGACACATTCAAGCTGTCGGTCAACCTGCGCAACCTGACCAATGAACGCTACCGCGTCGGTGGTTACAACTTCCCGGGTGCGCTGTTCGGCAATTCGATCATAGGCTATTATGGCCCGCCGCGCACCGCGACGTTCAACATCGAATATCGTTTCTGATTTCCACTCCTACCCTCTCCCAGGAGTGAAACGGAAAGGCCGGGGTTAGCGCCCCGGCCTTTTTTTATCGGTTGATCAGAACAGCCCCGGAACCTCACGCTGCGCCACATTGGGTGCCTTGGGGAGCGGGACAACCCTGCGCTCGGTCCGCTGCCCGTCAGCCTGCTGGGTCTGTCCGGCAATCACCGGGGTGCAAGACCGGCCCGCAATGAAATCCAGCGCCGAACGCAGCGATGCCTCGGCTGGATCGCCAAGCGGGCGGGCGATATCGTCAGGGGCAGCGCAAGTCGTGCGCATCGTATTAGCGAGGCCTGAGAAATAACCTGCCTGTCCCGCCGAATTCTCTGTGGCGAAAGCAACTACGCGGATCCGGTCATCACATGCCGCCTGATCCAAAGCAATCTGCCCGACCGGCTTTCCATAAGTATTGCTGCCAATCAGGGCCGCGTCGACGCCGAGATAAGGGATGAAGCTATTCATCACCAACTCGCTTGCCGATGCGGTCGCGTTTGTGGTGATAAAGGCGACTTTGACCGGTGCCACCGATTGCGGCTGAGGTGCAAAGCGACGCGTGCTGTTGTTCGATGCTTTCGATGCGCGGAAACGAGTGACCGAAAAGACATCGCTCGCGCTGCGGTTGGCACCCAGCAGGTCGCCCATCAACTCCGCCGTCGATACCAGCCCGCCGCCATTATAACGGAAATCGATCACGATATTGGTGATGCCTTGCGCGCGGAAATCGGCAAAGGCAGTGCGCAACTGATTATCCGCTGTCGAAATGAAGGTGCGCATGTTGATATAGCCGACTTTCCGGCCGCCATCGTCGATCACCTTCACGCCATAGCGCGACGATAACGGGTCGATATTATAGTCGGCCTTGGCAATCGTGACGTTGCGCGTCCCGCCCGCATTTGTGATGCGCAACACCCGCGTCGTCCCGACCGTGTTCGGGCCCAAAGCACTACTTATGCCCGCCGAGCCTTGCGCCGCGATGATATCGCTGACCGGAACGAGATTGCTTTCCGACGTCCCGATCGCGAGGATTTCCGTACCACGATCGATCCCGGCCGTCAGAGCCGGAGCGTTTTCAAAGGTTTCGATCACGAACAGCCGATTGCCTTGATAGGCAAAACGCACCCCAAAACCCGCAGTCGCGCCCGATGAGAAGAACGCATTCTCCTGAGCAATCGAGGTGATGTAGGTAAAATATCGGTCACGGCCCTGTGAGCGCGCCGTTGCGGTCAACGCGTCGATATAGGCGTCAACACTGGTATAAGGCGACGGATCGAGCGAAGCCGGAAGCGTCTCAGGGAACAGATACCATTCGTTGAGAACCGAAAAGGCAAAATCCTGCCGATTCCGAAGGCTGCAGGCTGATGATGGGGGCGGCGAAGGTGGTGGGGTCGTGCTGGTAGGCGGAACGACAACGGTTCCCCCACCCGAGCCGCCACCGCCGCCACCACCGCAAGCTGTCGCGCCTGCAGCCAAAATGATAACCAGATTTTTAAGCGACTTTTTCCGCACGCCCACAAACTCCACCAAAAACGCAAATGGCAAAGGCCATCAATGCGCCCTTAACAGCATGAGAGCGGGCTGGCAGGCAAGTAACAACTTGAAGCAGCGTCAGCCGCGCAGGGTTGCACCCTGTTTGGCGGCTGCGGCGACAACATGTTCGCTGATGGCTTTCAGCTCCTCATCACCATAGCTTTTCTCGCCGGGCTGCAGCGTGACTTCAATGGCCAGGCTGATCTGACCTTCGGGTACGCCTTGCCCTGCAAAGCGATCGAACAGTCGGACAGCGACGATATTGTCCTTGTCGCAGCCCTTGATCGCGCGGACGAGGTCGCCTGCGGGGAGTTGCTCGGGCACGAGGAAGGCAAAATCGCGCGTGACTGTCTGCAAAGCCGGCGGCGTGAAGGCAGGTCGCATGAAGCCTACCCCCTTCTTCGCCGGAATCGCATCGAGGAAGATTTCGGCAGCGATCACGGTGCCGTCCAGATCAAATGCCTTGGCGGTCGCTGGGTGCAGCGTGCCGAATGCCGCGAGGATATTTTTAGGACCCATGCGCAAGGTCGCCGATTGGCCGGGATGATAATGATCCCCTGCGTCGCCAAGGACCATCAGGCCCTCGGTCGCGACGCCAGCCGCCGCCAGCAGCGCGATAACCTCGGCCTTGGCATCATAGGCATCGAACTTTGCCGCTTTGCCGCTGGCCCAACCGCGCGGGGTCTTTTCACCCGCCAGCACGATGCCCGCCGTCAGCCGCTCGCTGTCCGCCAGATAGCGCCGCCCGACTTCGAATAGCCGCACGGATGCAGCGCCGCGATCCATATTGCGCTGCGCCGCCGAGAGCAGGCCCGGAAGCAGCGAGGGACGCATGACCTTCATGTCTTCGCTAATCGGGTTTTCGAGGCTCCAAACACCCCCACCAAAGGCATCTGCCTCCTTCTGCGGCAGGAAGGACCAGTTGATTGCTTCATTGAGCCCACGCGCAGCCGCCGCACGGCGCACCTTGCGCTCAAGGCTTTGCTGTGGGGTTGCCGTTGGCTTGGCAACGCCATCGGCGCGCGGAAGCGGGGTGGAAACTACATTGTCGAGACCGACGATACGCACAACTTCTTCGACAAGGTCTGCCGAACCATCGATATCCCGACGCCAGGTCGGGACGGTCACTGTCCAGTCTGCCGCCACTTCGAAACCTAGGGATTCAAGAATCGCCTTTTGTTGATCGGCAGGCACGTCGATTCCGCCCAAAGCGGCGCAACGCGCCGTATCATAGACGACCGTCTTGCGCTCAACCGGAGGTTGGCCAGCCCGAATGACATCGGAAGCTTCACCACCGCAGCTCTGCAGGATCAGGTCGGTGAGCAGCGCGAGGCCATCGTCGAGGAAGGCCGGATCGACGCCGCGTTCGAAACGGCTACGCGCATCCGAAGTCAGCGCCAGCGCCTGCCCCGTTTTGGCTATCCGTTCGGGAGTGAAATAGGCGATTTCGAGAAGGACATCGCTGGTGTCGTCCGAACAGCCCGAATGTTCGCCGCCCATGATGCCAGCAATGTCGTGCACGCCACTGTCGTCGGCAATCACGGTCATTTCGGAAGTGAGGGTATATTCCTTGCCATTCAGCGCGGTAACGGTTTCGCCTTCCGATGCGCGGCGGGCCACAACTGCGCCGTTCAGCTTGGTGAGATCATAGGCGTGCGCCGGGCGTGCGCAGGCGAGCATCAGATAGTTGGTGCAATCGACCAGCGCCGAAATCGGGCGTTGTCCGGCAGCCTTCAGCCGCGCCTGCATCCAGTCGGGTGACGGGCCGTTTTTAACGCCACGAATGACGCGGCCATAAAAGGCCGGACAGCCTTCGGGATCGTCGATGCGGATCTCGACCGGACAAGGATAGCTGCCAGCGACGGCAGGCACTTCGACCGGTTTGAACGTACCGAGGCCAGCCGCCGCCAGATCGCGCGCGATGCCCATCACTCCCATGCAATCCTGCCGGTTCGGTGTGATCGAAACGTCTATGACAGGATCGTTCACGTCCGTATATTCGGCAAAGGCCATGCCGACAGGTGCGTCGGCGGGAAGCTCTATGATGCCGTCATGGTCATCGCCCAATTCGAGTTCGGCGACCGAGCACATCATACCGTTTGATTCGACGCCGCGGATGGCGGTCTTCTTCAGCACCATGCCATTGGCGGGTACCGTCGCACCTTCGACGCCGAACACGCCGACCAACCCCGCACGGGCATTGGG
>JAGNSY010000017.1 GCA_017987825.1 Sphingorhabdus sp. | reverse complement strand
GCCCATCGCAATGGATCGCGATGAGCCCCGATGCCGGGAAACTGGCGCAACTGACCGGCATTGTTTATGAAAAGCGCCCGGCCTTTTTCTATCCGGACCGCTGGATAAAGCTGAAACCGCCCCGCGCAAACGATCGCTGGACGGACGATTATGCCTCGGTTTTGCCCTATCTGTCTTTCTGGAAGATTTTGTGATGATCCACCGCCCCGATGTTTCGATAATTTCCATCCACGGCAAAACGCCGCAGATCGCCGACAGCGCCTTTATCGCGCCCGGCTGTCGCATCATCGGCGACGTGACAATAGGGCCCGAGGCGAGCATCTGGTACAATTGCGTGCTGCGCGCTGATGTCAGCCGCATCGTGATAGGGGCGCGCACCAACATCCAGGATGGCAGCGTCGTCCATTGCGATGGACCCAAGCCCGGCGAGCCCGATTGCCCGACGCTGATCGGCGACGATGTGCTGATCGGCCATATGGCAATGGTGCATGGCTGCACGATCAAGAACCGCGGCTTTATCGGCCTAGGCGCGATTATCATGAATGGCTGCACGGTCGAGGAAGACGGCATGCTGGGCGCCGGTGCGCTGCTACCCGAGGGCAAGACCATCGGCCCGAAGGAGCTATGGGTCGGTCGACCGGCCAAGCTGGTCCGCGAACTGCCCGAACCTGCCCTCATCGGAATGCGCATGGGCGTCGCGCATTATGTCGAGAATGGTAAGGCACACGCCAAGGCGGTGGCGGGTTTGGACTGACCAATGATAAAGCCAACGCGACGTCCCCCTGAACTTGTTTCACCTTGGGGTGACTTCGTTCCAGGGTCCATTTCGCCTCTCAAACCTTTGGTCTAAGATGATAAATGGATGCTGAAACAAGTTCAGCATGACGTGCTTACAAATACTGAGCCAGCCTAAAATTTCACCCGCACCGTCACCCGGCCATTGATCGGGGCGCCGGGGGTGATGTTGCTGTTGTTATGCGCGTCGGCGAAATAGTTGGTGTCGAACAGATTCTCGACATTAGCCTGCAGCTGCACCTTTTCGCTGACATCATAGAACAATGCCGCATCGACGCGGGTGAAGCTGGGCAGCTTCGTGGTCGTAGCACTGGTGCGGATCGCGGCGAACTGGCTCGATTGGTGGATAACACCGAGGCCAACACCTAAAGCATCGCTGACATCATAGCGGTTCCACAGGCTGAACTGGTGCTTGGGCAGTTGCCCCAGCCGGACACTGTCATTGCCGCGCAGTGTGCCATCCTGATAGGTGTAGCCCGCACTAATCTGCCAGTCGGGCAGCACCCGTCCGGTGAGTGCGAGTTCAAGGCCCTTTGTGCGCGTTCTGCCGACATTGATGCTCACCAGCGGATTGGCCGGATCGGGGGTGGTCGCGTTGCTGCGATCGAGCTGGAACAAGGCGGCGGTGACGTTCAGATTGGGCAGAATATCCCATTTCGCGCCGAGCTCGTAATTGGTGAACTTTTCGGGCGCGAGATTTTCCTGCGTCGCGGTCAGCGAGACAAACTGGTCACCCGAACGCGGCAGGAAGGAGCGGCTGAAGCTCGAATAGATCGAGATATTTTCCTGCGGCTTCCAAATCAGGCCGAAACGTGGACTGATCTTGTCGTCGCTGCGCGCAAAGGGGCGATCAATGGCGGGGATGAAGTCGATGCCGTCGATTTCAAAATGATCATAGCGCAGCCCGACAACGATATCGAAATGTTCGCCGATGCCGATCTGGTCCTGCGCATAGGCAGAGAAGAATTCGACGTCTGACACAGTGTTGCGCGATGGCGTGGTGAAGGTAACGGTCGGATAAACCGGATTGGTCAAGCTGAAGATGTTACCCGGGCTGAAGGTCCGGTTGAAACGCATATTGCGCGTTTTCTGATCACCATATTCGATGCCAAAGAGCAGCTTGTGCTCCAATGCGCCGGTTTCGATATCCCAGATCAAGTTTGCCTGCCCGATCAGGTTTTCACGCTTGGTCGGGTCTGAATAGGCCTCAAGCGTCACGGTATTCGTCGCGGAAACCGCGCTGTTTGCGTAGGCGTTGACGTAAAGCTTGTCATAATCGCCATAGAGCAAAGTGCTGGTGAACTTCAGATTATCCGCCAGCTGACCGTCGAGACGCAGCTTGGCGATATGCGCCTCCAGCGTGGTGCGGTTGATGCCGGGGATGCCAAAGAACAGGCGATCATAGCCGCGAACCGGGGTGTTCGGCTGCCCTGCTACGGTCGCGATGGACGGCACGCCACGATCGGGCACGCGGTCGTCATGCACATATTCGTAGGAGAGTCCGAGCTTCCAGTCGTCACTCAAATTGACCGCGACATAGGGGTTCCACGCATAGCGCTCGCCATCGACGAAGGCGCGGTCGCTCTCCATTTTCTCATAGGTGGCGTTTAGACGAACGGCGGCCTTGTCACCCAGCGGCGCATTGAGATCGGCGGACAGATCCCAGCCGCCAAAGCTGTTGAAGCTGGCCCGTGCAGCGCCGAAAGTCTCATCGGCAATCGGGGTTTTCTGCACACGATTGATGATCCCGCCACCGCCGCCACGTCCGAAGATCAGCGCATAGGGGCCCTTTAGAATTTCAACGCGCTCGACATTGTAGAGCCCGCGATAATATTGCACGTCGTCGCGCACGCCATCGAGGAAGAAGTCGGCCGTGGTGTTCTGGCCGCGCAGGGTGATCTGGTCGCGATTGCCCTCCCCTTGTCCGACCGTGGTGCCGGGCACATAGCGCAGCACTTCGCCCAAGCTATATTGCGCCTGATCGTCAAGCTGTTCGCGGGTGACGACATGGATAGTCTGGGGAACGTCGAGGATCGGGGTATTGGTCTTGGTCGCGGTGACGATGTCTTGTGCGACATAGCCGGTGCTGGCGCCGGTGACGATGATCGAACGACAATCCTCGCACTGCTCGTCACCTTCCACATATTCGCCGGCAAAGGCCGGCACCGGCACCGCCATTGCCATTGAAACTGCCAGTGCGGAAATTCCAGAAACGCCGATTTTCATTCAAATTGATCCTTTGTTGAGAACGATTCTCAATCCTCGTTCGCCGCCCTATTGCGAATCGTTATCATGTGCAATTGCAAAATCGACAGTCGGTTGAACTTTTTCACGAACGCCATAAAAGGGTGGTGAAGGAGCAAGTCGTGAAAGCAACCATCTGGCACAATCCGGACTGTGGAACCTCGCGCAAGACGCTGGCCATATTGCAGGAAGCACAGGGCATAGATCTGACTGTCATCGAATATAAGAAGGTGCCGTTCGAGCGGTCCAAGCTGGTGCAGCTGTTCCGCGATGCCGGCCTTTCCCCGCGCGAAGCGCTGCGCACACGCGGATCGCCTGCCGAGGAATTGGGTTTGACCGACGGCGCCGATGGCGAGCGCATTCTCGAGGAAATGGTGAAGGACGCTATCCTCGTCGAACGCCCTTTTGTCGAAACCGAAAAAGGCGTGCGGCTTTGCAGGCCGCAGGAAAAAGTGCACGAAATTTTATAAGCGTTGCACGGCAATTGGGAGGGCAATGAAAATGCGCAAAGTTCTGAAATGGTTTGCGATCATCGCGCTGGTGTTGGTCGCCGCACTGTTTGCATGGGGCTACGCGCCGGACATTCCGGCCAAGGAACTGCGCGCAAAATATGCCAATGCAGAATCCGAATTTGTCGATCTGGGCGATGGTCTGACCGTCCATTTGCGCGACGAAGGCCCGAAGGATGCCCCTGCCTTGATCCTGCTGCATGGATCCAATGCCTCTCTGCACACATGGCAGCAATGGGTTGACCGTCTGGGCAAGGATTATCGCATCATCCGCTATGATCAGCCCGGCCACGGCCTCACCGGCCCGCATCCCAAGGATGATTATAGCGCAGCAGGCTTTGTCGACGTTGTCGATCGGGTGGCAAAGAACCGTGGGCTGACCAAATTCTATCTGGGCGGCAACAGCATGGGTGGATGGGTGACGCATGAATATGCAAAGGCGCATCCGGAAAAACTGCAGGGTATCATTCTGGTTGACGCTGGCGGAGCGCCAGATTCGCAACCCAAATCGCTACCGGTCGGATTCCGCATCGCCCGCATGCCGGTGCTGAACCAGTTGGCTCGCATCATCACGCCGCGAAGCATGGTCGAAAAATCTCTACGCCAAAGCGTCAGCAATGCAGCGGTCGTTACCCCCGCCGAGGTTGACGAATATTGGGAACTGCTCCGGCATCCGGGCAATCGCGAAGCAACCGGCAAACGCTTTGCCCTGTATAGCAGCCGAAATACGCAAACTGCGGTTTCAGATAACACCAGCCAGGTGCCTGCGCTGATATTGTGGGGCGATGAAGACAAGCTGATACCGGTCAGCAGCGCCAAATGGTTCCAGTCGACCTACACCGGCAATGTCACGCACATCTACAAGCGAATCGGTCACATGCCGATGGAGGAAAGCGCAGACAAAAGCGCCGAAGATGTGGGTAACTGGCTCAAAGTGCGGACATCCACTCCGGCTGGCTAATCAGG
Organism: Sphingorhabdus sp.; assembly: GCA_017987825.1. Classification (GTDB taxonomy): domain Bacteria; phylum Pseudomonadota; class Alphaproteobacteria; order Sphingomonadales; family Sphingomonadaceae; genus Sphingorhabdus_B. The sequence continues at coordinate 18,840 of JAGNSY010000017.1, read as the reverse complement.
CAACGCCGCGACTGGCGACGGCGGCTTTCTGGAACAGCGCGCAGGCATCCAGGAACACCATTGGGCGTCCGAAATAATAGCCCTGTATCTTGTCGCAGCCGAATTGCTGGATCATTGCCAGTTCGGTTTCATTTTCGACACCCTCTGCGGTGGTCGCGATATCGAGCGCGTCGGCCATCGCGACGACGGCGCGGATAATTGCAACGCATTCGGCCTTGCCTTTGGCAGCCCCGGTCACAAAGCTGCGATCGACCTTGATCGTGTCAAAGCGGATATTGCTGAGATAGCCGAGCGACGAATATCCGGTTCCGAAATCATCAAGCGACAATTTTATACCCAGCTTGCGCAGGCGGTCGAGCACTTGCACCGCCAAGCCACCGTCGCGCACAAAGATGCTTTCGGTGACTTCGAGTTCTAACCGCCAGGCGGGCAGACCAGTGTCATGCAGTGCCTGCACCACCGATTCGACAAAGCCCTGGCTGGTCAGCTGATCGACCGAGACGTTCACTGCGACCTTGACCGTGTCGGGCCATTTCATCGCATCGCCGCACGCCTTTCGCAGCACCCAGTTACCAATCGGCACAATCAGGCGCGCATCTTCGGCAACCGGAATGAATTTTGCTGGCGACACAAGTCCGAATTTCGGGTTGTTCCAGCGCAACAGGGCTTCGAACCCGGTGATACCATGTTCGCCATTGGCTTCAACGACCGGCTGATATTCGAGATGGAACTGATTGGCATCTAACGCATTGCGCAACTCGAATTCGAGCACGCGCTTTTCTTCGGCATTTGCATGCAGCTTGTGCTGATAGCTGTGGTGCGTGCTGCCGCCATCTTCTTTGGAACGATACAGTGCAAGGTCGGCGCTGCGCATCAGCAACTCGACGGTGCGTCCGTCCATCGGCCCCACGGCGCTGCCCACACTCGCCCCGATAAAGAGCGTGTTCTGGTCAACCTCATAGGGTTTGGAGAGAGTGTCGATGATATTCTGTGCGACCGACGCGACATAGACCGCATCCGAGGCATCCTTCAGAACCACCGCAAATTCATCACCACCAAGGCGCCCGCACAATTCGTTTGCAGACATGATCATCTTCAGGCGCTTTGCCACCTGCGCCAACAAGCGGTCGCCGACAGGGTGCCCGAGCGTATCGTTGACGGCCTTGAAACGATCGAGGTCGATCATCATGAAGCCGCAGCGACGACGCCATTGATCGGCGTCGGCAAGCGCTTGGCCCAATGCTTCGGTCAGTTGCAGGCGGTTGGGCAAGCCGGTGAGCGTGTCGAAGCGCGCAAGGTGCGAGATTTTTTCCGCAGACTCACGCTGTTCGGTGCAGTCGGAGCCGACTCCGCGGAAGCCTAGGAAGGCGCCGCTTTCTGACTGGCGCGGCGATGCGGACAATTCCCACCAGCGACGAACGCCATTGATCGTTACCGGAACGATCAGATTTGAGAAGGGTTCGCGCCGTTTCAGCCTCTCCGCAAGCTCATGCAATGCCTCGGGATATCGGCCGGTTTCCCAGCTGTCGCCTGCGATCAGTTTGAGCAAAGGCTGGCCTTCGATCGCCTTTGGATCCTGTTCCAGGGCATAGGCAAAGCGTGGGCTGGTATGCGTTACGCAGCGCGCCGTGTCAGTTTGCCACAACCAGTCGGCACCGCTATCTTCGAATTCGCGCAGCAGCAGGCTGACCGTTTCAGATTTTTCGTGCAGCACATTGCTGGCCAGCTCATACAGCACTTGCGCCTTTGCACTGCGTAGGACGCCGAAGATCATCAGCGTTCCCAGAGCAGCATTGGCCAATGCCAGATAATATTCGCCATGCAGCACCCAGCCAACAAATCCGCCGAGCGTAGCGATTGCGATGAAAGCTGTGGCCGCGATTGGCAGGCTGGGTATCACCATCGAGGCATATACCATCATCGCAAGGCTGACCGACCAGATACCGAGCCATTGCGGCATTGCGCCATAACTGCCCAGAAATGGCAGGGCTGAACCCCAGATTACCCCGCTAATGCCTGCGTTACGTCCCATTTCCAGAAAGTCGCGACGCGTGGCGCGGCGACCGGCCGAAATATCCTTGTTACGCAACGTCGTGTACCAGATCACATTATAAGCGACCAGGGCACCGACCCAGGAGGCGATCGCCCAAATAGGCGCCGAACCGAAACTGATCGCCAAGACAAGCAGCGCACAAAACAGGTTGGTTGCCACATGAATTGCACTGCGGTCGCGTATCGAGCGCGCCTGAATTTCTTCAAGCTGCACCGCTTCCATGCCCCCCGGGGTTGCAAAGCCCAAAAGCGCCATCGCGGAAATATCGCTGGGCAGGTCGGTTCTTGAATCTTGTTTGCTCACGCCTCCGGCATAACGCCAGAAACTTACTTAATCGTAAGCGCCGCGTTCAGGATGCTGTCGGTGATAAAATTTCAGGCAGCGATAGCGTAAGGCTGAATTTCACCCGAGAGATAAAGGTTACGCGCCTTTGCCCGGCTGAGCTTGCCCGAGCTGGTGCGCGGTAAGGTGCGCGGCGGCACCAGTTCGACGACGCAGTTCATGCCGGTGACCGAGCGGACCTTGTCCTTGATCTGCTCACGCAGCTTGGCGCGTTCGGCTTCGTCCGAGGTGCGGCACTGGACAAGAACGGCGGGGGTTTCTTCGCCGCCGCTGCTAACCGAAAAGGCGGCAATGTCGCCAGCTTTGAAGCCCGGCAGCTGTTCGACCGCCCATTCGATATCCTGCGGCCAGTAATTCTTGCCATTGATGATGATCATATCCTTGGCACGACCGACTATATATATGTAACCATTGGACATATAGCCCATGTCACCGGTATCGAGCCAACCGTCTTTCATGCAGGCCTCGGTCGATTCCGGATCGCGGAAATAGCCTACCATCAGCGATGGACCAGTGCACCACACCTTACCGATTGTGCGGTCGGGCAGGATGCTGCCATCGGCATCGCGCACTTCGATCGTCATATCTTTCACCGCCTTGCCGCAATTGACGATGGCGCGATAGCGGGTCGGGCGGTCAGGCGAACCGGGAACGCCGGTCAGTTCGCTTTCCTCGACCAGTTCGACCTCAATCCCCTCACCGGGAGGCATGATTGAGACAGCAAGAGTCGCCTCAGCAAGGCCATAGCTGGGCAGGAATGCGCTCGCCTTGAAGCCCGCATCGCCAAACGCATCGACAAAGGCCTGCATCACGTCGGGGCGGATCATGTCTGCACCATTGCCTGCGAGTCGCCAATGGCTGAGCTTGAACCGCTCGGACACATGCGTCTGGCTCGAAATGCGACGGGCACAGATATCATAGCCAAAGGTCGGCGAGTAACTGATCACAGTGCCGTCGGCGCGGCTGACCATATCAAGCCACGCCAGCGGACGACGCGCGAAATCCTCGGTCTTCATATAGTCGGTCGATACCTGATTGGCGACGACGGACAGGAAGCAGCCGACGAGTCCCATATCGTGATACCAGGGAAGCCAGGATACGCAGCGGTCCATCGGCTCCACCTGCATTCCGTGGCTGTGTGCCGACAGATTGTTAAGCAGCGCCTTGTGCGTCACCGCAACGCCATGCGGGAAACGGGTCGAGCCGCTCGAATATTGCAGATAGCAGATTTCGTCAGTGGTTGCTTGCGGCAGATCGGTCTTGAGCGCGATGCGATCGTTGAATTCGGCCCAGTTCACGCCTTCGACGCCACATTTGGTTGCGGCTTCACCCGCCATTTCCGCCAGTTCGGGTGGGAAAAAGAGGATCGAGGGATCGCAACTGTTCAACTGCACCGACAATTGGTCGATATAGCTTTCCTTGCCGCCAAAGCTGGTCGGCAGCGGCAGCGGCACGGGCCATGCACCTGCATAGACGCAGCCGAAGAACAGCGCCGCAAATTCGGGCCCGGTTTCGGCGATCAACGCGATGCGGTCTTCCTTTTTCACGCCATGGCTGATCAGCCGATAGGCGACATCCATCGCGTCGCTGCGCATCTCGCGAAACGGATAGGGCCGCGCCAGTTCGCCACGCATGTCGTGGAAATTGAGGCCGCGAGCGCCCTGCGCTGCATAATCCAGCGCTTCCCCCAAAGTTGAAAAGTCTGAAAACCGGCGCTCCAGCGTGTCGCTGGAGGGCGTGGGTGTTAGACCTGTCATGTGCTTTCCCTTAATCTGGCGATCCCTTATCAAGCGGGTTTACACGAGCTTTGGAGTTCAAATTTCGACCCGACTGTGGCAACAATGCGGCGTGGCAGATGAACCAAAATGGAACAAGGCTCCTAAGCCATTGAATCCGGTTAAGTTACGCGACCTCGCGCTGCATTATGTCGGTCGCTATGCCACCAGCAGAAAGAAGCTTTCCGACTATCTGAAGCGTAAGCTGCGCGAGCGCGGATGGGAGAGCGAGAATTCCGCTGATCTGGATAACCTGATCGCCGATTTTGTGCGCCTCGGCTATATCGACGATGCCGCCTTTGCCGCGGCGCGGGCCAGAACAATGGCGGCGCGCGGTCTGGGCCAACGGCGAGTGAACGAAGATCTGCGCGCCAAGGGCATATCGGAAGCTGATGCGGGCGATGCGCAAGCCGAGAGCGCTGCGCAAAAATGGCAGTCCGCCGAGCGTTTTGCCCAGCGCAAGAGGATTGGCCCCTATGCCAACGAACCTGCTTCCGAAGAGCAGAAGCGCAAGCAATTTAGCGCCTTCCTGCGCGCCGGGCATGATTTTGAAATCGCGCGCAAATTTGTGGCGGCTTTGCCCGGCGAGGATTTGGAGGCAGATTGAAGCAATGAACCGCCGATTCGTCCTTGCAGCCGTGCCGCTGCTCCTCGCCCTTACCGCTGCCGCGCCCGCCAAGAAGGTCGCGCCACCTACACCGCTGCCCGATCTGGTGAAAGTGGTATTGACGACCGAACTGGGCCCGATCGAGCTTGAACTCGACGCCAAACGTGCACCGATCGCGACCCGAAATTTCGTGCGTTATGTCGACCAGCGACGTTTCGACGGGATCACTTTCTACCGTGCCATGAAACTGGCTTGGGGTGAGCAACCCAATGGCCTGATCCAGGCGGGCACCCGCGGTGACCCGAAACGCGACCTTCCCCCGATTGCGCATGAAACCACTGACCAGACGGGAATCCTGCATAAAGCGGGCGCGATTTCGATGGCGCGCTGGGCGCCTGGGACCGCAAGAGGCGATTTTTCCATCCTACTGGCGGACATGCCCAGCCTCGATGCCGATCCCAAATCCACCGATCCCGAGGCTCGCGCGGGCTATACGGCTTTCGGGCGTGTGTCGGGCGGGATGGAGGTGGTGCGCAAGATATTCGACGCGCCCATTTCCCCCACCCTTGGCGAAGGCGCGATGAAGGGGCAAATGATCGCAAAACCGGTCAAGGTGCTGACGGCGCGACGGGTTGTTACACCCTGAGCCAATACCGGCCTTCCCCTAGCGTGAGGGGAGTTAGGGCGCCCCTCAAAAGTCCCCCTCCCGCTTGCGGGAGGGGTTAGGGGAGGGCCCGAGAGCAAGCGCGATGGTTGCCACCACCCCTTCCAGATTTTGCGTCACATCGTCATTGGTAAACCTCAAAACGCGATAGCCCTGATCGCGCAAAAAACTGTCTCGTCTTCCATCGTAATCTTGCATGAGATCGTGCGAATACCCGTCTATTTCGACCACCAGTTTCGCTGAACGACAAACCAGATCACAAAAATAAGGACCGATCTGATATTGGCGGGTAAATCGATACCCTGATAGCTTGCTGCCAGAAATGGCCGGCCAAAGCAGCCGTTCTGCCAACGACGCCTCTCTGCGCAATTCGCGCGAGCGCTGTATGTCCCTTGCGCGATATTCGGGGCGTTTCATTTGACAGGCCCTCCCCTAACCCCTCCCGCAAGCGGGAGGGGGATTTCGCTTGCTCAATTCCTCGGCGGTTGCCTGCGGTAGGACAGGGCCTCAGCCACATGGATGCGTCCCACAGTTGTGCATCCCGCCAGATCAGCAATCGTCCGCGCCACCCGCAATATCCGGGTATAGCCGCGCGCAGAGAGCCGCATCGCCTCGCTGGCTTGTGCGAGCAGGCGCTGGCCGGGTTCGTCGGGGGTGGCGTGCGCTTCGAGCAATTCACCGTCCAAGCCAGCATTGGTGCGCATCGCCGTTCCCGCCAGCCGTTCGGTCTGCACATGCCGTGCTGCCAGCACCCGCGCTGCGACCTGTTCCGAGCCTTCAGCAGGTGGCGGCAGAACGAGGTCGGCGGCGCTGACGGCCTCCACCTCGACGTGCAGGTCGATGCGGTCGAGCAATGGCCCCGAAACCTTGGACTGGTAATCCGCTGCACAACGCGGCGCACGGCTGCAGGCGAGCGCGGCATCTCCCAAATGGCCGCAGCGGCATGGGTTCATAGCCGCGACCAGCTGCACCCTTGCCGGAAAGGTCACATGGCTGTTCGCGCGGGCAACGCTGACTTCGCCTGTTTCCAAGGGTTGGCGTAAACTATCGAGCACAACCCTCTGGAATTCTGGTAGTTCATCGAGGAAGAGAATGCCGAGATGGGCAAGGCTTACCTCACCCGGTCGGACCTTTAATCCACCACCGACCAGCGCGGGCATTGAGGCGCTGTGATGCGGGCTGCGAAAGGGCCGATTGCGTGAAATCCGCCCGCCTTCGAGCGCACCGGCCACCGACGCGATCATTGAAACCTCCAGCGCCTCGGCGGGCGTGAGTTCAGGCAATATTCCCGGCAAGCAGGATGCAAGCAGCGACTTTCCAGCACCCGGCGGCCCTACCATCAGCAGATTATGCCCACCCGCCGCTGCAATCTCCAGCGCGCGCTTAGCGGTTTCCTGTCCCTTCACCTGCTTGAGATCGGGCCCACGCACGGGAGCCTCGGCAATGCCCGGCTCCGGCGGGCGCAATATCCCCTGCCCCTTGAGATGGTTGAGCAACGACAGCAGGTCGGGCGCGGCGATAACTTCCACCTGCCCCGCCCAAGCGGCCTCCGCCCCCTGCATCGCCGGGCAGATAAGCCCCATTTGCCGCCCCGAAGCATGCAGCGCTGCCAGCAGAACACCGGGGGATGCCGCGACGCGGCCATCAAGCCCCAATTCCCCGACCACGACATAGTGCGACAGCGTTTCTGCATCGACCAGCCCCATCGCCGCCATCAGCGCGAGCGCGATCGGTAGGTCATAATGCGACCCTTCCTTGGGCAGGTCAGCAGGCGAGAGGTTGATGGTGATCCGCTTCGGCGGCAGCGACAGGCCCAATGCAGCAATTGCGGCACGCACCCGTTCGCGGCTTTCGGCAACCGCCTTGTCGGGAAGTCCGACGACAGCAAAGCCGACCATACCGGGCGCGATTTGGCACTGCACTTCGACAGCGCGGGCTTCGAGACCCAGATAGGCTACAGTAGAAACGATTGCGACCACGGCAAAGCAACTCCCTGAAACAGGTTCAAAAGTTGCGCCATTTTGGCCACCGCGCGCCGCCACCGGTTAGCATGAAAATGGATGAAGGCAAATCATGCCTAAATTCCTTTTAACCCTTGCTGCAGAGGAAATCGCAATCCGCTCGCGTGCAATGGGCGCGCATGAAGACGGGCAAAATCCTCGAACAATTCGGCATGGCGACGCTGTTTGCGCTCGTCCTGATTGCGGCACCCGTGCGCGCCGCGACGCTGGAAACCGAGGAAATCGTCTATGAGGTTGAGGAAGTTGTCGCCGACGACCAGCCGGAAGGCACCACCGAACGCTTTGTCGCACAGCCTTTTGGCGATATCGCGCCTAGCCGCACCCCGATCGCCAGTTTCGGTCCGTTCCATATGGTCGCCCCCGATCGCGCCGAACTCATCGGCAGCATCGAGAGCGAAACGCCTGCGCAATTCGCAGCACTTCTTCGCGCTTTCCCTACCCTCAAGCAGATCGATATGGTTGATTGCCCCGGCACTGGCGACGATGGCGCCAATCTTGCGCTAGCCCGCATGGTGCGACGTCATGGCGTCATGACTAATGTCCCCGAAGGCGGCTCGGTTCGTTCTGGCGGGGTAGAGCTGTTTCTGGCGGGCGCCCAACGCCGCGCCGCACCCAGCGCCGAATTTGCCGTCCACAGCTGGCGCGACGAGGATGGCTATGAGGCGAGTGATTTCGCCGCCGACGATCCGGTGCATCAGGAATATATCGCCTTTTACCGCGAAATGGGGCTGAGCGACGGCGAGGCGCGCAGCTTTTACGCCATGACCAACAGCGCCCCGCACGACGACGCGCTGTATCTCAACAGCCGCGATCTGGCGCGCTATGTAAAGCTCGACTGAGCTTCTGCGGCTTGATTAGCCGAAGATTTTTCCCCTAAGCCATGCGGCATGGGGACAGAACCAATCCAGTTTAGACATGACCGGCGACCGGGCGACGACCAGTTGGTCGTCGACATGCACCGGCTGGGCTATGCCATCGAAGGCGACCGCTTTGGCGAGCCTTTCTGCGAATTTGTTGCCGAAACCGTTGCCGAGGCGCAGCTTGATAAACCCGGTCGCAGTCGGGTCTGGTTTGCTGAACTGGACGGCAAAGCAGTCGGCTGCTCGGCATTGGTCGATCGCGGCGAAGTTGGCCAATTACGCTGGGTGGTGCTGCTCCCCGAAGCACGCGGAAAGGGTGCGGGACGCAAACTGGTAGACCTTGCGCTCGACCATTCCCGCTCCTGCGGCCATAGCGAAGTATTCCTCGAGACCACAGACGGCCTAGCCTCTTCAATGGCAATTTACGAAAGGCTCGATTTTCAGACAACCGATTCGCATGTCGAACGGCTCTGGCACGGTGATGGCGTACACATCACCATGACCCTTAAACTCTAAAGCACACCCCTCATCAGGCGCTCGGCAATCGTGTTGATGTGTTGCGTTTGACAACCATACCGACTGGTCGGTAATGTCCATTTCATGTCGAGTCGAAACGCCTCTGCACCGCGCCTATCTGCACGATCAAAGCTGATCGATGCGGCGCATATGCTGGTGCGCAGGCAAGGCTATGCCGCGACCTCGGTGGATCAGATTTGCACAGCGGCAGGTGTATCGAAGGGTGCCTTCTTCCACCATTTTGCTTCGAAAGAAGAATTGGGGGTGGCAGCTGCCGAACAATGGACCGCGCGCGCCGACGAACTGATCTTCACCCTGCCCCCCTGGGTGCGGATTGAAGACCCGCTCGAACGTCTCCTAGCGCACATAGATTTTCGCCTGTTCATGCTGGAAGGCCCGGCGGAAGGCTTCACCTGCTTTGTCGGCACAATGGTCCAGGAAAGCTTTGCCAGTAGCGAAGTGCTTCGCGCAGCGAGCGATGCCAGCATCAGCGCCTATTGCGAACGGCTGGCCGTGGATATCGAGGCGGCCATCTCACGCTACGGCATCCGCGACGATGTTTCGGCTATAAGCCTTGCCTACCACATTCAGGCAGTGCTGCAGGGCGCGTTCATCATCGCCAAGGCCAGAAACAGCCCCAAGGAGGCGCGCGACAGTGTGCTGCACCTCAAACGCTACATAAAAATGCTGTTCGATAGAGGAGAGACCGAATGAGCAAGATGATTTTCGTCAACCTGCCGGTGGCAGACCTGCCCAAAGCAATGGCCTTTTACACGGCGCTGGGGTTTACCAACAATCCGCATTTCAGCGACGAAACCGCCGCCTGCATGGTGTGGGACGAAGGCATTCATGTGATGTTGCTCACCCACGCCAAATGGGGCGGCTTCACTACTCGCTCTATCTGCCCGCCAGGATCGAGCGAGGTCGCACTCGCGATCAATTTCGACAGCCGCGACGAGGTTGACAGGATCATCGCCGCCGCTGCGGCGCATGGCGGGGTGGCAGACATCAACCCGCCAGAAGATCATGGCTTTATGTACCAGCGCAGCCTGACCGATCCTGACGGCCATGTCTGGGAGCCGTTCTGGATGGATCCCGCAGCCGTGCCGCCCTCGGAGTAATTACGATGTCTGTAGATCCCAATGCCGCCATCGAGATAACGAGCTTTGAATGGGTGCCGGAGCAGGCCAGAGGCTATGTCAAAGATCTGCGTATCCGCTGGGCGCTGGAAGAGATAGGGCTGCCCTATCGCGAACGCCTGCTTGCTGGCGCTGGTGGCGAAAAGTCTTCCGAACATATGACCGATCAGCCATTTGGACAGGTTCCGGTTTACAAGGAAGGCGATGTCTCAATGTTTGAGAGCGGAGCCATATTGCTGCATATCGGCGAAAGGGATGAACGGCTGTTGCCTCGCGAAGCGAGATCTCGCGCAAGGGCCATCAGTTGGATGTTCGCCGCACTCAATAGCGTCGAGCCCTTTGTGCAAACGCTACTCCTTGTCCGTCATGCTTCAGAAGGTCAGGATTGGCAGGATGCAGCGCAAGATTCCGTGCGGCCCTTTGCCCAGATGCGGCTGTCGCAACTTTCCAGCGCATTGGGGGACCGCGAATGGCTGGAGGACTGCTTTACCATCGGCGACCTGTTGATGATCGACGTGTTGCGCGCTGCTCCCGAAGACGAATTGGTAACGGCGCACGCCAATCTTGCGGCCTATGTCGAGCGGGGCGCGATGCGCCCGGCGTTCAAGGCCGCGATGGCAGCGCAACTCGCTGCATTGGCAGTGCAGGAACCCGCCTGAACGAGCTTGCGGGGGCACAAAAGACGAAGTGGGAGGAGAACAGCAATGAGTTATATCGACGGTTTTGTGATCGCCTGCCCCAAGGCGAACAAGGACAAGTTCATCGCACATGCCAAGATGGGCGACAGCGTTTTCATGGACTTGGGCGCTCTGCGCGTGGTCGAATGCTGGGGCGACGATGTTCCAGAAGGCCATACGACCGACTTTCGCGCGGCGGTGAAGGCAGAGGCTGACGAAGAAGTCTTGTTCAGCTGGATCGAATGGCCTGACAAGGCGACGCGCGATGCGGCGATGGCGACAATGACAGAATGGATGAATGATCCCGCCAAAGCCGACCCGCGTATGGACCCTGAAAAGAACCCGATGCCTTTTGACGGAAAGCGGCTGATTTTCGGCGGATTTGTGCCGGTTGTCGAACTTAAAGCCTGAAAGGACGAACCATGACGACATTGCAGGGTAGCTGGATCTGGTATGAATTGATGACCCCCGACTTTGCCGGGGCGAAAGCTTTTTACGAAGCGGTGGTACCGGGATGGTCGCTGAGCGCGGGGCCGCCCGAAGCCAATGGCTATGGCTTCATTGCCAACGCCGATGGCGGGATGACCGGCGGTGCCCTAACATTAACGCCCGAAATGGTCGAGCATGGCGCAAAACCTTGCTGGCTAGGCTATATCGGTGTCGACGATACCGATGCCAGCGTTGCTGCGATTGAGGCAGCAGGTGGCAAATGCCTGATGCCCGCGCGCGATGTGCCGATGGCAGGACGCATAGCGATGGTCGCCGACTGCTGCGATAGCCCCTTTTATGTCATGACACCGACACCGCCGCCGGGTGGAGGCGAGAGCACCGCCTTTTCGACCAGTCTGCAAGGCCGTTGTTCATGGAACGAGCTCTATGCGGGCAATCAGGCCAACGCGCTGGCTTTCTACACCAAATTGTTCGGCTGGACGCTGCCTGAGCCGATGGACATGGGCCCGATGGGCACATATCAATTTATCGACCATGATGGTGGCGGCGTCGGCGCTATCATGCAGGTGCCCGAAGGTGCCCCGACTGGCTGGGCGCACTATTTCCGCGTGGCGTCGATCTCGACGGCCCATGCAGCCATTACGGCCAAAGGCGGGCAAGTGATCAACGGACCGATGGAAGTGCCTGGCGAGGACTGGATCGTGCAGGGCATCGACCCGCAGGGTGCATTATTCTCGCTCGTTGGTGGCAAAGATTGAGGGAGGTAAGACAATGGAAAACAACGCACCCCGCTGGCTGACAATCGCTGGCATAGTATCGCTATTGTGGAATCTGATGGGCGTCTGGTCGTTCGTCACCAACTGGCAGATGAGCAAGACCGGCTATGCTGGTTTGCCCGATGTGCAGCGCGAGTTGTGGAGCGCGATGCCGACCTGGACATGGATCGCCTTTGCCGTGGCCGTGGGCTGTGGGACGGCAGGTGCAATCGCGCTGCTGCTGCGCAAACGCCTGGCCGCGCCGTTATTCCTCATCAGCTTCATTGCGATCATCGTTCAGTTCAGCTGGCCGATCTTCATGACCGATGCTTTCTCAAAAATGGGCGCTGAACTGGTTACATTTCCAGCAATACTGGCGTTGGCGGGGGCGCTCCAATTCTATCTAGCCCGCCGCTGGACGGCGCGTGGCTGGCTGATGTGAGGAGAGAAAAATGACGACTGCCAAAAACACCATTTGCCTGTGGTATGACAAGGACGCCGAAGCCGCCGCCAATTTCTATGCCGCAACCTTTCCCGATAGCGCGGTCATAGCGGTCCACCGCGCACCCGCCGACTTTCCCGGGGGTAAGGCAGGCGATGTGCTGACCGTGCAGTTCACCGTCTACGGCATTCCCTGCATCGGCCTCAACGGCGGCCCGATTTTTCCGCATAGTGAGGCCTTTTCGTTCCAGATTGCGACCGACACGCAGGACGAGACAGATCGTTACTGGAACGCCATCATCGACAACGGCGGCGCGGAAAGTGCCTGCGGTTGGTGCAAGGACAAATGGGGCCTCAACTGGCAAATTACCCCGCGCGTCTTGACCGAAGCAATGGCAGCAGGCGGCGAAGTCGCGCAGCGGGCATTTGCAGCGATGATGACGATGCAGAAGATTGACCATGCCGCGATCGAAGCGGCGGTGCGCGAGGCATGAGCAGGATCCTCTACGGCCACCCCTTTTCCAGCTACACTTGGAAGGCGCTGATTCCGCTGTACGAAAAGGGATTGGATTTCGAATTCCGTATCCTTGACGACGCGCATCCCGAACACTGGGAGCAATCGCGTGCTCACTGGCCACGAGGTCAGATGCCGGTGCTCGACGATGGCGGGCACGGCGTTGCCGAAAGTTCGATCATCATCGAGTATCTGGATATCGCCTATCCCGAAACTCCGCAGATGATCCCGGATGACCGCAAAGTCGCGTTAAAGGTGCGCCTGCTCGATCGGGTGTTCGACTGCCATCTGGAAGCCAGCTTTCAAGCGGCGGTTTCCGAATATATTCCGTTCATCACCGAAACGCCCGATCCGGCGCGCGTCGAAAGGGCGCGGGCGACGCTGTCGACGATCTATCCGTGGCTGGAGGCACAACTGCCAGATGATGGCTGGGCATGCGGCGGCGAATTTTCGATGGCCGATTGTTCGGGCGCACCTGCGCTGTTTTACGCTGACTGGACGCAGCCCATTCCCGACGAGTGCAAAAAACTCAAAGCCTATCGCGCCCGCCTGCTAGCTCGCCCCTCGGTTGCGCGCTGCGTCGAGGATGCCCGTCCCTATCGCAGCTATTTTCCCCTTGGCGCGCCTGACAGAGATTGAAGGATATGAATATGACAGCAACCGCAGAAAATGGCTGGGAACTCTCGATCAGCCGCTTCATCAAAGCATCGCCCGAAAAGGTCTGGGACATCATGACCAACCAGATAGGTGACTGGTGGTGCCCGAAGCCCTGGCGCGCCGAGTTTGAAAAGCTCGAACGACGCGCTGGCGGCGCATCCACTTGCACCATGTACGGCCCCGATGGCGAGGTGCACCCGCACCCCGGCACAGTGCTGGCATGGGACGAAGGGAAGCGCTTTGCCTTTACCGACGCGGTGGTCGGCGACCTGATGCCTGCCGGACCGTTTATGATCGGCATTTGGTCAGTTGAGGCCGAAGGCGACGGCACGCGCTATACTGCGCTTTGCCGTCATTGGACCGAAGACGATTGCAAGCGCCACGCCGAAATGGGCTTTGACGAAGGTTGGGGTGCTTGTGCGGATCAGTTGGTGGGATTGTGTGAAGCCGCCTAATTTGACCCAACATCCGTCATGCTGAACTTGTTTCAGCATCCATTTGTCAGCCTCACCCTTCGGTTTGCGAGGAGAAATGGACCCTGAAATAAGTTCAGGGTGACGGCGTGGAGGATTAGAAACTTGCGCCAGACCAGCGCGCTCCCCACATCTCCTTCATGGCCGCGCGCAAGCTCTCCGATAACCGCTCCTTCCAATGGGCGATGATTGTGCTTGGCTGGCTCCTGATGATCCTCGCGCCGCTGATCGGCTGGTTGCCGGGGCCAGGCGGATTGATATTGTTCCCCATCGGCCTTGCGCTGGTCCTCAAAAATTCGCTCTGGGCCAAACGGCAATTTGCGCGGGCGAGCAAAAAGCATCCCGAATATGGCGAATGGGCCAATTGGGCGATGCGGCGGAAGCGGTTCAAGAAGCGCCCGCCCTTCCCGCCCATCAAACGTGACCTGATGCGGCTGTTCCGACGCGACGACTTTGGTCAAAAACTGCCTTGAGTCATGTTGACTTTTACCCTCCCAAACCATAAAGGCCCGCTCAACAGAGGCGGTCGCCGTAGAGATTCGGCGGCTGTTTTTATTCCAATTGCTGATTTTATTGAGGATTTGAGCCATGAAGCGCACCTTTCAACCGAGCAATCTTGTGCGCGCTCGCCGTCACGGTTTCCGTCTCCGCATGTCGACTGCGGCTGGTCGCGCGATCCTGAACGGTCGCCGCGCCCGCGGTCGCAAAAAGCTCTCGGCCTAAGCCGGGCGCCTTGCGGTAGCCGCGACATGCGCGGTTACACCGTTATCAAAAAAAGGCCGGAGTTTCTGGCTGCCAACCGGGGGAAGCGCTATGCAACTCCCGGTTTCGTTTTGCTGGTGCACGACCGGCGTGACGAAGACCCAGCCAAGCGGCTGGGCATCACCATCACCAAGAAGGTCGGAAACGCCGTGGTGCGCAACCGCATGCGCCGCCGTTTCCGCGAATTGGCCGCCGAACTTCTGCCCGAACTGGGCAAGGCCGGCGCCGACCATATCCTGATCGGTCGCGACGGCGGAATCGAACGCGATTTTGGCCTGCTGCGTGAGGAAATGACCAAGGCGTTGCGGAAGCTTGCTGCATGATCGCCAAGCTGTTCATCCTCATCGCGCGTGGCTGGCAATTGGGGCCATCGCGCATCCTGCCGCCGACCTGCCGCTATGCACCAAGCTGTTCGTCTTATGCGATTGAGGCTTTGCAGAAATATGGCGCGATTAAGGGTGGCTGGCTGGCACTGAAACGGCTATTGCGCTGCCATCCTTGGGGTGGGCACGGATATGATCCGGTGCCCTAATGTGTTCCAAACACGATCCAGACATTGAATTAACAGGGAATATTTGAGTGGAAGACCGGCGTAATATCATCCTGGCAGTGCTGTTGACTGGCCTCATACTTTTTGGCTGGCCCTATGTTGCGGAACGGTTTTTCCCGACGCCACCGGCTGCGGAGAAGAGCGTAAGCGCTCCCGCAAAGTCGGAAGGCGCGAATAGCGACAGCGGCGATATTGCTGTGACGTCGCTGCCTGCAAAGGCCGTGGCATTGCCTTCTGCCCTCGCCGCCAATCCGCGCGTGCTGATTGAAACACCCAAGCTCAAAGGCTCGATCAACCTCGAAGGCGCGCGCGTCGACGATCTGGTGCTTTCGACGCACCGGCAGGAATTGTCGAAAAAGTCGCCGCCTGTGCGGCTGTTTGCACCTTCGGGCACCGAAAACGCCTATTTTGCGCGCTTCGGCTGGACAGGCAATGGCGCGACGCTTCCCACCGACAAGACGGTTTGGACGCCGGATGGCACAAAGCTGACGCCCACCAAGCCTGTGACGCTCAGCTGGACCAACCCTGAGGGCCAGCGTTTCGACATTAAATTGTCGATTGACGAGCATTACATGATCTCAGCCGAGCAGCGTTTCACCAACGCCGCCGGTGTGCCGACAGCCAATGTCGCGCCCTTCGGCATCATCAGCCGTAAGGGCAAGCCAAAGGAAGCGACCAAGGGTGGCTCGATCTTCACCCAGATTCACATCGGCCCGATCGGCGTCTTCAACGGCGAACCAAATTATGACTGGGGCTATGATCAGGTTGCCGAAGCACCCGGCAACAAGGTCAGCTTTGACAGCACCGGCGGCTGGAACGGTATGACCGACAAATATTGGCTCGCCGCACTGATCCCAGACCAGAAGGTGCCGGTGAAAGCCGAATTCCGTTCGGAAGGCGGCTATAATTGGGCAAATGTCCGCAACGCACAGCTGACCGCTGTTGCCGCGGGCCAATCCGCCTCGCAAACCTCGCGCCTGTTTGCAGGGGCCAAGGAATTTGAGGAATTGCGCACCTACACGAAGAAACTGGGCATTCCCTATCTCGATTATTCGATCGACTGGGGCTGGTTCTGGTTCATCGCCATCCCATTCCTGACGATCCTGCTCTGGCTGTTTGATCTTGTTGGCAATTTCGGCGTCGCGATTATCGCGCTGACGATCATCGTGCGTATCTTCATGTTCCCCGTGGCGCAAAAGCAGTTTGCTTCGATGGCGGGCATGCGTGCTGTGCAGCCGAAGATGAAGGTACTGCAGGAACGCTACAAGGACGACAAGCCCAAGCTGCAGCAGGAAATGATGAAGCTGTATCAGGAGGAAAAGATCAATCCGCTGGCCGGTTGCCTTCCGATCCTGCTGCAGATTCCGATTTTCTTTGCGCTCTACAAGATCCTGATGCTGACCGTCGAAATGCGTCACCAGCCTTTTGCGCTGTGGCTGAAAGACCTTTCAGCGCCCGATCCGCTGACTCCGGTCAACCTGTTCGGCCTGCTGCCCTTTGATCCACCGACTTTCCTCGCCATCGGTATTCTGCCGATCCTGCTTGGTATCACCATGTGGCTGATGCAGAAGCTGAACCCGCAGCCGATGGACGAAGTGCAGAAGCAGGTCTTTGCGATCATGCCCTGGTTCCTGATGTTCATCATGGCACCGTTCGCAGCCGGTTTGCAGCTCTATTGGGTGGTTTCAAACCTGATCTCGATCGGCCAGCAGAAATGGCTCTATGCCAAGCATCCGATCCTGAAGGAGCAGATGGCGAAGGAAGAGGCCGAAAAGAAGAAGGCGAAGGCCTAAGGCACAACACCTCTCCCCTTCCGGGGGAGAGGATAGCAAGGCTTGCTGCTCCTGCAGCTAGCCGCGCTTGGAGAGGGGCCCCTCTCCGACTGCGACTAGGCCTTGCGATGCAAGACCAAGTCTCGTTGCCTCTCCCCTGAAGGGGAGAGGAGGAAAGAGGCAAGAATATGGACACGAAAATCTTCTCAGGCCCGGTAAACTTTTTGAAGTCTGCCCCCGGTCTTGAATTCCTGCCCGATGCGGATGTGCCGGAAATCGCCTTTGCCGGTCGGTCAAACGTCGGCAAGTCGAGCCTGATCAACGCGCTGGTCAACCGCAACGGCCTTGCCCGCGCATCGAACACGCCGGGGCGCACGCAAGAGCTCAATTTTTTTGACGTCGGCGAGCCGCCAATCTTCCGCATTTGCGACATGCCCGGCTATGGCTATGCCAAGGCGCCGCTGAAAACGGTCCAGAAATGGCGCTATCTGGTGAACGATTATCTGCGCGGGCGGCAGGTGCTGAAACGCGCCTTCCTTCTCATCGACAGCCGCCACGGCATCAAGGAAGTCGACCGCGAGATCATGAAAATGCTTGATGGCGCAGCCGTCAGCTATCGCATTGTCCTCACCAAGACCGATAAGATCAAAGCCAGCGAACTGGCGACGGTTGAGGCCGCAACGCTGGAAGAACTGCGCAAGCATAGCGCCGCCTTTCCGTTGATTTCGGCAACTTCAGCCGAGAAAAAGGGCGGGATTGATGCGCTGCGTGAGGCAGTGCTAGAAGCCATCCAATCATGACACTCAAACTCATCATCGGGAACAAGGCCTATTCCAGCTGGTCGATGCGCGGCTGGCTGGCCTGCAAGCAGTCGGGTCTGCATTTCGAGGAAATGACCGTCCCGCTCTACGATGCCACATGGGACGAGCGCAAACGTGAGGAAGACCTCGCTCCCTCGTCAGGCAAGGTGCCCATATTGTGGGATGGCGATGCGGTGATCTGGGACAGCCTTGCCATCCTCGAATATCTCGCCGACAAGGTGGGACGTGAACGGTTTTGGCCCAAAGACGATGTTGCACGCGGCATGGCGCGGGCGATGGCGGCGGAGATGCATTCCGGCTTCCTGCCGCTGCGCCGCGAATGCCCGATGAACCTGCGCAAGACCTATGAAGGCATGACGATCAGCGAAGAAACCCGCAACGATGCGCTGCGCATTTTGGGTCTCTGGGCCGAGGCGCGCGCGCGTTTTGGCAAAGAAGGGCCCTATCTGTTCGGCACCTATAGCGCCGCCGACATCATGTATGCACCCATCGTGACACGCTTCGTCACCTATGGTTTCACCCTACCCGGCTTTGCCCAAAGCTATATCGAGGCCGTATTGGCGCACCCCTGGATGCAAGAATGGTATCAGGCCGCACAAGATGAGGAATGGGTGATCGAAAAGTTTGAGACCGAACCGGGCAAGTAACGCACGTCGCCCTATTTCATGCGTTTCGCCGGATATAGCGTGCCATTCTTGTGGTAATAATCCTCCTCACTGAACATCATATCGATATCCGAGTAAACACCACCGGTTGAACGATCACCCACACCGATGGCGATGAAACTGCAATCCACATCGCTGCGGTTGATCAGATGATGGCCATTGCGCACGCCCGCTGGCCATGCGGCCACGTCCCCTGCGCGCATGACCGTCTCCCCATCATCCTCAATCAGCACCGCCTCGCCCGAGAGCATGATGACCATTTCGTCCTCGCTTTCATGCCAGTGGCGATGCGAGGACCAACCGCCGGGTTTCAGCACCACATGGCT
>JAGNSY010000122.1 GCA_017987825.1 Sphingorhabdus sp. | reverse complement strand
AGGTTCGGCCAATGCCGCCCCGCTGCTGGCGATGAGCGCGCCCGCCATCAAGGCGGCACGCAAAGATAATCTCATGGGTAACTCCTGAACGCATGTCACGGTCGCGCAGGGGCAGTCCCCCACGCGGCGGCATGGTTCAGGCGGCGGGCGGCTCCAGTGGTGGAGCCTGGCTGTGCGAAGAGAGCGCCGTGGTCTCTGCCGGGCGCACCATAAGTGCTTTTGCCAGCCCGTTCAGGCCTATGCGCGGCGCGTCGAGTTGCAGTGCGACACTGCAATGGTGGTGGCTGACGGCATGGCAGGGCATGTCGGTGTCGCCGCTCGCTGGCGGAGAATGGTCAGCTTCGCCAATCTCATGCACATCGAGCATCTCGCTTGCATGGACAGGGCTGTGGCCACTGGCATGTGCTATAGCGGGCATGACAATTATGCCGAAAAACAGCCCAATCAAGACCAATAAAGAAGCAAAACGACCCCGCATCGAATGCTGCGTAGCAGCATAGGTTCGGCGCGGCAATTCTGTTCCTGCCGCAAGACTGTGGAGCGCAATATTCATGTCGCGCGTTTCCATCCCAGCCAGCGCGGAACTAAAGCGCGGAAATCGAGGTAGGATTGCCCGAAACTCGCCTCAAGATGCGCTTCTTCGATCCTCACCTGCACTGCACACGACGCGATAAAGACTGCGAGTGATGCCCACGCCCACCAAAGCCCCGATGCCAATGCAGCAGCCAGCCCCACCAGAATCATGCCGACGAAGATCGGATTGCGGCTGAACCGGAACAGGCCGTGAGAAACGAACAATGGCGCGTCGCCGCCGCGAACGCCAATCCGCCATGCGCGGCCCATCTGCACTTGTGCCACGATCACAACCGCAGCACTGAGCAACGCCACGATGGCAGCGGGGAACGCCAAATCCCTCGCGTCACCTCTCGCGGCAATCGCGCTGGCCGCAATCAAGGCGGCAGTGCTTGCCGCGAAAGACAAGCCCGCGATGCGCTGGATGCCTCTTGCTTCCAGGAAAGCCAGTGGGCGGTCGCCCGTGCGCCGTCTGATCGCTATTCCACGCAAGACGGTCGCGGCTATGATCGCAATCATGGCCGCGAGCGGAATGGATTGCGGCCAGGACATCAAACTTGCTCGATCCCGCGCGGCATTGCCTTCAACTCGCCCAGCGCCTGCCGCAGCACCTGAGCGCCGCCGGTCAGCGCCAGCCCCGCCATGATCGTAGCGACAATGAGGTCGGGCCACGCGCTGCCGGTGCCGAACACGCCAAGCGCCGCGAGCATCACAGCGACATTGCCGATCGCGTCGTTGCGGGAGCAAATCCAGACCGAGCGCATGTTCGCGTCGCCAGTTCGGTAGCGATAAAGCAGCAGTGCGACACCGGCATTTGCGGCGAGCGCCAGCGCGCCAATCGCGCCCATTGTCGCCGGGTCCGGCGTGGTGCCGTTGACGAAGGCGAGGATCGCACTGCCGAATACCCAGGCGGCAAAGCCGAGCATGAACAGCGATTTGAGCAGCGCCGCCCGCGCGCGCCACGCCAGCGCCATCCCGACGACCGCAAGACTGACCGCATAGTTGCCCGCATCCCCGAGAAAATCGAGCGCGTCGGCCTGAAGCGCGCGGCTGTCCGCCGCCGCACCCGCGACCATCTCGACCAGGAACATCGCGGCGTTGACGATCAGTGCTACCCAAAGAATGCGCCGCCAGCGCGGATCAGCCTTGGCCGTCTCGCTTCCGCAAGCGCTCTCGCAGCAACTGTCGGCCATTCCATATCCTTCTCGACAAATCCCGAGTCGGACACCTATCTACACCCTGTAGCAACTACAGGGTCAAGCTCTGAGGATTGGGCAATGAAAATCGGCGAACTGGCGAGTGCAACCGCGACCAAGGTCGAGACGGTGCGCTACTATGAAAAGATCGGGCTGCTCTCACCACCCGCGCGCACTTCGGCCAATTACCGCGCCTATGGCAGCGATCATCTCGCCCGCTTGTCCTTCATCCGCCGCGCTCGCGACTTGGGTTTCACGCTTGAAGCGGTGCGTGAGCTGCTCACACTATCGGACGACAAGGCGCAATCCTGCGAAGCGGTAGATGGCATCGCCAGAACGCATCTGGACGAAATCGACCGGAAAGTGACCGACCTGACTGCGCTCAGAACCGAACTCGACCGCGTGATCGGTTCCTGCCGCCACGGCACAGTCGCCGACTGCAAGATCATCGAAACGCTGGGGCCGCGCTGGATTGCCTCAGTGTAACCATCTCGTCCGCCTGACCGAATTGACAAATATTACCGATCCGCCCATTTCAAGGTTCAAATGAAAACGCTGTTTCGCCATTTTCTGCTGCTTGGGGCCTTGTTCGGTCTCTTGTGGCAGGGCGTGGCCTATGCGTCGCCGCCTTGCGCGGAGATGCAGCAGGAACAGAGCGCCGCCGCCTCGGCAATGGCGGGCATGGCGGATTGCATGGATGCCGAAAAGCAGTCCCGCGACAATGCACCGCCGTGCAAGGACATGAAGGCCGGTTGCTTTGCGATGGTTGGCTGTGCCTCGCTCGTCGGGCTTGGCGCATTGCCGCTTGCCATCGAAGCGCCAGTCAATGCAGCTTCTTTCTATGACTGGGCGGCAAGCCCGGTTCTGATCGGGCGCAACGAAGCCCCCATACCCGATCCCCCCTCGATCCTTGGCTGAACCAACCGGCGTCCGGCAGCTTTGATGCTGCTGCGCGCGCATTTGATTCAACCAAGGACATTCAACATGAAAATTCTGCTTTCCATCGCTGTCGCTGTTGCGGCTTTCACATCCGTTTCTGCTGCCTCCGCGCGTGATCGCGGACCGGGCCACTGGGAATGGCAGTCGCAGACTGCTCCCGGCCCCAACAAGTCGAACCTGCCGTCTCAGGTTCGTGTGTGGGTGAACGATGCACCTGTCGTCGCCAATTGCGATTGCGCGATGATGCAGGTCACCGCAATGGCAGCGGATTGCATGGCAATGCCGCGCAAGGGCGGAAGCTCCTCTCACGGCTGATGCCCTGATCTGACCATGCCGGTCGGTGGGGCGCTATCGCACCTTGCCGACCGGATGGCAGTCACCCGGCATCCCCGACGTTGAAACGGGGCGATACCATGCGATACCTGATTTCCACTGCTCTGTTGGCCTCTGCCATGCCTTCGCTGGCCTGGGCTGAGCCAATGACCTTCAACGCCGCGCTGGAGCGCGCGACCGTCAGCGCCCCTTCGGTGCAGGCAAACGCGGCAGGTGTCGAAGCCTCGCGCTCATCCGCCATTGCCGCCGGACAGCTCCCCGATCCGACCTTGTCGGTAGGCATCGACAATTTCCCGGTCTCGGGACCGCCTGCTTTCACCTTCAACCGCGACGACATGACGATGGCGCGCGTGGGCATCGAACAGGCATTCCCCAATCCGGCCAAGCGCCGCGCGCAGCGCGGGCGGGCGCAGGCGGAAATCGGCGTGGCCGAAGCCGATCTGGCGGTCGAGGCGCAGAATATCCGGCTCGCAACAGCGCTCGCCTGGATCGATCTCTATTACGCCAAGCGGCGGCTGGCTCAGCTGCAATTGCTCGACGAAAGCCTCGGCGATTTGCAGGCTACGGTTTCGGCGCGGCTGGCATCCGGGGCTGCGCGCCCATCGCAAGCCCTCGAACCGGAGCAGTTGCGCGCCGCCGTCAACGACCGCCGCAGCGAGCTGACCGCCGAAGTCGCCAAGGCGAAGGCGAGACTAGCGCGCCTGACCGGCGATCCCAACGCCGACGTTTCCGGCGATCCGCCCGTTCTCGAAGTCGATGGCCCCGCCTTGCGGGCAGGATTGGCGGCGCTGCCTCGCCTGCAAGCCCTCGATGCCGAGGCGCGCGTTGCCGACGCCGACACCGAACTCGCGCGCGCGGACAAGCGGCCAGACTGGCGGGTCGGCACGTCGTATGGCCGCCGCGACCCGGCTTTTGGCGACATGGTTTCGGTTACGGTCAGCATCGACCTGCCGTTCTTTTCCAGAAAGAGGCAATATCCGTTGATCGCAGCGCGCGAGAGCGAAGCCAGCCGCGCGCGGCTTTTGCGTGCAGCCGGGGAACGCGATGTCCTGGCCGCGCTCGACGGCGATCTCGCCGATCATGCCATGCACCACCAGCGGCTGATGAACGCGCGGCAAACACTCGTCCCACTCGCCAAGCGCCGCGCCGAGCTTGATCTGGCGAGCTATTCTGCGGGCAGGCTCGACCTCGGCAGCGCCTTGCTTGCGAGCTTGTCGCTGGCCGAGGCCGAGGTCGATGCCCTGGCGCGCGAGGCCGATGTCGCGCGCGACGCAATCCGGATCAATTTCACTTATGGGGAGATGCGGCCATGAGCATGGACAGGGCAACCGCGGCGCGCTGGCGCGCTGGATTACTGGCGGCGGTGCTGATCGCGGGCGGCGGCGGATACTGGCTCGGGCAGCGTGGCGATGTTCCAGCGCCCGCCAGTTCGACAAGCCCGGATGGCCGCAAAATCCTTTACTATTACGACCCGATGTTTCCGAATCAGAAGTTCGACAAGCCCGGCAAATCGCCGTTCATGGATATGCAGCTCGAACCCAAATATGCGGATGGTTCCGCAGGTGCATCGGGCGGCGCACCTGGGGTCAGCATTGATCCTTCGGCGATGCAGAATCTCGGCATCCGGGTCGCTGAAGCGAAATTGGGAAGTCTGGCGGCGACGCTCAACGTCACCGGCAGCATCGACTTCAACCAGCGCGATGTGGCGATCGTGCAGGCCCGTTCGGGCGGCTTTGTAAGCCGTGTCTATGCCCGCGCTCCGGGTGACGTGATCCGCGCCGGTGCGCCGATTGCAGATGTGCAGCTCCCCGAATGGGGCGGCGCACAAACCGAGTTTCTTGCGGTCAAGCGGCTCGGCAGACCGGACCTTACCGCAGCTGCGCGGCAGCGGTTACGGCTTATGGGCATGTCCGATGGCCTGATCTCCAGTGTGGAGCGCAGCGGCAGGACGAACGGCACGATCACCATCACCTCGCCGATCTCGGGCGTGATTCAGACGCTCGATGCGCGCGCGGGCGTGACCTTGGCGCAAGGACAGACGCTCGCCCAAGTGACCGGCATTGGTACGGTCTGGCTCAATGCCGCCGTTCCCGAAGCTCAGGCAAGTGCAGTGCGGATCGGGCAGAGCGCGACGGCCACGCTCACCGCCTTTCCCGGCGAAACCTTCGGTGGCCGGATCATCGCGATCCTGCCGACCGCGCAAGCGGAAAGCCGCACGCTCACCGTGCGGATCGAACTGGTCAATCGCGGCGGACGGTTGCGCCCCGGCATGTTCGCGTCGGTCGCGCTCGGCGGCGATGCAGCGCCCGCCCTCCTCGTCCCCAGCGAAGCGGTGATTCGCACCGGAACGCGCACGATCGTCATGCTGGCAACGGGCGACGGTCGTTATCATCCCGCCGAAGTGCGCGCGGGCCGCGAAGGCGGCGGGCAGACTGAGATACTGCAAGGGCTCGCCGTCGGCGAAAAGGTCGTCGCATCGGGTCAATTCCTGCTCGATTCCGAAGCGAGCCTGACCGGCATTGCCGTCCGCGCGCTGGAGCGGGACGCGACCACCAATAATGCCGGTGCCAAGTGATCGAAGCCATTATCCGCTGGTCGGTAAAGGCGCCCGGGCTGGTCGTGGTCGCGGCGCTCGTGCTGACTGTCATCGGGATCGGTGCAATCCGCACGACGCCCGTGGATGCCTTGCCCGACCTCTCCGATGTGCAGGTCATCATCCGCACGACCTATCCGGGGCAGGCGCCGCAGATTGTCGAGAACCAGGTCACCTACCCGCTCACCACGACGATGCTCTCGGTCCCCGGCGCGCGGGTGGTGCGCGGCTATTCGTTCGTGGGCGACAGCTTCGTCTATGTGCTGTTTGAGGATGGCACCGACCTCTATTGGGCACGCAGCCGGGTGCTGGAATATCTCAGCCAGGTGCAAGGCCGGCTGCCAGCGGGCGCAACCGCTACGCTCGGACCCGACGCAACCGGGGTGGGCTGGATTTACGAATATGCGCTGGTCGACAAGACCGGGCGGCACGATCTGGCGCAGCTCCGCAGCATCCAGGACTGGTTCCTGCGTTACGAACTCAAATCCGTCCCCGGCGTGGCCGAAGTCGCCAGCATCGGCGGCATGGTCAAACAATATCAGGTCGTGGTCGAT
>JAGNSY010000121.1 GCA_017987825.1 Sphingorhabdus sp. | reverse complement strand
TGGAGAGGGCTTGTGGCGGCCACCCCCTCTCCAAGACTTGCTAGGCAGCAAGCTGCCAAGCCAAGTCTTTCCTCTCCCGCAAGGGGAGAGGGGCAGAAAACCGATGGGGCAGTCACAACGCCACCCTTTTCCGCGCCAGCACAGGCGCTTCATGCTCGGCAAAGCGCGCCGTCGCGGCTGACAGCGGCTCGATCGAAACCGCCATTGCAGCACCGTTGGCGTGGATCAGATTGCTCTCATCGGCCATGATGCCGACATGGCCGGGGAAGAAAACAAGGTCGCCGCGCTGCAGCTTTTCACCCGCGCTTAATTCCTCGCCAAAGCCCGCCTGCTGCATATCGGCATCGCGCGGGGCCTTGATGCCCTTGAGGCCGAAAACCAGCTGCACCAGCCCCGAACAGTCGAGCGCATCGCCGCTGCGGCCGCCCCAACTATAGGGTACGCCAACCAGCTTTTCGGCCAGATCGGCCGGCGATCCCTCGACCTTGCCGGGTTCGGACAAATGCACGCGCGGAATCCAGCCGCCTTCGCAGGCAAGGAACTTACCGCATTCGCTGGCTTCACCGCAGACGATCTGCGCCCCCATCGGGTAGCGGGCCAGCACGGGCGCCTTGATCGAGGGTTGCGCCACCAGCAAGGTTGCAGGCGCGCTGACCACATGGGTCGCGGTGAAATCATCGCCCAGATCGGCAAAGCGCAGATAGCCGAGATAATCGTCGTGCAGGCAATAGCCCCAGGCCCATTCCCCCGCGACATCGAGCACGGCAAATTCTTCGCCGTGCATCAGCGCGCTGACCGGCATCGAACTCAGATGCGGTTCGGCATGGATTTCGGTGACGGGCGCAATCCCGGTGCGCAACATCGGCACCGCATAATGCGGTGCGAACAGCTTTCCGGCGAGCTTGATGTCCGCCAGATCGCCACGGATCGGCGTCGTGCGCTTGTCGCCTTCGATGCTATGCCCGCTGAGGCGATAGGTCGCGCGCTGTTTCGGTGGTGCCGTATCGGCCACTATAATTCCCCTAGCTTAGCGCGCCCCTTAGCGGACCGGATAGGCCTGCGACAAGTAGCGATAGACCGCACGCAGCCCCAGCGCCTCCCCGCCCTTGGGCCGCCCCGGCTTCGCGGTCGGCCGCCAGGCGAAGGTATCGAGATGCGCCCAGCGCACTTCATCGGGCACGAACTTCTGCATGAACAAGGCCGCCGTGATCGCGCCTGCAAAGCTGCCGCCGGCATTGGCGGTATCGGCAATGTCGCTGTCGAGCATATCGGCATAGGGCTTCCAAAGCGGCATCCGCCACAACGGGTCGGCCACCGCTTTGCCTGCATCCAGCAGCCCATCGGCCAATTCATCGTCATTGGCGAATAGTGCAGGCAAATCAGGCCCGAGCGCCACGCGGGCGGCACCTGTCAGCGTCGCGAAATTGACGATCAGTCCGGCCTTGTCCTCCACCGCCTTGGCCAGCGTATCTGCAAGGATCAACCGCCCTTCGGCATCGGTATTGTCGATCTCGACATGAATACCCGCGCGGCTTTTGACGATGTCGCCCGGGCGCAAGGCCCCGCCCGCGACGCAATTTTCGACCGCCGCAACCAGCAAGTGCAGCCGCACAGGCAGATGCGCCTTCATAATCAGCTCGGCCAGCGCGAGGGCATGCGCAGCGCCACCCATATCCTTTTTCATCAGCCGCATGCCGACCGCGCTTTTCATCGAAAGCCCGCCCGAATCGAACACCACGCCCTTGCCGACAATGGCAATGCGCGGATGGCGTTCGTCGCCCCATTCAAGTTCGATCAGTCGAGGCGCATAATCGCGCGACGCAGCCTTGCCGACGGCATGAATCAGCGGATAGCCGGTTTCAAGATCATGCCCCTTTGTCACATGCAGCTTGCCCTTGTGCGCCTTCGCCAGCCGCTGCGCCTCTGCCTCCAGCTGGTCGGGGCCCAGATCGCCTGCGGGCCGGTTGACGAGCGTGCGCACCAGATCGGTCGCCTCTGCCTGCCGCACCGCATTTTCAATACGTCCCGGCTCGCTGGTGAGCAGGACACGCGGCCCTTTCAGCTTGGGTTCGCTGCGATATTCGTCGAAACGATATTGGCCGAGCAACCAGCCGAGAAGCGCGTCACCGGTTTCGGCACCTGACAGCCGATAGGTGCCTTCAGGCAACGCCTCCGCCGCCTTGGCGAGCGACCAATGTTCGAGCTTCGCCGCATCGGCAACGATCAGTGCCGCCTTCCACTCATCGCCGCCGGGGATATGCAGGATGGCAAAATCGCCTGCATTTCCGTCAAACTTCTGCGCGGTGGCGGCGGCGCGGACAGGGCTGGGCTGACCGGCGAACCAGTCGGCAAATCCCTCTTTTGAAATGATTTCAATGTCGGTTGCGGCTTGCCCGCTATCGGGCTGGATCAAATTGCTATAGTCAGTCATGCAGCCTTGATAGCGACAACGATTCAACAGGGGGAGAAGCAAATGGCCTTACACGCGGATTTTCTGAAGCGATTGCCTTTGCTGTTCCTTTTCCTGCTCGCCGCCTGTTCGTGGAGCGAGCCCGATGTGATCGAATTACCCAGAGACATCGGACCTACGTCTGACGCATTTGTGGCTGCCTTGCAGAAGGGGGATAGGGTGGTGGCGGAACGCCATGTTGCACCGACCGCAAGGGATGAACTCAACGCTCATTTTTCTAATAAATCAAATTACTTAAAGGCAGAACCTAAACTCACGCCGCGCTTCATCACCTACAAGCCTGAACATATGATGGGCCCGGAAGATTCCGAAGTTACCATCATTTATGCGGCAAAAGATGGCGGGAAATGGACCACAGCCGAAGTGCGCCTGTTCCGCTTGAACGACGAACCCTATGAGGTCGACTTTTGGAAGATCAGCAACGACACACCCGTCGCCAAGACCTATTCCCCCAATCTCAAACCGATGTTCGGCGTTTTTGCCGGGCTGGCTGGCGCGATTGTCGTGCTCGGCTTACTCACCATCGCGCTGGTTCTGTGGATCGTTCGCCGCAAACCGCATGTCGTCGCCCCCGAACCCGTTTCCGAGCGGCGGGTTGCGGCTGTTACTACGCGCGAGACTTCGTCTGACAGTCAATAAAATACCGTAGCCCTGAGCCTGTCGAAGGGCGCTTGTCGGCAAGACGTGCTTCGACAAGCTCAGCACTACGGTTATAACTAACCCTGTTCTCTACTCTGCGGCCTCCAGCATCGGTTGCGCGTTTGCTTCCAAAGGCTTCACCATCTCGCCAGCCTTTGAGAACAGCATGATACCATCCTCGATCGGCTCTTCGGTCAGGATCTTCTTCTCCGCCTTATAATCCTGCAGCACGCGCCAGGGGTGGCGGTCGCCATTTTTGGGCAGCTTGTCGAACGAGCGCGCGAAATAGCCCGACGAGAAGTCGTCGACCCACGGCAGGCGCGGCATATCGGCGTCGGCCAGATGCGGGTTGGCGATCTGCACACCCTTTGCATCCATCGTTTTCAGCAGGCGGCAGACATAATCGGCGACGATATCGGTCTTCAGCGTCCAACTGGCATTCACATAGCCGAATACGCTGGCAAAGTTCGGAATATCGTTAAACATCATGCCTTTATAGCTGACATGTTCGCTCGGCGCGGTCGCTCTACCATCGATGCTGAGATTGGTCTTGCCCATCATCACCAGGTTAAGACCGGTTGCCGACACGACAATATCCGCCTCCAGCTCGCGCCCCGATTTCAGCTTGATACCGGTCGGGGTGAAATGGTCGATATGGTCGGTCACCACCTCCGCCTTGCCGCTCGAGATCGCGTTGAACATATCGGCATCGGGCACCAGACACAGCCGCTGTTCCCAAGGTGTGTAAGGCGGCTGGAAATCCTTTTCGAAATTCGGATAGTCGGCAGGCAACATCTTGCGCGCCATATCAAGCAAACGCTTGCTCATCTTCTGCGGCTTGTTGCGCGCCATGTTGTAGGCGAAGCGCTGCATCGTGATATTGCGCCAGCGGGTGATCTTATACGCCATCATTTCCGGCAGAATTGCGCGCAGCGTATTCGCCAGCCAATCCTTGGCGGGGCGCGAGACCATATAGGTCGGCGTGCGCTGCAGCATGTAAACCTTCTCGGCCTTTTCGGCCATCACCGGCACGATCGTGACCGCCGTCGCACCTGACCCGATCACGACGACCTTCTTACCGGAATAGTTCAGATTTTCGGGCCAATGCTGCGGGTGGATGATTCGCCCTGTGTAGCTCGCTTCTTGCGGGAATTCGGGGCGATAGCCTTGGTCATAGTCATAATATCCCGCGCACATGAACAGGAAGTTGGCGGTAAACTGCACCTCGGCGCCATCGTCTTCGCGGCGCGCGGTTACCGTCCAGCAGGCCTTGTCGGTCGACCAGTCTGCCCCCAGCACGCGGTGGCGGAAACGGATATTGGGCGTGATGCCATATTCGTCGGCGGTTTCATGGACATATTTGTGTATAGCCGGGCCGTCGGCAATCGCCTTCGCCTCGGTCCAGGGTTTGAAGCGATAGCCAAGCGTGTGCATGTCCGAATCCGAACGGATGCCGGGATAGCGAAACAGATCCCACGTCCCGCCCATGTCGGCGCGCTGTTCAATCACGGCATAGCTTTTGCCCGGGCATTGCATGGTCAGATGCGCGGCAGCCGCGATCCCCGAAAGCCCCGCCCCGACAATCAGGACATCAAATTCTCCGCCATGCTGCTTCCCGGCCATATTCGTCTCCTCCGCACTATTTAACCGTGCGCTTAAAAGGAAACTTACTGACATGGTTGCAGATTGCAACCCGTTTACATCAGGCTTTGGCTATTACCCCGAACAGATCGTGCTCGTCGGCATCTTCTATCGTAACTTCAACAATATCGCCGGGCTGCAGCGTGTCGGGCACATCGCGCAGGAAGACATTTCCGTCAATTTCCGGCGCATCCGCCTGGCTGCGCGCAGTCGCGCCGATGCTGCCATCTTCGTCCGATTCCCCGACTTCATCGATGATGACGGGCAAAGTGCGACCAACTTTGGCAGCGAGTTTTGCAGCACTGATCGCGGCAGTCTTTTCCATGATGCGCTGGTAGCGTTCTTCCTTCACCTCTTCAGGCACCGTATTGGGCAACGCATTGGCGGCGGCCCCTTCGACGGGTTCAAACCGGAAGGCACCCACGCGGTCGAGCTGGGCTTCATCCAGCCAGTCGAGCAGATATTGGAAATCCGCCTCGGTCTCACCAGGGAACCCGACGACGAAGCTGGAGCGGATCGCGATATCGGGTGCGACGCTGCGCCAATTGCGGATGCGTTCAAGCACCTTGGCCTCGTTTGCCGGGCGCTTCATCGCCTTCAACACCGAAGGCGCGGCATGCTGGAACGGGATATCGAGATAGGGCGTCAGCAACCCTTCGGCCATCAACGGGATGACATCGTCGACATGCGGGTAGGGATAGACATAGTGCAGCCGCACCCACGGCGCCCTGCCCTCCGCTGTGCGCAGCTGCCCCAGTTCGCGCGCCAGATCGGTCATATGCGCGCGCACCTGGCGGCCCTTCCACTCGCGCGGTTCGTGGCGGGTATCGACACCGTAGGCCGAAGTGTCCTGACTGATGACCAGCAGTTCCTTTGTCCCCGCCGAAACAAGCTTGTCCGCCTCGCGCAGCACCGCATCGATCCGGCGGCTGGCCAGCTTCCCGCGCAAAGAAGGGATGATGCAAAAGGCGCAGCTATGGTTACAGCCTTCCGAGATCTTCAGATAGCTATAATGGCGCGGCGTCAGTTTTAGCCCGCCTTCGGGGACGAGGTCGACAAAGGCCCCGCGCGCCGGCGGGGCGGCGGCGTGCACTGCGGCCACTACATCCTCATATTGATGCGCGCCGGTGACGGCCAGCACCTCAGGGAAGCGCGCGCGGATCAGTTCGGCCTCATTGCCCATGCAGCCGGTGACAATGACTCGGCCATTTTCGGCAATCGCCTCGCCAATCGCCTCAAGGCTTTCTTCCTTCGCACTGTCGAGGAAGCCGCAGGTGTTAACCAAAACGACGTCTGCACCCTCATAATCGGGCGACATTGCATAGCCGTCTGCGCGCAGCTTGGTGAGGATGCGTTCGCTATCGACCAGCGCCTTGGGGCAGCCAAGCGAGACCATGCCCACCTTGGGCGCTTCTTGAATTTTCGTTGCCATATAGGGCGCGCCCTTAGGG
>JAGNSY010000120.1 GCA_017987825.1 Sphingorhabdus sp. | reverse complement strand
GCCGGAAACTGCGTCATCGTCTTGCTGCCTTTCAATTGCAGCAAGATGTTGTGTTCGGGGTCGAAATGGTAAGGTGTGACCGCGTCGGGTGATGACACGAAAATGAAGCCTTGCGGCATCAGCATAGCCCCGGTCTTCGCTTCGATGAAAGGCTTCAATTCGCCCAAGAGATTGAGCAGCAGCGCGCGATATTCAGGCACCTGCTCTATGTTTTTCAGCACGGCCCAACTGCGGCATGTATCCACATTGCGGATAGTGTCGCCAATAGAAAGGCCATTGGCGATATCCGAATTCGGATCAACTCCGGTAGGCAAATCGCCCTTGTTATACTCGATGGATGAAACCGGAAGGCCTTCACCAAGCTTCGCCAATGCTTCCAGCGTCAGCAGCGGATGGTCGCGCAGATTATGCCGCAAACGGTGCGGTGTTTCGGGATAATTGCGCGCAAATTCCGCGCGGATATCTTCATTGAAAATCTGGGTCATGACGACATCTCATTGGCTTTATGTATTTTTCCTGCATTGATCTGACGCAATCGGCCTTTCGCCTTTTCCGCGGCCAGCAAAAGGGCAAAACCGGCACGACGGACCGGCCCGCCAATCGCCACCGAATAGCGGCCGATGGCGCGGCGGCCAGACCAGATGCTGTCGATCATCGGATGGTCCTGCGCCGCACAGCTATCGCACCACTCAATTCCATCGCGTTCAAGCAGCGCCAGATTGTGTATCTGCAACAGTACCCCGGGTGAGAAGCGGGCATAATCCTCATCAAACGCGGTCTTGAAAGAAAATGCCCCCGGCGGTGTCAGGAAGTTGACCAGCATGGCGATAGCGCGCCCGTCGAGACGCAGCGCGAGCAGTTCGAGCTTACCCTCATTGGCAGCACCGTGGAGCGCGCCACGAAACAGATTGCGGGTGCTATCGGCACAGTCGAGCGCAGAGCCATTCGCCCCTTTCCAGCCGCGCCGTTCAAGGGCGAGAAACTCGTCGATCCAGCTATCAAGGCCTTCTGAACCGTCGGTTCGTTCGAAGTCTAGCATTCCAAGTTCTGCCAGCCGGTTCTGCTGCCGCCGCAGCTCCTTCCGCTTCTTGCCACGCAGCGTTGCCTCGAGATAGGCCTCAGATGAAAGCCCGCGTTCGAGCAGCGCCCGTTCTTCGCGGTGGACCAGTGCAATGCGGCGACGTTGCTGACGGCATACATCTTCTAGTGCCTTTGCCAGACGGCCGCTTAGCGTACAGCCCTTAAAATGAGCGAACAATGCCCCAAAATTCTCTCGATCCAGATAGGAGAGCATTGCCGTCCAAAACAGCGTTTCTTTCGAAGGCGCCACCAGTGGCGTTCCAAGAAAGGCGTTGTGGTTAAGCCAGTTATGCACGGTTCGTACCTGCAATCCAGCATAGCGGACTTCGCAATATATGGGCACTAAACCTATCATTTCGTCCGCGCGCCATATCGTTGCCAGATATACCTGATCGCCGCTGTCCAAGGCTTGTAATGCCGCACAGAGGTACCAACGCTCGACAAAGACATTCGGTTCAGTTGCCAGAGCAGAAAGCCTGTCCCATTGGGCACAGTAGGCAGGATCCACAACAGCTTGCTTCCACGACAGCAATTCAGCACGTGCATCAGTGTGCGGCGCATCTGCACTATGCGCCGCCAAATCACGTTCAGGCAAAGATGCGCCAAAAGCGGTCATCAATCATTCCTTTTTGCCGCCGGACATTAGCAACAAAAAGCGAAAATAGTTCTAACGCGGCCGATTACGCCATGCCGATATATTATCCTATTTTGTGGTAACCGTAATCGGCGGCGCTTTGTCTCCATCTGCTTCTACGTAAGCGGGATTGTGCTTAGCCAGCCATTTCTCGGCAGCTTCCAACCATTCGATATGGACATCGTCATAGGGCAAATTGTGCGTATTTTTCGGCTGCTCGAGATATTCGAAATCCTGCCCTTGCTTTTTTCCGGCAGATTTCAATGCACGAACCAATATCCGCGCCTGACCGACAGGCACGCGTTGATCGCGTTCGCCATGCACGATCATAATCGGTGACCATTTGCCTTTCGCATTCCGGGCTGGCGAAACCTCTGATAGTTCTGCAGCGCCCTTTGCAAGATAGTTGGCGCCGAATGTTCCGAGATAGTCGACATCATAGGCACGCATTTCAGGCAGATCATAAACACCGGCGCCGGCGATCGTGCAGCGCCAGCGATCCGGATCGCGTTGCGCGGCACGTGCTGACGCATAACCGCCATAAGACCAGCCCATCATGCACGCGCGTTTGGGATCAACAATCCCCTCGCGCGCCAGATAATCGATCGCGTCATTGAGATCATCCTGCATCCGAAGTCCAAAACCGTTTGCACGGCCTTTGCTGATCCATTCTTTGCCATAACCGCCCGATCCACGATAGTTGGGCTGCACAACGACATAGCCGAGTTCCGCAATAGCCTGCGCCCAACCGTCAAAGCTAGCGTCATCCCTTGGGCCGAACGGACCCCCATGGGTAATCATGACTACCGGAAGGTTTTTCTTGCCGAGACGGTGGCGCGGCAGCGTCAACACCGCCTCGATCGATTCACCATCACTCGCCGGATAACGCACCATCTTTACCGGATTCAGTTGTGCATTCCGCAAGGTATCGTCTGCATAGCCAAGACGACGGAAATCGCCGGTCTTTATGTCGTAGAGATGATAGGTCCATCGCTGTTCAGGCTTGGCCAAAGCGACAATCAGTCGATCATAGCTCTTGTCATAAGATCCAATAACCGCATTTCCCGGACCATAGTCTTCATCAAGAATCTTTTGAATTTCCGCAAGCTTGGGGTCAAAATATCTGACCCTAAGCCGATCGCTTGTGTAACTGACGCCTGCCAAGCGATTATTCTGATAGTCGGGTATCAAGGCCGAAACATCATAGCCATCAACCGAAAATATTGGAACGCCAACCGGCTCCATGGTTTTCATGTTCAGTTTATAGACTTTTTGAAAGCCATCTCGATTGCTGGTTGCCAACGCCATATCCGGTTCGTCGAGGAAAATTTCCGGATAGGATTCTACCGACGTGAATGTTGGATCGGCTTTGTTGTAAACGGTCTCCAGATGACCATTGCTGCCCGACCTGTACATTATGCGGACTTTGCCGGTATCACGATCATTGCCCACTGAGGCCCTGATCACACCCTTTCCATCGGCAATCCACGCATCCACTTCTGGATTGGGTTGCATGAGAGTGTCAAATTTGCCGGTTCGAACATCTACTTTGATAACTTCCGGCTTGAACCGCCGCTCGCCATTTCGGAACGCACCGCGTTGCAGCAATATGGTTTCATTCTCGTGATCGACATGGAGTATGTTCGACCCGTTAGCGGTGGTGCCCTCCCAGGCAAGAGGGGTCAGCTTTTTGGTTTCGAGATCAAAAGCGATCAGCCGGGTTAGATCGGCGCGATTGCCAAAGAATGTCTCACGCGAGACAAGCGTCATAAGAACCGTTCGATTGCCCACCCAGCGCCAGTTAGCGACAGTACGGTCACCCACTTCACGAAATTCTTCGGTCTGCAGGAAAAAGTCTGGGGGCGAACCCGGCTTATTCAGATCGATAATACCTAAAAAATCGACGCCCTTGCGGCCCATTTGTGTTACGATCTTCGTTCCGTCGGGGGACAGTCGGGGCGACTGCATGAAGGGGCGACGACCAAAAACCTCAGTCGCGACACGCCCTTGCTTTACGCGCTCGACAACGCCGCTCGGTTCCTGCGCATGTGCAGGGACGACTAACGCGGCATATGCCAATGCTGGAACCGCTACGAGCAAATTGGCAAATTTCAGATCCATTCTTGAGAACTCCCCCACGGCAATATTGCTTTCGCAATAGTATCGTCTTACATTTTTGGCGCAAGCAGCGGCCATCGTCGGCCTCCAAAAATCGACTAACGACAGTCGGACATCGGCCAAATATATTTACATTCCAAAGAAAAACCCCGCCGGATCGCTCCGGCGGGGTCAATTTTTACATGCGAAGGATCAGATCAGACAGCGCCGTGCGCGAGGGCTGCAAGCAGCAGCAGCGCGACGATGTTGGTGATCTTGATCATCGGGTTGACGGCCGGGCCCGCAGTGTCCTTGTAAGGATCGCCTACAGTGTCGCCGGTCACGGCAGCCTTATGGGCTTCCGATCCCTTGCCGCCATGATGGCCGTCTTCGATATATTTCTTGGCATTGTCCCATGCGCCACCACCCGAGGTCATCGAGATGGCAACGAACAGACCGCCCACAATCACACCGAGCAGGAGCGCGCCGAGAGCGGCAAAGCCCTCTGCCTGGCCTGCAACCGCCGTGATGATGAAGTACACCGCAATCGGGGCCAGCACCGGCAGCAGCGACGGAATGATCATTTCCTTGATCGCCGCTTTGGTGACAAGGTCAACCGTACGTGCATAGTTCGGCTTTGACTTATAGGTCATGATGCCCGGATCGTTTGCGAACTGGTCGCGCACGTCCTTCACCACTTCGCCAGCCGCACGGCCCACAGCGGTCATGCCCATCGCACCAAAGAGGTATGGCAGAAGCGCGCCGAGCAGAAGCCCGACGATGACATAGGGGTTTTCGAGGCTGAAGTTGACCGTCAGGTTCGGGAAGAACTCGCGAAGGTCGGTGGTGTAGGCTGCGAACAGCACAAGTGCTGCCAGACCCGCCGAACCGATGGCATAGCCCTTGGTCACAGCCTTGGTGGTGTTGCCCACGGCATCGAGAAGGTCGGTCTTTTCACGGACGCTTTCGTCCAGACCAGCCATTTCGGCGATACCGCCCGCATTGTCCGTCACCGGACCATAAGCGTCGAGTGCAACGACCATACCGGCCAATGCCAGCATCGCGGTAGCCGCAAAGGCGATCCCGATAACGCCAGCCAGCTGGTAGGCGATGATGATGCCAGCGCAGATCACGATGGTCGGCATCGCAGTCGATTCAAGGCTGATCGCCAGACCCTGAATAACGTTGGTGCCGTGGCCGGTTTCCGAAGCCTTGGCGATCGACCGCACCGGGCGATAGTTGGTGCCGGTGTAATATTCGGTGATCCAGATGATCAGGCCGGTGATGATCAGGCCGAGCAGCGAGCAATAGAACAGCGTGCGACCGGTGAAACCGCCCACATCCGTTTCCATGCCGCCCATGGCATAGCTGATCGAGAACCAGATTGCCGGAACCGAAAGCACGGCGGTGACAAGGAAGCCCTTGTACATCGCGCCCATGACATTGGTGCCACCGCCCAGACGGACGAAATAGGTGCCGATGATCGAGGTTACGACGCACACACCGCCAATGAGGAGCGGAAGGCTCATCAAGTTCAGGAACAGCGCGCTGTCGGTGACGCCCTTCACCAGAAGCGCGATGAGGACCATCGTAGCGCCGACGGTAACGACATAGGTTTCGAACAAGTCAGCGGCCATACCGGCGCAGTCGCCGACATTATCACCAACGTTGTCGGCGATAACCGCCGGGTTGCGTGGATCGTCTTCGGGAATGCCTGCTTCGACCTTGCCGACAAGGTCGGCGCCGACGTCAGCGGCCTTGGTGAAGATACCACCGCCAAGACGCGCGAAAATCGAGATCAGCGATGCGCCAAAGGCCAGAGCGACCAGTGCATCGACAACTTCGCGGCTGTTGGGCGCGAGCATCGAAACATCGGTCAAATACCAGAAGAACACGGCAATCGCGAGCAGAGCGAGACCAGCGACGAGCATACCGGTGATGGCACCGGCACGAAACGCCATGGTCAGGCCAGCCTGCAGGCCGGTCTGCGCGGCGGCAGCTGTACGCACATTGGCGCGCACCGAGATGTTCATCCCGATATAACCCGCAACGCCCGAAAGCACGGCGCCGATGACGAAGCCGATGGTCGGAATGACGCCCAGGAACGCAGCAACCAGCACAGCAACAACCACGCCAACAATAGCAATGGTGCGATACTGGCGACCCAGATAGGCTTGCGCGCCTTCCTGAATGGCTGCTGCGATTTCCTGCATTTTCTCATTGCCGGCCGAGGCGCTGAGCACCTGGCGGCTGGTGACGAAGCCGTAGATTACGGCCAAGACACCGCAAATAATTGCGATTAATGTCAAAGACATGGAGATTCCTTCCCCCTAAATTCCCACTTGTTTTTGCGACCGCGCCCAAGAGGACAAGGGCGCAAGCCGCGCTGCTATGCTGTGGATTAATGG
>JAGNSY010000016.1:17553-23935 GCA_017987825.1 Sphingorhabdus sp. | reverse complement strand
GCAGCCAGGTCAGAGCGATGCCTGCTACCGTGACCATGATGCGGCGAAGAGCGAGTTCATCCTGAGACGGAAAATCCATCACTGCAGAGCGCAATGACACGATAACGGCGTGGAAGACCCAAAACCCGACAATTGTCAGAAACGCCATCTGGTGACCGACCAGTGGTTGATAGGGTTTTTTGACCGTCAGCATTGCAACCAATGATTAGGCGAAACCGGATACATAACAGCCCCCGTTGAACACAGCTTGTCGAATTTGCAATGGCATTGATCGAACAGCCGCTCCTATGCACGAAATGCAATTTCGTTAACAAGCCGGTAACCATATTTGTGCGAATGTTGTATCAGACGCAAAATGGGGGCGTATGTGATGACAAACGGAAACGGATCTGCACCGGGACTGCTCACTCTCTCGGAAATCAAGGAATTTGCGAGCTTCGCAGCGGGGGCACAGCGCTATATCCGCCGTTCGCTGGACGTCGCCTTTGATCGCAAGGATGCGATCGAGCTTTGGTCGCGAGATGTGGTCGAGGCGGCAAGCATCAACGCACAATACAGCTTTTATGATCGCTTGCCTGAAATCCGCGCGTTGATCCCCGATTCGAGCGCGATCAGCGACGCTGAGCCCTTCATGGCCCCTTTGATCTCTGTTTCGGCCTTCGATCTGGGGCAGGGACGGCTGGACGGTTTTGGTGCCTATCGTTTCCTGTACGAACGTTTGGTCGGCGCAGAAGCGCGTCCTTGGCTCCCCTCTGCCTTCTGCGCAGCGGCTTCGATGCCGCATTTGCAACCCGAGCGGCGCAAACATCTGTTGCAATCGATCAGCGAAGCTGTGGCAACAGCCCCTGGCTGGTCAAAACGCGCACCGCAATTCTTCCCGGAATGGGTCGAAAAGGTCGAAATCGGAAGCGGCGCGGCGCATTAAAGTGACGACCTCAAATTAGTTCAGCATAAATCGGCTAGGTTTAATCAAAAAAGTCAGGCGAACTCCCATTTGGGCGGTTCGCCTGACTTTTTTTACAACCTAGCTTAAGGTTTATCAGCGAGCTTAGTATTTGCCCAACAGGTTAATGAACGGACCGCGGCTTGAATAGCTTTGATCTGTCAGGTCATCGGAATATTTCGACGTGCCGTAGCCAACGCCGATTTTAACATTGTCGCCAAGATGCCGGTAAATCGCGCCGAGCAAGCCCCAGCGGTTGCTGTCTGCGAGCGGGGTTGAGAGATAGCGGACTTCGCCCAGCACATCCCAATTGCGAGCGACCCGATAGTCCAGGCGGGCGACCCCGAGATGGGTGTCGCTTTTCACATAGGTATCGCTGTTCCGGCCGAGCGAGACTTTACCCTGACGATAGCCATATTTGAGACCCAAAGTCAGCCGCTCGGACAAATCGAAATTGAAGTCGATATTCGCGACCTTGCTGATCTGTTTCGGCGATTCGGTCGTCCCGCCACCGGTCACCTGACCAATCGGGCCAAGGTCGCGGAAATAAGTCAGGCGCACAAGGCCATTGACCCGCTCGTTTTCGACAGGGCGGAACGCCATGCCGACGACACCTTCGACGAAGTTGGCGGCGTTGACCGACGGGCTGCCTTCATCAGCAAAGGCAAAATTCAACCTGCCAATTGCACGCCAGTCAGGATCGACTGCATAATCCACCGAGTTGCGGAACAACCAGACGGTTTGCTGGCGGCCAGCGCCCCGATCCGAGCGCAGTTCGACACCCGAACCGGCGCGAACTTTGTCGGTTGTATAACCAACGGTCAACGAGGCGGCGGTGCGCTTGATGACCCCCGACGTAGCATCGTCTATCCGGCCATTTTCTATCGCACCATTGACGGAGAAATGCTTGTCCGGGGTGAATTCCAGGCCATATGAACGGATCAGGCTTGGGGCGGTACCCCCATGGCCAAGGCGCTGTTCGCCGTGCATCGCAAGCGAATCGGAAAAGCGACGGCGTGCACCAACGGTGAAGGTGCCGCGTTCATTCTGTCCAAACAGATTCTGCGGTGACAGTCCGATATCAGTGCGATCCGCATCCAGGCGATATCCGACATAAGCTTCGGAATCGGTATCGAGCTTGTGGTTCAGTTTCAGATCAAGGCCCAATCCACCGGTTCCGACAGAGGCCTCGCCCGATGCGCTGAGGCGCTCGGTAAGCGTTGCTTTTGCGCCTATTCCGATCCGGTTGTTTGCCAAACGACCCGCATCGCGCTCCAGCGTTCCCTGGCCGAAAGCATGGACCCCCCAATTTGTCGATGGATCGTCATAGGCGATTTCGACGGCTGCATCGATCCGGCGGCCGGACTGAACACTGTTGTAAAGCTGGTTCGGCACACGATCTTCAAGGCGCAAGCCAAGCTTTCCGGTCAGTCCGACGCCCAACTTCTGCGACAGATCGGCCGTTCCGGTGCGACTGCGACCAGTATCGGCACTGGCAAGCTCGTCCCACGCAAAAACGATATCCGTTGTGGTACCAAGCGGCAGATTGCCACCGACGCCCCAGCGTTCGGTTTCGCTGGTCATCAGGCGTCCGACAGAGCTGAAGCCGGCATCGAAATGCTCATAAAATCCGCGAATCTTGCCTCGGTCACCCGAAACCTTTTGCAGTTCGGCGATATTGACCGCGCCTTCTGTACGCCAGGCTTTTGCTTTGATTCCGCGAAGGCCAACGGCGGCGGTATCGGTGAAGTTCAGACCTCCGTCGATCGACGCAGATTGGCCGAAGCCGGGACCGTCGGTTTGCGCCAATTCGGCTTTGAGATAGGTACCCGCTGTCAAACGCAGCATTGCATCGCCCGCGATCAGGGTTTGATCTGCTGAGTCGAGGGTTTCGCGTTGTGCGGTGACGCCAAGGCGAACCAGATCACCCAGCCACTGTGTACCGCGACCACCGATTGTATAGCCCGACAGGCTTCCCACCGCTGGTGAATATTCGTATCGGACAACCAGCACGGGGATGTTGCCAGACGACGCGCCTGTGCGCACTGTTTCAGTTGTTGTCGCGTAGGACGAAAGCGGACGCAACAGCGTGACCCGACCCTGGAACGGATCAAAGTCATAATCTTCCTGCGGATGCAGTTCGCTTGATTCCAGCACGACTCCGGTATTGCGGTCGCGTATTTCGATGCGCAGACGCTCCGAACCGACCGAAACATCCTGCCGTTTCAGGTAATAGAGCGAACCGCCCGTGCCGCGAAATTCATCGCGCCCCGGAATTGTGCCGGGATCGGAAGCGAAGGCGGTGACCTGCGTCTTGCGTTCGCCAAAGTTAGTGGTTGCGCTGCTGCGATAATCGAACAGGCCACCGAACAGACCGCGGTCCAGCTGGGCGAGCTCAGCACCCTGAATGGCAGTCGAGAAATTGCCAAACATGATTTGGCTATCTTGGCGTTTCGCCCGGAAATAGAACCGACCCTGGGTTGGCGCGTCTTCGACCAATGTCGAATCATCGCCGTAGGTGGGATAATATTGATCGCTGTCGAGCCGCCGGAACAGTTGACGTGGATCTTTGCGATCAAGATTGCTGAAAATGTCTTTCAGTCTGGCCTCACCTGTGTCGAGTGCTGCGGTGACCTGAACTTCGTTGGCGACCACACCTTTGGCGTAAAATGCCGCCCGGCCAATGGCAAAATCCCCATTGGTTAGTGTGTCACCACTGACTTCGCTTGCCGGACCTTTGGACGAGGTCGTTCCAAAGGTGATGTCACCCTGACCAACGACGAACCATTCATTGCGCGGAACAACAAAACTGCGGGTGGTCGAGTGAATTTCGGTTCCATTGCGTTCCACAGAAACGCGAACATGGGCTGCTTCGCGCGGCACAATCAGTCGCGCGGCAAAATGGCCTTTGTCATCAGCTGGTATGGCAAGCCCATCAATCCGGGCGACATCGCCCGACGCCAAATTTGCACCCGAAACATCCAGCATCACACCCCGAACCGGGATATTGCGCCTTTGTGCTTCGTCTACCGAACCAAATTCGGGACGTGTCGGTTTCTCGGCTTCGGCGGGCGCTTTATCCAGCAACTTCAATATTTGGCCGCGGGTTTCGTCGAAACGGCCTTGGGCATCATATACGCGCAAATTATACCATAAATTTTCGGGCAAATCAGCAGGAGTGCGCCAAATGGCAACGCCATTGGAATCGAGTGGTACGGTTGCGAGCGGAGTGGCATCCGCCGATTGTCCTTCGGCGTGAATGCAAATTTCCGCACGACTTACATAGGAGGGATAGTTGTTATAGCCGACAAAACGGGCTTCTTCACCGCGAACTACGGTTTGAACGCTGTCGACCAAACCGACACTCAGGACCGGAGTAGCAACCAGCGAATCGGCTTTGGCTTCAATGTTGAAGGGATCAACCTGACGGTCGCTGCCTTCCGGCAGGATTTGAAAAGCGACAACGGTGCCTGTCGCTGAACCGATTGCCGCAACGGCACTCCCCGCTTCTTGCGCATTGGCGTTTCCGACACCTGTCAGACCTATGATCAGAGAGATTGCGGACGCGCCGAGCATTTTACCAGCGACAATTTTATGATGTGATTTGGTCATAGTCTTTACTCCCGCCCCGAAGCGCTTTCGGCGCGGCTGATTGTCATTTCGACGGCTGGCAGACGGCGGTCCCGCTTGGCATTTGCGTCGGCAACGGCAAAGGATTGACGAATTTGATCGGCCATTGCGGCAAGCCGCTTTTCCGCGACGCCGGACTCTTCGCCCGCAGTCAACCGGTATTCCAGTATGACCTCGGGACGATCACCAGCGACTTGGATCGGCAATTGCTTCAGGGCTTCGGCGAACTGATTTTTCAGCGCACCGTTTGCGTCGAAGGCATCGCTGTTCAACGTGATGACTGTCCGCTGGATAGCCGCCGCGCCAAAGTTCAGCTCACCCATCTTGCCGCGTGTCAGGCGGATCGACTGCGGATTGTCCTGGGTCGGCGCATAGCCGGCGGGCAGGGTCCGGGTATCAATCTTCAACACGAAGTTCGAACCGATCCGGGCATCTGGCACTGCCGCACAGGCGATGTGATAGCGACCCTGAGCATCGGTGGTGACCAACTGGCCATTCACTGTTGCCAGACGGACATTCGGGATTCCGCGCTCGCCTTCATCCTGATAGCCGTCACGATCGAGGTCGTCGAAGACCTTGCCAATCAATTCCGAGCAATCGAAAATCTGGCTGGCAACGATAGACACTACTGCGGTTCCGCGGTTCGAAATTTCGCTGCCGCCGCTATCACGCGATAGTGCAGTGTTGACTTTTTCGCCCTGCGTCACCCCGGCACCGACGACCATAACCAGGTCATAGCGTACCGATCCGTTTGCCGGTATTGTCTGGCCGGGCCAGCTCAACAGGCGGTCACTGACAGTTGGTTCTACAGCCGCTCCATTGACCCGTGCACTGCCAGCGACATAGCGGAAGCCAGCGGGTGGGATGTCATTGACTGTCACACCAGCCCGCAACACCGATTCTGTATTCCGCACGGTGATGGTGTAGGGCACGATGTCACCCACGCTGACCGAACGCTCTGGTGTCGTCTTGGTAACAATCAAAGGCACGCGGGTCAGGAAGGGATCAAGCGGGATATGGTTGTTGACCACATGCGGATCGCCAGACGCCAAAGTGAAGTCCAGATAATAGGTCGTTGGCTGACCTGCCTGCGGCGCAGTTGCCGTAGATACCACGGTAACGGGGTTGCCAAGACCAGTTGGGTCCAGTGCTGTCGGTTCGGGCAGCAATATCGTGGAGATTCCCGATGAGTAGCCCGAGGGAGCCGTGAAGGCGATGCGATAATTTGCTTCGCCAACGGGGCACTGCGCGGCAGCTCCTGGAACCAGATCGAAGCGATATTGACCTGTCGCTCCAGTCAGCTGGTTTTGCTGCGAGCCATCGATGAAGCATGCCAGCGGCAACGGGGTTCCGTTACGATCGACGAGCGTTGCAACGACACCTGAGACGGGCTCGCGTGTAACCGCATTGTAGAAGACGCCCGAAGGATCAATCGGAAGGTTCAGGTTTACGGTCGCATCGTTGGTCAGCGTGACATCTTCAATCACGTTGTACACAACGTTGCTTCCTGGTGCACTGAACCGCACTTCGTATCCCGGTCCGCTAGGCAGATTGGTGATGGTGTAGGCGCCATTGGCATCGGTAACCGCAGAGCCGATCACCACGCCGTCGCGAACCACCTCGACTGTCCAACCCGCGCGCAACGGTTCGTCCGGCTGAATGACATCGTCATAGTTGATGTCGTCGAAGACGATACCGGACAATGTGGTCAGCGGCGGAGCCACAGTCACACTTGCGGTGGCGGTTGCACAGTTGGCCGGGTTGAGGGTTTCGCAGATGGTGTAGTTGAAGCTGTAGGTACCAGCAGGG
>JAGNSY010000016.1:16429-17453 GCA_017987825.1 Sphingorhabdus sp. | reverse complement strand
GTGTTCGGGTTGAC
The DNA here is from genome assembly GCA_017987825.1 of Sphingorhabdus sp. Classification (GTDB taxonomy): domain Bacteria; phylum Pseudomonadota; class Alphaproteobacteria; order Sphingomonadales; family Sphingomonadaceae; genus Sphingorhabdus_B. The sequence goes on along the minus strand of JAGNSY010000016.1, from coordinate 17,439 downwards.
CGAGACATTGCCCGTTGCCGGATCGAACGTCAGGCCAGCAGGAACGCTGCTGCCGCTTGCAACCGCAATGGTGACACCCGCAGTGGTCGCAGGCGCAGCGTTCAGCGTATCGCTACCAAGCACGTTGAGCACATTGGGCGCTCCCGTCGTGCCGTTCACACCGGTTGCACTGTCATCGACCGCCGCAATCGGAGCTGCATCGACCGTAACCGTCACGGTGCTGTCTGCACAGTTGCTCGGGTTGAGCGCTTCGCAGATGCGATAGCCGATGACATAGCTGCCAGCAGGCGTGCCAGCAGGCACATCGACCAGACCCGTCGCCGGATCAAGCACCGGTACCGGACCGCCATTGATCGGCGTTGCAGGCGTCAGCACAGTGCCGGTGATGGCAGCAGGATTGACCGGCGCACCATTGAGCGTGTCGTTGGTGTAGGCATTGACCACATCATTGCCACCCGTCGCACCGTTGATCCCCGTTGCCGTGTCCGGCGTGGCGGTGATCGGCGCTGCATCGACCGTCACACTTGCGGTGGCGGTTGCACAGTTGGTCGGGTTGAGGGTTTCGCAGATGGTGTAGTTGAAGCTGTAGGTACCAGCAGGGGTGTTCGGGTTGACCGAGACATTGCCCGTTGCCGGATCGAACGTCAGGCCAGCAGGAACGCTGCTGCCGCTTGCAACCGCAATGGTGACACCCGCAGTGGTCGCAGGCGCAGCGTTCAGCGTATCGCCACCAAGCACGTTGAGCACATTGGGCGCTCCCGTCGTGCCGTTCACACCGGTTGCACTGTCATCGACCGCCGCAATCAGGGCGGGAACCAAAGGCGTCGAGACGCTATCGGTCACAGGAGTCGTGACCTGGGTTGAGCTCACGCTGGCGGTATTGTTGAGCGCGCCGCTGTTTACGTCTGCCGGTGTTAGCACATAGGTACCGGTGAGGGTGCATGTGGCGCCCGGAGCGAGCGTTGCACAGGTGGTCGAGCCCGGTGTGAGCATGGGATCGCTGACCGTGA
>JAGNSY010000016.1:0-16329 GCA_017987825.1 Sphingorhabdus sp. | reverse complement strand
CCGCACTCTGGGTGATGTTGCCCGCGTTGGTGGCGACGACCGTGTAGGTCAGGGTCGAGCCGACGGTGAGGCTGCCGGTGGGCGCCTGCTTGTCGAGGGTGAGCGCAGGCGCTGCTGCGATCGGGGTCGAGACGCTGTCGGTGACCGGTGTTGTGACCTGGGTCGAGGCGACCGAAGCGGTGTTGTCAATCTTGCCCGCGTCGACATCGCTCTGCTGGACGACATAGGTACCGGTGAGGGTGCATGTGGCGCCCGGAGCGAGCGTTGCACAGGTGGTCGAGCCCGGTGTGAGCATGGGATCGCTGACCGTGACCGCACTCTGGGTGATGTTGCCCGCGTTGGTGGCGACGACCGTGTAGGTCAGGGTCGAGCCGACGGTGAGGCTGCCGGTGGGCGCCTGCTTGTCGAGGGTGAGCGCAGGCGCTGCTGCGATCGGGGTATTCGTTGTTGACGGCATACTGGTCGTGATCGGTCCTGTCGGCGGATTACCTGACACGGTTGCCGAGTTGGGAACGCCTCCCGCGTCGATATCGGCCTGCGTGATGGTGTGTTCGCCAGAACAGCTTGTCGTCGCCCCCGGTGCAAGCGTCGTTGCAAGGCATGTGGCCGCAGCATCGAGTTGCGCATCGTTAACAACGATACCAGTCATCTGGACGTTGCCAGTATTTTCGACGGCAAAGCTGTAAGTGATTTTCTGACCGACTGCCAATGTTGCCGGTGGTGTTGCCGATTTGACGACGGTCAGGGCTGGCGCGGGTTGGAATGTATTGGTGATCGTGCAGGTGGCAACGTCGCCATGCACAAGAGCAACACTGTTGCCCGCCACAGCGGGGGCAGCACCGACGACACAGGAATAGGTTGACGCGGTGTAGCCTGATGGGCCTCCGGTTTCGGCCAGCGAATAGGCGCCTGCACTGACTGTAGCATTTGTAACAGCTGCATTGCCGGTCACGCCCGAAATCGTAGACGGACCTGTGGCGCTGAGCGTCCATGCGCTCGCCGCCGCTGTGCCGCCACCCGTGTTGACCACGGACTTCACAAGGGTCAGTACCGGTAACGGTACAACCGTGTTGGTGTCCGTTGCACTATTGTCGCCAGGAGTCGGATCGGTCGTGCCCGTTGGGACTGCGATGGTAGCGACATTGTCCAGCGAGCCGCTGGCTGCGGTAACAGTGGCGGTAACAGTGATACTGTAGCTCTGCCCCGACGCAAGCGTTGGCAATGCGAATGTACCCGATTGCAGCTGTGCCACGGACGGCGCAGTGACGCACTGGCCCGGTGTTCCGGCGCAAGCAACAGCTGTAACGTTCAGTCCGGCAACAACCGGATCGGAAAGAATGGCACCGGTAACCGAAGAAGGTCCGTTATTGGTTACGGTAATGGTATAGGTTGTTGAATCGCCCGAATTGACGCTCGTTACACCATCGGTTTTGCTGATCGTCAGGTCGCTGACGCGGTCAATGACATCCGTATCGGTTGAATCATTGTTGCTGGTATCAGGATCGAAGAAGCCCGACGGCACGGCCACATGGCCCGTGTTGACGGCGTTTTGTGCCTGCGCGGTGACCGGAGCCAGAATAGCAAAAACCGGCAGAAGCCCGGTAATTGCCTTGGCAAAAAAGCTGCGCATTGTCATCGGTTTCATCTCCGCCGCCTCGCTCAAGGCACGTTACAGGTAAAGGTGAGGACGGCCGATTGGCCGACATTCAAGGTGCCGAGCGTAATGCCAGCGCCGGTAAGATTGGCTACGGTGAAACTGCCCGCTGGAATTCCACTGCCGGTGATCGTCACAGTGTTTGCTGCCGGGCAATTGAGGCCTGACACCGGCGTGTCGGTTACCACTGCGCCGGTTACGTTGTCAGAACCATTGTTGGTGACAGTCAGCGTATAGGTGGTGGTGCTGCCGCTAACGACGTTGGAGGCGCTATTGGTTTTGACCATTGCCAATTCGGCGGTTCGCAAGATGGTGACTTCATAATCCTCAACCTCGCCGTCGGCCGCCAAGCCGCTGACGCCCAACCCTGCGGTTGTGGAATAGCGGAAACGGGCAATGGTCGGCGTAGTCGCGGACGTTGCAGGAGGGGTTACGGCGATACGGATCACGCCGTTCACGACGCCATCGGCATCACCTGCACCACCGTCGATGGCATTGTTGGCAATCCGATCGCCGGCTGCGGAGAAGTTGCCATCATCGGCCCAATCGATCCAGCCCTGCAGTCGCCCACCGCTGCCGGTTACCGCGACGTCGATGTTAGAGGATATGGTACGCGACAAGGTGGGAAGTGTTACGCCATTGTCGCTATCGCTTGCCGCGTTGGCATTGGCCAAGGGGCTGGGCGTCAGCGTGCCGGGGTTGGTGACATTCGCATTGTCTGCCGAGAGCGACGATCCCAAAAAGACGCTGCCGACTATGTGGCTGGCGACTGCGCCGCTTTCATAGCTGGTTGGCGCATCGCCGAAATCCTCATCGACAGAAACCGTCAGGCCGACGCCATCCTGCGCACTCGCACTAGTGTTGGTCCAGTTGCCGCTCATCACCAGGTCAATGCGGAACGTCACCGAAGTCACCGTTCCGTTGATCCGCACACTCCCGCAACCTGCCACGGGAGCTGTGCCGCAGGTCGTGCCGCCATTTGCAGTTGTTGCACCAGCAGTTGTAGTAGAGATCAACGAAAAATTGGCATTGCCATTTAGCAGCGTGAATGTCGGTGACGTCGTCGGACCGGTTGCGCTGGTTATGACATAGCGACTTCCGAAATTCGACAGGTTAGCACCGAGAGAAGAATTTCCGCCCAGTCCCGACAAATGCAATACAGGATTTGTCACTGCCCTAGAAAATGTCAGCGTCATCGTGCCGCGATTGGAGCATATCGCAACTGTGGCATTACACCCAGCCGCACTCGTAAGGATCTGTAAACCTTTGCTCGTCGGAGCAATTGGTGGACTAAGCTGTGTGCTGACCACCCCGCCATAACCGTTCAATACGCCATCGGCGACACCTATGGTGGTGTTGCCGCTTATCGCCATGGTCATGGTCAAAGCCGAAGCAGGATAGGTTTTGACGACCGGGCCAGCGCCCGTCGAAGAAGCCGGGACTTGGTTGGCGCGTGCCGGATTGGCGGCAAAAGCGAACAATAGCGTGAGCAGGAAAAACGAAACCGTCAAGGTCCGCAAGGCAAGTTGGTGAAGCACCGCGCTATGCGTCGATGGGCGATCCGCAATCAGCCCTGCATCGTTACCAACCATATGACTATTCCTGTTACCCCATGAGATTGGGCAATTCTAAAACAGATAATGGTTAACGATTTGCATATGCTCCTTAAATTTTTGTAAATTGCCAATGACCCGCAAATGCAGTTTGCTTCTTTACCCACTAAAGTGTTGATCGGTGACTATGCCATCTCCAGACAATCGACGCCGATTGGCAGAGCCTGACCCGACCAGCAGACTATGCTCCCTGCTCCGGTTTTCAAAAGCAAGACTGCTCCAATTTATTCAAACGTGTATTTGAAGCGTCGCAAAGTCATATTTTGCGATAGCGAAAATACCAGACCTCATGGCCATACACATTGCGGGCTTTCGCCTCATAGCGGGTTTCGGGCCAGCCTCCGGGACGCTTTTGGAAATCGCCGGGTTTTTCACATAGCCATTCAAACTGGTGCCTGTGGCGCTGCATCACCATTAACGCATGGCGCAAATAGATTGCATGGTCAGTGCCAAAACGGAATTCGCCGCCGGGCTTCAACTTGGCCGCGATCAAATCGACCGGGCCGTCGTTCATCATCCGCCGTTTGGCATGACGGGCTTTCGGCCACGGGTCGGGATGCAACAGATAGACAAAGCTTAATGAATCATCGGGAATGCGCGTCAGCACCTCCAGAGCATCGCCCATGTGCAGACGGATATTGCCGAGCGGCCCCAGCCCTTCATAATTCTCAACGTGGCTCAGTGCCTGCGCAACGCCGGTTTCAAAGGGCTCACAGCCGATAAAGCCATGATCAGGCAGCATATTGGCGCGGTAAGCCATATGCTCCCCGCCGCCGAAGCCGATTTCAAAATGCAACGGCCGATCATAGCCGAACAGCACTTCGGCGGCGACAGCTCCGTCAAGAGGAACCGAAATTTGCGGCAGCAAATGGTCAACCAGATGCTGCTGGTGCGTGCGCAGCTTTTTGCCCTTCGCCCGGCCATAGAGCCGGTTGAGCGTTGTCGGATCACCTTCCTTGTGCGCAGTCATGGCGGGCGCCTTGGCGAAGCGCGGCGGGTTTTGCAAGTCGGTGCCGTGTCGCTCGCCGATTTTACAGCCAGAGGAGATCATGATATCAAGATGGCGGAGTGAGAGAGGGAGAAGTAAAATGCGAATTTCAGGAATGAACTTGCTCGCCATTTTGGTGGCAGCAATCGCGATCTATCTTGTCGGGTTCGTAATTTATGGAATGCTGATTGCACCCGAAAGCTGGATGGCAATGTCGGGCATTACCAAAGAACAGGCTGATGCGGTTGGAATGACACGGATGCCATATAGCCCGATCATGCCGATCATGACAGCCATCGGTCTGGCCATATTGTTTAAATGGGGCAATGTCAGCGGAATCGGTAATGGCATCAAATGGGCTGCAGTGGTCGCCTTTGCCTCTGCCATCCCAGCCATTTGGTATGGTTGGGTTTATGGTGTTGGGGGCAGCACAATCAGCCTGATCGATAGTGCACATCTTTTGGTCGGCCATATTCTGGCCGGGGCGATTCTTGCGAGTTGGAAATAGAGTTGGAGGCGGCGGGGGCTGGTTAAGCTAGCGCCGCCTTCAAATCATCAACCAGATCGGTGCGCTCCCACGGGAAGCTGTCGCCTTCGGCCTTGCGACCGAAATGGCCATAGGCAGCGGTCTTGCGATAGATCGGCTTGTTGAGACCCAGATGGGTGCGGATCGCGCGCGGAGTCAGGCCACCGAGCTTTTCGATGCCCATGATCGCGGCTTCGATCTTGTCATCACCAATGGTGCCGGTTTCATGCGTATCGACATAAAGCGACAGTGGCTTGGAAACACCAATGGCATAGGCCAGCTGGATCGTGCAGCGTGTTGCAAGGCCAGCGGCAACGATGTTCTTGGCGAGATAGCGGGTGATATAGGCCGCAGAACGATCAACCTTGGTCGGATCTTTGCCCGAAAACGCGCCGCCGCCGTGGGGTGCTGCACCGCCATAGGTGTCGACAATGATCTTACGTCCGGTGAGGCCAGCGTCGCCATCGGGGCCGCCAATTTCAAAGCTGCCGGTCGGGTTGATGTGATATTCGGTTTCGCGCAGCAGCACGGGAGGCAGCGTTTCTGCAATCACTCGCTTCACATAGGCGTGCAGTTCGGCTTCCTTCTCGCCCTGATCATAGCCGGGGGCGTGCTGGGTCGAAACAACGATAGCAGTCGCGGCGACCGGCAGGCTACCTTCATAGCGCAAGGTCACCTGGCTTTTGGCATCGGGTTCAAGGAAGGGCGCGGCACCCGAATGACGATCGGCGGCCATACGCTCGAGGATTTTGTGGCTGTAATCCAGCGTTGCGGGCATCAGGTCAGGGGTTTCGTCAGTTGCGTAACCGAACATGATCCCCTGGTCGCCCGCACCTTCATCCTTGTTACCGCTGGCATCGACGCCTTGGGCGATATGCGCAGACTGGCCGTGCAGGTTGTTCATGAAGGTCAGCGTTTCCCAGTGGAAACCATCCTGCTCATAGCCGATTTCCTTGACGGTACGGCGGACGGTTGCTTCAATCTCTTCTTTCGCGCCGGGTGCCCAAGCGCCATTTTCGTAAACGCCCTTGCAGCGGATTTCGCCGGCAAGGACAACGAGCTGGGTCGTGGTCAGTGTTTCGCAAGCGATGCGCGCTTCGGGGTCTTTCGACAGGAACAGGTCGACAATAGCGTCGCTGATTTGGTCAGAGACTTTGTCGGGATGGCCTTCTGAAACAGACTCAGAGGTGAAGAGATAATTGTCGCGCATGGTTTTTCCAGTCCCCAAAATGAGAGTGATTCTGTATCTGCGTATAAAGAATTCTTTATGTGCTGCGCGGCCCCTTAGCGAGAAGTGCGGCGGCGGGCAAGCGGCATCAGGCCAAATGCGATGAGCAGCGCGGCGAAGGCCATGGGTAGCGCATTTCCATAGCGCGCAAAAAGTGTTGGCTCTTTGGGGCGAGGAAGTTGCGCATCAATCCGTCCGGCAATGCCTTGGGGTAGGCTCTTTAGGACCCGCCCGTCAGCGTCGATTACCGCGCTGATGCCCGTCGGGGTGGCGCGCACCACGGGCAGACCTTCCTCAATAGCACGCAACCGTGCTTGAGCCAGAAACTGCGGCGAGCCCCAACCGCCAAACCATGCGTCGTTGGAGGGATTGAAGATGAAGTCGGGGCGGTGCGTTTGGTCGACGACTTGGCCCGAAAATATGATTTCATAGCAAATCTGCATCCCGACCTTCACCCGCCGACCATCGAATGGCAGGTCAAGGGTACGCGGTCCGGGACCGGGCCAGAAGTCGAGATCGCCCGGCACCAGCCGCGCCGCACCAAGCGGCTCGAGCAGCCAGCGCAGCGCCAGATATTCTCCATAGGGAACCAGATGGGCCTTGTCATAATTGCCCAGAATTTTTCCGCTGGCGTCCATCGCAGTCATACTATTGCGTGCGCCGACCAATTGGCGGTCCTTGTCAAACTCCAACCGGTCCACTCCGGTGAGCAACAGGTCACCAGGGTTCATCAGACGAGTCAGCATCGTCCGCGCACCCTCCGCGCTTTCGCCTGGCTGGAACTGGTAGAAGCGATAAGGATAGCCATCCTCCAGCCGCCACGGAATTGCAGCCTCGGGCCAGAGGATCAGGCGGGGCTTGGTGTCGCGGCTCAGACTGTTTTCGGCTAGGCGGCGGAAATTGATCGCATCATAGCCGGGGGCATATTTGTCGATCTGGGAGATGTTGGGTTGGACGATGGTGAGTGCGACATCTGCCTTCGCGTAATCGGCCGATTTCTGAGGAATCAGGGAATCTGGAACGAAACTTACGGCCAACACTGGCGCGATGAATAACGCTACAAATCCAATCACCACCCAACTGCCCGAGCGTTGAAAATTTCCGGCGGCAAAATTGTACTTAAACCAGGGCACAGCAGCGGCCAGCAATCCAGTGTAGAACAAAAGGAGGCCTGACATTCCGTAGGTTCCGACTATGGGAAGCCACATTCCAGACCACAAAGTGTCGACCCACAAGGCAGACAAGGGATTCCACGAAAATCCCGTAAACACACAAGCGCGCAGCCATTCGGTGATGATCCAGCATCCGGCGAAAAAGAGGATGAAAGGGAGGTTTAGCCCCTCCCCTTTAGGGGAGGGGTTGGGGTGGGGCTTGTCAGTGTTGCGCAATGGCTGAGAGACCCCACCCCTTGCCCCTCCCCTAAAGGGGGGGGGAGAATTTTTGAGCCACCACGCTCCCCAGGCTGCCACCCCCGGATAGACCGCCAGATACAGCGCCAGCAGTGGCACTGCGCACCAGCCGAGCCATACGGGCATATTTGCTTGATAGGTGAAGGCGGTGGCGATCCAATTGTTGCCGATGGTGAAATGCCCGACGCCAAAGGCCCAGCCAAGCAGAAATGCACGCTTGCCACTACAGGCACGCGCCACCCAGTGCATCAGCAACGCGAGGCATAGTAGCGTTAGCGGCCACCAGTTCAGCGGCGCAAATCCAGTCGCGGAGATGCCGCCAGCGACGAGCAACACTTTAGCGCGATGATTTTCAAGGAAAGCGAACAACTTGGTCATGGCGCGCAGACATGGCGGGCAATAGGGGCAAATGCAATCGGCCAATATTGTTGCTTGCCGTTCAGCCGCGCGGTGCTAGCAATTGCGCCATGACCTTGACACCGATCTTCGCGCTGATGCTCGCGCCCAATCCGCCGCTCCCGCTTTCCGACGCGCAGATGCGCGACATTGGCTGCGTCGCCGCCATCGGCATCATCGCGCATGAGCAACGTTCCGGGCAGGGGGCTTCGCAAAGCTATCCCGATATGCGCGAAAGCGGCAAGCGCTGGGCCGGCATTGTCGGCGACCGGGTGATGGAGGAAAGCGGTCAGCCGCGCGAAGTGGTTGCCTTTGCGATCAAGCAAGCTGTCGAAGCCGAACAGGAACAGGCGATGAAATCGGCCAACCCTGCCGCTTATGTGCAAGCGCGCATAGGGCAGTGCAGGCCGATTATGGATGCACAGCTTGTTGCGGCGGATGCGGCAACGAAGATCGCTCCAACCTACGACACCCCAATGATGCTGACGCCGCAACCCCAGTTGGAAATCCACGATCCTGACAAGATCGGGTTATTTCGCAAGACGCTGGGCGAGGACCTGTCGAACCCGCACCGCATCCGATACTGCAAGGTGCTGATCGACATGGCGACCAAGGAAATTGTCGAGCGCGAAGGGCCAGACAGTCGCGATGCCAAGGGCTTTGCCCGATTGGCTACCGCCTTTGACGGTGAAGTGAACAAGCTGCCTAAGGCTGACGAGCCGAAACCGATCAGCAACGAAGAACTGCAGGCCGAGCTGGAAAAAGAACCCAGCAAGGAAGAGAAAATGTCGCGCTGCATCCGTCTGGGTGAAACGCTCGCGCTTGCAATGCCGCCCGAAGAATGAGCGGACTGCGCCCCTTTCACTTGGCCTTTTCGGTGCATGACCTTGCGGCGGCACGCGCCTTTTACCGCGATGTGCTCGGCTGCGGTGAAGGGCGATCCTCGGAGCACTGGATCGACTTTGATCTCTATGGCCACCAGATCGTTGCGCATCTCGGCCCGGGGATGATTGCGCGCCCGATCCACAATGCGGTCGACGGCCATGACGTGCCGGTCCCGCATTTCGGGATTGTGCTGACCATGGAGCAGTGGGAAGACCTCTCTGCGCGGTTGAAGGCCGCAGGGGTCGCCTTCGGCATCGAACCTTATGTCCGTTTCAAAGGACAGGTTGGAGAACAGGCGACGATGTTCTTCACTGACCCCAGCGGCAATGCGTTGGAGTTCAAGGCCTTTGCCGATGATGGGCAATTGTTTGCGAGCTAGTCAGAATTCGATTGTCCCCACAATCCGTTCGTGTCGAGCGAAGTCGAGACGCCCATAAGTCACGCTTGCTTTCTGGGCCTCTCGACTACGCTCGAGGCGAACGGTTAGGGAAATAGACGGAGTTATAAGCGAGAAGCGAGTTATCAACTCTTCTGGAAAACCTGTTCCATCGTCGTCACACCCGAACAGGCATCTCCTGCTTTGCCACCGCCACCTGACAGCATCGCGAAGGCGACAAATCCGCCCGCGACAAGGATCAGGAAGCCTGCCGTGACCCAAGGCAGATATTTGTCGATAAACGCCTTGATCGGGCGACCGAATTTCCAGAACAGAAAGCCGACGGCGATGAACTGCACCGAGCGTGACACCATGCTCGACCAGAGGAAGTCGAATAGGTTCATATGGATGAAACCAGCCGTCAGCGTCAGCAGCTTGAATGGAATAGGCGTCGCGCCTTTGATCAATATGATCTCCGCGCCATATTCACGCAGGTAACAGGCGGCGGCAGGGAAGCTGTCCCAAAGACCCAGCGCCTTCAGCAGCGCGATGCCTACTGTCTCATAGGCGAAATAGCCAATGGCATAGCCGAATAGCCCGCCCAAAACCGACGAAACCGTGCAGATCACGCCAAAGCGCAACGCCTTGTCGGGGCGCGCCAGACACATCAGCCCCAGCAGCGGATGCGGTGGGATGGGGAAGAAACTCGATTCCATAAACGAGAACAGAAACAGCCAGCGTTCGGCGTGCGGATGACCGGCCTTGTCCATCATCCAGTTGTAGAGTTTTGTGAGCATGGGCGCGGATTTACGGGGTTTCAGGCGTGAGGCAAGGACTTATTCCGCAGCCAGACTTCCGGCCCGCATAACCTTGCCATAGGCCCAGCCAATTCCGATCAGCGCGATGCCCAGCCCCATGAACGACAGGATGCGAAGCACGCCCTCCAATGCGGCAGCATCGATCAGGAAGACTTTGAGCGTGACCACGGTCAATAACGCCAGCCCGGCAAGGCGGAGAACGGCAAGGCCCAAGCGGATACCAATTGTCATCCAGATGATCGAAAGGATAAGCAATGCCGCCGAATAGAGGTAATTTTCCCCGGTTTCGATGCCACCACCCGAAATCAGATTGCCATGCGCCAATTGGCGCACCGTGACCAAGGCGGTTAGCGCCATCATCACCAAACTGGCAATTTCGGATAATTTGGGCAGTTGCCCATGCGCCGAGGCGACAACGCGGCTGCGCGCCATTTGCCATAGCCAGAATGCCGTCAATCCCAAATGGATGGTTCCCAGATTGGCGACCGGTATCGGCCCCAGCGATTGTGGAACATAAAGCGGATTGAAGACGCCCAGATCGAACCAGAACATGCGGAACAGCGCGAGCGCGGTCGCGGCCATTCCCGCCTTCGCCCAAAGGCTAGACCAGTCGGTCGCGCGACGCAGCGCCAACCAGCCTGCCAAAAACAGCAGCTGGGTCATGACCACCCGTTCGGCAAGGCCGAGCGTGATGAATTGCGAGGGGCTGTCGATGGCCGCGACCTGTTTGGCGATCAGCCATAGGAAACCCAACGCGCCTGCTCCGCCCGCAAGCCATGCCAGTCGGCGCGGCCAGCGGCCGAGAGCGAAATGGGGCAGGGCGGCAATGAGTCCCACCAGCAATGCGGGGAGCAACGTCATCCGCGCCGCCTCCCCAATTTCGGGGAGGGTCGATGCCATCAACTTTATCCCGCCGAGAGAATTGTTCAGCGCCTCGAAAAAGCGCCATGACCCGGTCGCAAGCGCCAGCACGCCAAAAGCCAGAGGTATCACCGCCAGTTCCTGCATTGCCTTGCTTTGGGTCCGCATCGCCCATGCCGCCAACGCCGCTGTAACGACGAAAGTCGCGCTGGCGAGATAGTCGTTGGAAAACCAGTGGGTGAGTGCGATCCAGCCCATAAGTGCGGCAAGCCCGGCGCTTGCGATCCGCACGATCCGGTCAATATAGCTTTCTGCGCTGCGCCATTGCCAAGCGATATATCCAGCCGGAACGATCAGCAAGGCAGCGACACCGCCCCATGCGAAATCGGAGAATTCAGGCTTGGCGAGCGAAAAGGCCGTGAAGAAGGGCAGGGCCTGCGCCAGCAATGCCAGCAGCGCCCAATAGCTTCGACTGACCGCCGATGATGCTGCGCGCAGATGTCCGGGGACGCCAAACAGCAGGCCCGTGCCCACCGACGCAAGGGTCATCATGCTGTGACCGGCCTGACTTCCCCATCCAGTCGCCAGCGGCATCAGGCAGAGCAGAAGCGCGCCGAATATATTGGGCAAATGCCGGTCGTCGCGCCAAGCCAGACCGATTGCGGCGGCGGACAAGGCAGCATAGAACCCCCAGCCGATGAAGCTGAATTCCAGTCGCGGCAGCAACATCGCGAGTTGCAACAGCGCGATCCCCATCGGCGCAAACCGAGCCACGGCCGCGAGTCTCGGATCATCCTCTGCAAAGCGGTCGCCAACCAATACCGCTGCACCGCCGGCGATCATGACAAACATTCCGATCAGCGGAAGCGAATCATTTGCGGTGACAACCAGACCGATCGTCCAAAGCGCGCCGCCGCCGCTTGCCAACAGCAACAGCCAGAGCCAGCGCCGCCACAGCGCCAGTCCGAACAACCCCGCGAGGAATACCCCCAGAAAGAGCAGCAAGACCGGGACATTGTCGGGACCGAGCCCTGCCACCCAAGGCGCGGTAAATCCGCCGACCAGTCCCATCAATGCGGTTGGCGGACCGTGGCGCAAAGCGAGCGCAAAGGCTAATACGGTAGTGGCAATCAGCAGCGCAAAAGCGACCGGTACACCGATCAAGCCATAGATTTCGGCAGCCATGTACAGCGTGCCAAACAGGGTCGCGATGCCTGCCCCTGCCAGTGACTGGGCGATGCGCGGGTCGGCAGTGAAGGATTCGCCAATTTTGGGAAGCCGTCCGCCCCATTGGCTGCCCGCGATCAGCAAGAAGGCGAAAATAGTTGCCAGCACCGAACGGGTTCCGGGACCCAGAAGCCCGGCATCAATCGTATAGCGCACGAGGAAAAACCCTGCGAAAACCAGCGCAATGCCACCGATCCAGATCGGCAGCTTGCCGCCGACCAGTTCCTCGAAACTCCAACTTGCCGATCGTTGCGGCAATTCCACCGGGTCGACGGTTGAGGGAAGCTCTTCGTCCACCGCTATCGGGGGTGGTGCCGATTTCGCCTCACTGCGCAGCGTCGCCGGTCGGCGGCTGGCATAGGCAATCGCTGGCTTTACCGCGGCGGGGGTTTCGGCCAAGTCCGGTTCGGCAGCGGGTGCGGTGGTTTCCGGCCTTTTCCCGGAGGTCAGCAGATCGAGTGCATCGGCAAGCCGGTTTTCAAGCATCTTGATGCGGCCGTTGAGGTTGAGCATCCAGACACCCAGGACCAGCGCGAGCAACAATATCAAGCCGTCCATCTTACCCCACCCCAATAGCGATTGGCCTAGGCTTAGCTGCTCAGCGGCGATTTACAAGGATGGCCATTTATCGGTTGCAATATGCCACTGATTTGGCAGTCTGTGTTGCGCAACAATCCCAATTCCTCAGAAAGTCTGTCCGCATGAAACTCTACGGCTCCTCCTTCTCTCCCTTTGTCCGCAAGATCATGGTCTATTGCGCTGAACGCGGCCTGCCGTATGAGTTGGAGAATATCACGCTCGACGCCGTCGATCCCGAATTCCTGCGCGCCAGCCCTTTGCGCAAAATGCCCGCGATGACCCACGGCGATTTTGCAGTGTCGGATTCGACCGCGATCCTGACCTATCTTGAAAAGAAGCATCCTGATGGCGCGATGCTATCCGCCGATCCGGCGGATGCCGCGCGAACGGTGTGGTTTGAGGAATTTGCCGATACGCTGATGAGCGTCGTCGTCTTCAAATGCTTCTTCAACCGTGTGGTCGCGCCGTTGTTCCAGCGCAAACCGGGCAATGCCGATCTGGCTGCCGAAGGTGAGGAGGTCGATTTGCCCAAATTGCTCGACTATCTGGAAAGCGTTGCTCCCGACCCCGGCGGATTTCTGGTGGGTGGGGCATTTGGCATTGCCGATATTGCGGTTGCGAGCATGGCGGTTAATTTCGACCATGCCTGCGACGGCGTTGATTGGAGCCGCTGGCCGCGCACCCGCGCCTGGCTCGACAGTGTCCATGCCCGCCCGAGTTTTGCGGGGATTATCGCCAAGGAACAGGCCATTTTGGCAAAGCTCCGCGGTTAGGGTCTGCGAAGAAAATAACCATATAGGAAAATATCTCTTGACATCGTAACGCCATTCTGGCACTATTTGGGATATTGGGAAAATGTGATTCGGGGCCGGGGCGGTGATTACCGCATCCGGCCCCTTCGTTTTGCGCGAAAGGAATTCGGACATGGCGTTTTCGAAAAAGGCAGGAGGAAAACCGAGGAAATTTGGGACAGCCGCACAAAAGCTGTTCCTAGCGCATCTCGCGCAAACATCGAATGTAACTGCATCGGCAAAGGTTGCCGGGGTCATGACCAAGCCGGTCTATGACCTGCGCAAGAGCTGCGCGGCGTTTTGCGATCAATGGATGAAGGCATTGTCCGAAGGCTATGCCCGGCTGGAGGCGAATTTGCTCGCGGAGGCCTTGTCACCACCCGCCAGCAATATGAAAGACAGCACCTTCAAACAGAAACAGATGAAGGCGCGGATGGGCATGGCGCTGCTTGCCGCCCACCGCGCAACTGTGCGAGGGGTGGGGGCGACGCCCGCACCGTCGCGTTCGCGCGATCCAAAGGAAGTACAGGCGCGGCTCGAAGCGCGCTTTGCCGCAATGCGCCAAAGGATGAGCGATGACGACGGAACCCCGAAGTGAAGCAGAGCGCATCGCGCAGATCGATCCGGAAGAGCGCGTCAAATGGCTGGCGAAGGTAAAGCCGGAGGATCAATGGCAACTCGAATATGACTGGAATCTGTGGGCGCGCGATGATCAGCGCCCGCCCGAAGGCGATTGGCGCACATGGTTTGTCATGGCCGGGCGCGGCTTTGGCAAAACCCGCATGGCCGCCGAATGGGTGCGCGCGCAGGCCGAGGCCGATGGGTCGCTGCGCATCGCATTGGTCGCAGCGACAATGCACGAGGCGCGCAGCGTGATGATCGAGGGCGAAAGCGGCTTGCTGGCGATTGCTCCCGATGAAAAGCGCCCGATATGGGAGCCATCGCTCAAACGGCTGATCTGGCCTACCGGTGCCATCGCCACTGTCTTTGCCGCGTCGGAACCAGAGGGGCTGCGCGGCCCCGAACATCATCTGGCCTGGGCCGACGAGGTCGCCAAATGGCATGATGGCGTGGCGGCGTGGGACAATTTGGCGATGACAATGCGGCTGGGCGAAACACCGCGCATTGTCGCCACCACCACGCCCCGGTCGGTGCTGCTGGTTCGGCGCTTGCTGGTCGAAGGCGGCGTCGAAATTACCCGCGGCGCGATGGAGGCCAACCGGTCGAACCTGCCCACCAGCTTTCGCGCCGCGATGCACGAAGTCTATGGCCACGCGCGGCTGGGTCGGCAGGAATTGCTCGGCGAATTTCTGGAAGATGCAGAGGATGCGCTGTGGACCCGCGATTTGATTGAAAGATGTAGGATTAAGGGCGCGCCAGAAATGCGCCGTATCGTCATCGGCGTCGATCCACCAGCGAGCACCGGCGGCGATGCCTGCGGAATCGTGGTGGTGGGAAAAGGCTCCGACGGCAAAGCTTATGTGCTCGCCGACCACAGCGTGAAGGGCCGCAGTCCCGAAGGCTGGGCCAGCGCCGTCTCCGCCGCCGCGCTCACCTGGGGCGCGGATCGGGTGGTGGCAGAGGCGAATAATGGCGGCGACATGGTGGTCAGCACTCTGCAGGCTGCCGATGTGACAATGCCGGTGAAAAAGGTTTCGGCGTCCAGAGGCAAGGTTGCGCGGGCGGAACCGGTTGCGATGCTTTACGAGGCGGGCAAGGCCTTCCATATCGGCGGCTTTCCCGAGCTGGAAGACGAACTGTGCGGCCTGATATCGGGCGGAGGGTATGAGGGACCGGGACGGTCACCGGACCGGGCGGATGCGCTGGTCTGGGCGATGAGCGAATTGATGCTGGGAAAGCGCGGGGCAGAGCCGCGGATTCGGCAGCTTTAGGAAATCTGGAGTCACAAATGAAAATCTTCGGCTGGAAGTCAGCCGGGCGTGCATTGGCGCGTCCGGCTAAAACGCATGTCCCGCTCGCGCGGCGCTTTGGCAGTTGGTCGCTCGGCGAATGGCCGATGGCGTATGAGGCGCAAATGCGGGATGGTTATCTCAACAATGCAATTGCGCAGCGCGCAGTGCGGCTGGTAGCGGAGGGTGTTGCTTCGGCGCCGCTTGCCGCGAGCGACGATTCAGCGGCGGCGCTGGTCGCGGCGACATCGGGCGGGCAAAGCTTGCTGGAAACATTGGCCGCGCAGTTGCTGCTCCATGGCAATGGCTATGTGCAGTTGCTGACCGCGCCCGATGGGTCGCTGTGCGAGCTTTATGCGCTGCGCCCGGAACGGGTTTCGGTTGAGGCCGACGCGCGCGGCTGGCCCGTTGCCTTCCGCTATAAGGCAGGTGAGGCCGTGACGCGGCTGGGCAGCAATGAACTGATCCATATCCGCAGCCACCATCCGCTCGATGATCAATATGGGCTGGGCTGTCTGGGTGCCGCATCGGGCGCGATTGCGATCCACAACGCCTCGGCCAAATGGAACAAGGCGCTACTCGACAATGCCGCGCGGCCCAGTGGTGCTCTGGTGCATGAAGGTGCAGAGACGCTGTCGGGTGAACAGTTTGACAGGCTGAAGGAAGAGCTGGCCGCGCAATTTTCCGGCAGCAACAATGCGGGTCGGCCGTTGCTGCTCGAAGGCGGGTTGAAATGGCAGGCACTGTCCCTGTCGCCTGCCGATATGGACTTTGCCGGACTGAAGGCCGCTGCCGCGCGCGAGATTGCCCTCGCCTTTGGTGTGCCGCCCGTGCTGCTCGGTCTGCCGGGGGATGCGACCTATGCCAACTATCGCGAGGCGAACAAGGCGCTGTGGCACCAGACCATATTGCCGCTGACGTCCAAGATTTTGCGCGCGCTTTCCCAAGGGATGCAGCTTTGGTTTGCGGGCCTGTCGCTGAGAGTAGATACCGATCAGGTGGGCGCAATCAGGGAAGATCGGGAGCGGTTATGGGCGCAAGTGAGCGCTGCGGATGCACTGACGCCCG
>JAGNSY010000119.1:3965-6358 GCA_017987825.1 Sphingorhabdus sp. | reverse complement strand
AATCATGCCCCCATTCAGACACACAATGCGCCTCGTCGATGGCGAACAGCGACACTTTGGTCTCGGCCAGAAGCCTCTGGAAATCGGCGGTCGAGGCGCGTTCGGGGGCGACATAGAGCAGGTCGAGTGCGCCGCTCTGCAACCGTTCGATGGTCTCTGCACGATTGCTGTCAGCCGAAGTCAGCGTTGCTGCGCGGATGCCCACCGCATTAGCGGCGCGCAACTGATCGTGCATCAGCGCAATCAGCGGTGAGATGACGATGCAGGTGCCGTCGAGCAGCAGGGCCGATAACTGGTAGCAGAGCGACTTGCCCGCTCCGGTCGGCATTACCGCGAGCGTGCTTTGCCGGTCGAGCGTCCGGCGTACCACCTGTTCCTGCACCCCGCGAAACTCGGCAAAACCGAAAACGCGGTGCAGCACATCGGCAGGGTCGAGAGTATCGGGCGCGAGCATCTTCCTGCCCGCTAGGCCGGATAGTTCCTCAAGAATAGAGCGGTCTTCGGGCATCGGCGACTTTCGCTGTGGATAGTCGAGTCGCTATGGAACATATAAAGAACAAATGGTCTGCGCAAGATCGTCAAATTAATTCTGTCGTCATTCCCGCGAAGGCGGGAATCCAACCCCCGCCGTCTAAATTTCGATGACCGGAGTTGGGCCCCCGCCTGCGCGGGGGTGACGAATTATTTAGATGCCGGTTGCACGCTACTCTGCCGCAACCGCCTCTTCTTCTTTTTCGGCCTGCTGGCGTGCCCACATTTCTGCGTAGAGCCCGTCCTTGGCGAGCAGTTCGGCATGCGTTCCCTGTTCGGCGATACGGCCCGCATCGAGCACAACGATCTGGTCGGCACCGACCACGGTCGATAGGCGGTGCGCGATGACGATGGTGGTGCGCTGCTTGGCAACCTCGTCGAGCGTGTCGAGGATTTCGGCTTCGGTGCGGCTGTCGAGCGCACTTGTGGCTTCGTCGAGGATCAGGATTGGCGGGTTTTTGAGCAGGGTGCGCGCGATCGCGACCCGCTGCTTCTCGCCACCCGACAATTTGAGACCGCGTTCGCCGACCTGCGTTTCATATTGCTTCGGCTGGGCGGCGATGAAATTGTGGATCTGCGCGCCACGTGCCGCATCCTCGATTTCCGCCTGGCTGGAACCTTCGCGGCCATAGCCGATATTGTAACCGATGCTGTCGTTGAATAGCACGGTATCCTGCGGGACGATGCCGATATGTGCGCGCAGGCTCGACTGGGTCACGTCGCGCAAATCCTGCCCGTCGATGGTGATGCGCCCGCCGGTGACGTCGTAGAAACGGTAGAGCAGACGCGCGATGGTCGATTTGCCCGCCCCCGAAGGCCCGACCACCGCGAGCGTCTTGCCGGGCGGAATGCGGAGGGACAGGCCGTTCAATATCTGCCGATCAGCATCATAGCCGAAGGTCACATTTTCGAATGCCAACTCCCCGCCGGAAACGCGGAGCATAGTTGCACCGGGCTTGTCGACAATCTCTGGCGGGGTATCGACCAGATCGAACATCGCGGCCATGTCGATCAAGCCCTGGCGGATCGTGCGATAGACCATGCCGAGCATATCCAATGGCCTAAACAGCTGCATCAGCAACGTGTTCACCAGCACGACATCGCCGGTGCTGAACCGGCCCTGCGCCCAGCCCCAGACGCTGAACCCCATCGCGCCTGCCATCATCAAATTGGTGATGAAAGACTGGCCGATATTGAGCCACGCCAGCGAGTTTTCGGATTTGACCGCGGCATCGGCATAGCGGCGCGCGACCTTTGCATAATAGTCGGTCTCGCGATCTTCGGCGTTGAAATATTTGACCGTTTCATAGTTGAGCAGGCTGTCGACCGAACGCGCGACCGTCGCGGTATCGAGCTCGTTCATCTCCTCGCGCAGCTTGTTGCGCCAGTCGGTAACGCGCTGGGTGAAGAGGATATAGGTCACGACCATGACGACGGTGGCCACCACTAGCCCGATGCCGAATTTGAACCAGAAGATCACCAGCACCGCGAGCAGCTCGATCGCGGTCGGTGCGATGTTGAACAGCATGAAATAGAGCATCACATCGATGCTCTTGGTGCCGCGCTCAATCACCTTGGTGACCGCGCCGGTGCGGCGGTTCATGTGGAAACGCATCGATAGCCGGTGCAGGTGCGCAAAAGTGTTTTCGGCGAGCCGACGCGTCGCATCCTGCCCGACGCGCTCGAACACGGTGTTGCGCAAATTATCGAACAATACCCCGCCAAAGCGCGCACCGGTGTAAGCGACGACCAGCCCGATCGCCATCCAGACGCCCGCCTCCAGCCCCGGCTGCATCCGGTCGATCGCGGCACCATAGACGAAGCCCATCGACAGCTGCACGCCTTTGGAAACCAGCACCAGC
>JAGNSY010000119.1:0-3865 GCA_017987825.1 Sphingorhabdus sp. | reverse complement strand
GGTGTAAGCGACGACCAGCCCGATCGCCATCCAGACGCCCGCCTCCAGCCCCGGCTGCATCCGGTCGATCGCGGCACCATAGACGAAGCCCATCGACAGCTGCACGCCTTTGGAAACCAGCACCAGCTGCATCGCGATGACGATGCGGATGCGCAAAGCGGGCATATCCTTCGGCCACAAATAGGGCAGGAAGCGTTTGAGCGTGGCGAAACTCGCCTCCGCTTTTGCTGCTTCCTTTTCTTTCCCGTTTTCGGGCTGTGCCGCCATTCCCTGCATCAGGCCGATATAGGGAAGTATCGGGGTTTAGAAAGTCCCGCTGACAGTAGCCCGGTAAATCAGGCCATATTTGTTGCGACCGGTGTGGGTGAAATCGATCGGCCCATCGCGGCGGTCGACATAGAAGACCTCGTCATAGCCTTCGGTTTGACCGGCGAGATTGATAATTTGGCCGCGCACCTTGAGGCCGAGTATATTTTTATGCTCAACAAAAGCCCCGACCATCGGCCCGGTGCGATAATCACGTCCGAAATAGTCGAGCCGGTAAAAGCCATAGTCGGAACTATCCTCGGCAAAGGCCCCATAGGCCCAGTTGCTGCCGGGTATATCATGCCGGAAATCGAGATTCCAATAAGAGCGCCCACGATTGCTGAGCGGGCGCTTCTCGCCGGTCAGCGGGTCGCGGAGCGACGCGGTTTGCCATGCGCCGATCAGGTCGAGCTTGGCGCCCTTGATGCCAATAGTATCGAGCAGGAAGCTGGCATTGATTTCGGTACGCAGCCTTTTGGCGGTGCTTTCGATATTGCCCGGCGCTTCGGCGGTCGCGGTAATCGGGATGCGGTCGACTAGATCGCTGATCGATTCAAGATCGACCTTCAGCTTTACCGATCCGACCTTGCCCAGCGAGCGGTTCGCTTCCAGATTCAGCAGCCAGCTTTGCGGTGGCACCAGCCCGAAATTGCCGGCATTGGCGTTGTTGTTGCGCACATCGACCGAGGCGAGGAAATCGCCAAAATTGAGCTGCAGCACCTTGCGCTGGAACTTCGCACTGATGTCGAGCACGGGCGATGTCTTCCAGCCGAGCGCAATCGATCCCTTGGGCCGGATATACTGGCGGGCGTTGCCATTGGGTCCGGTCACCCCCAGTTCGCTATACTCGCCGCCCAGCGTCGCCTGCAGGGTCAAATCCTTGGCGATCGGGCGGCCGTAAGACAAGATGACTTGCCCGCGTTTTTCCTCCACCCGCGCGGTCGCATTGGGCAGCGGAACCGGCTGGAAGATACCGCCGCTGTCGAGCTGGAAAAATTCGGAGTCGGCGTCGAGATAGTTGAACGCACCTTCGGCCGAAACCTGCCAATCGGCCTTGCCCGACTTCCAGCGATATTCGGCGCGCAGCACACTTTCGCCCTCGTCAATCAGCTGGTTGAAGCGCTGTCCGCTCTCCGGCGAGCCATCGCTCGGCGTGGTGCGGAACTGGTTTTCAAACGGGCTGTGTTCAAACCTGTGAAATCCGATGAGCTTCAGTCGGCCACCGCCGAGGCCGAATTCATAATCGGCGCCAAGTTCGAAATTCCACTCATCCTCACGGTCGGATCCGGCCTCTAATATGTCTGCAACACCGGGCTGTTGCCGCACAAAGGTGCGTTTGCCGCGGAACTCGAAAAATTCGAGCGCACCGTTGGCGTTGAGGATATTCCCATTGTCGCTTTTCAGCGTGTAGGCGCCTGCCAGTCGCGGGCGATCGCCCTGAGACCGCGAGCGGACGTCGCGGATGAACAGGCGGTCGCCATTGGCGTCGCGGACATCCTCATAGCCCCAGCCACCGCCGCGAAAGCCGTTGCTGTTCGAAAGCCCCAAAGTGAAGTCGCCTTTGCCAAGCTTGCCCGAAAGATTGACCTCGCCATTGATCCAGAAGTCATCAACCCGCCGCCGCCATTGCGGACGCCACGCAAAATTGCCCTGGAGGCTGTCGGGCTTGGTGACGACGTTCAACACCTGACCATTGAGGCCGGACACGTTGAGCGTTGCGCCATCGGCGATTTCGAGCTGGATGACCGAAGAAGCGGCAATGCGTGACAACGCGGTTTGTGCGTCATTGCTCTTGCCGGTGATACGTTGACCGTTGATCAGCACATTCTGGCTGGCTTCGCCCAGGCCGCGATCGGTGCTGACCTGGCTGATGATGAAACCGGGAATTTGCCCGACCATATCGAGCGCGGTTTGCGGGGCAAAACGGGTAAATTGCGCGGACTCGTAGATTTGCCGTCCGTTTTCGGCTCGCGGCTCCAGATCGGTTCTGGTTTCCTCAAATTGCGGCGCAGTTGCACTGGTGTTGGCCAAGGCTGGATGTGCTGCTGCCAATGCAAGCACACTTCCGGAAGTCGCAAACATGCGACGGGCGCACAAATTCATATATCCACTCCTGCCGGGCTCTGCGGCCCTTTTGTGCTCCCTGTGCAGGCTGGTTAGGATTACAATTGTTTTCGAAACAGCGCCGTTCGATTAGCGACTGATAGTTTGGGACAAACTACATCGACGTTCAAAAACGACGGGAAAGCAGCAACCATGCGGCGATCGCATTGAACGCAGTATAAGCCGCATAAAAGCCAAGGATGATCCCTGACTCCGAATAGGCAAACAGCATCGCGCCGAGCAATATTCCGAATTCGAGGAAATAGCTGCCGTTACGCCCGAAATGCTTGCCGAAATAGAGCTTGGTATCCTCGACGAAGGGATGGCCCGATTCCACCACGGCCTTGTGCATCGCGAAATTGGCAATGCCGAGCAGGAAGCAGGCGATCAGATACATCTATCGCCTGCCATGCTCATTTTGCAGCTGCCGGTTCGGCTGTATCGGGGCGCAGGCTGGTGCCCGCACGGCCACCTCGGAACGAAGAGAACCAGCTTGCCGGATTGAGTCCGGTCGAACCGTCGAGCGAGAAGGTGATGATCTCCGCGCGGCCACCGATCCGTTCCCACGCCACAGGGCCACCAAGCCCGATTGGCGCATCTACGCGGCTATCGGCGCTGTTGTCACGATTGTCGCCGAGCAGATAATAATGGCCAGCCGGAATACGCAAAGGCGCGACATCATCGGTCGACCCGCGTCTCGCGTCGATTGTGTCATAGCTGACGCCATTGGGCAGCGTTTCGCGCACGATGGTGACATAGCAGTGCAGGCTGCCGTCGGCTTCTTGAACCAGCGCACCGGGGAAATCGATTTCGGTGCAGGGGTTGTTTGCGTCGACCGGCAGGTCTTTCACCGGCTGCGACTCCACTTTCACCTTCTTGCCGTTCAGGTAAATCTCTCCACCACGCATTTCGAACAGGTCGCCGGGCATGCCGATGACGCGCTTGATATAATCCTGGTTCTTGCCCTCAGGCGTCAGGATCACGACGTCGCCCCGCTCGGGCAGTGATCCCCAGACGCGACCTTTGCTTTCGGGCAAAGTGAAGGCGAGCGAATCGACCTCCTCGCGCAACACCAGCCATTGGAAGAGCGCGGCCGGATTGGGGATGGTGGGCGAAACGAAGCTCCAGCCATAGGCGAATTTGGAAACGAAAAGCCTATCACCCACAAGCAGCGTCGGCATCATCGAGATGGAAGGTATGTAGAAGGGCTTGGCGATGAAGCTGTGAAAGGCGAGCACAGCCATCAGCAGCCAGAACAGGCCCTTTATCTCAACCCACAGCGTGTGCAGCCAGCTTTGCTTTGCGGCGGGCGCGGCGGTGGTTTCGGTTTCGGTGGTAACGGGTTCGCTATTCAAAACAGTCATGCTTTCGAAATCGGGAGCGCTTCGATGATTACAAAGGCCTGCGCCCAAGGGTGATCATCGGTCAGCGTCAGATGAATGTGCGCCTCATAGCC
>JAGNSY010000118.1:3222-6361 GCA_017987825.1 Sphingorhabdus sp. | reverse complement strand
CAATCGCCCTTCACCGCGCGCCGGTTGCCAAGCGTCAGCAGCCGGGTCAGCCGCCCCCAGCCAAAGCGGGTCATCGGATAGGCGACAATATCCGGCGTAGCGTCGGCAAAGACCAGCCGCGCGCCGACCACCAGCCGGAAATCGGGCATCTGCGCCCGCACCTCGCGCCAGGCGATATGCGCGCGGACGACGCCGGCGACCGTATTCCGGTCCGCAATGCCGATGCCGTTCATCCCTAGCAAAGCCGCGCGCCACACCATGTCGGCGGGGTGCGATGCCCCGCGCAGAAAGCTGTAATTGGTCGCAGCGACCAGTTCGGCGAACGGCGCAGTCATGCGAACAGGCCGTGCAGATACCATTTGGGCTGCGCCTTTTCCTCATAAAGGCCGTGGCGGAAAATCCAGTAGCGGCGGCCGCGCGCATCCTCGATGCGGTAATAGTCGCGGGTGAGGCCACTTCGCCCGCTCTGCTCGCCGCCCTTTGTCTTCCACCATTCGCTCGCGATCCGCTCGGGCCCTTCATAGAGCCGCACCTCGTGTAAATTGCGTTTCCAGCGGAAGCGGTGCGGCGGGCCGTCGGGCACCTCGGCGATCACCTCGACCGGCTGCGGTGGATCGAAGAGGAAGAGCGGACGCAGCGGCGGTTCGCCTGTGCGCGGGGCGGGCCAGCGCATAGGTGCGAGGGCATGGATGGCGGGCAGCGCGAGCTGCGCCTGTTCGGGGATATGACTGTCATTGGGCACCAGCCGCCGGATGCTGCCGGGGCCGAGCCGCGTGCTCAGCCGGTCGACCAGTTCAGCCAGACGGCCATCGGCCTTCTCCGCCCCGTCAAGCGCAGGCTGGGCCGCGGCCAGCGGTTCGGCGAGCGGGATATGGAGCAGCAGCCGGTCATAGCCGAAGCCGGGATCGAGCGGGTCGGCAAGGCTGGCGATCCGTTCATCGAACAGCCGCAGCACCAGTGCGGCGTCGCGCGTGGGTGCGCCGGTCTCGATTGCGAGCCGCCGCTTCGCGCCATCGCTGCGATCGAGCGTCAGGCGGAAACGCCGCCCGCCCAGTCCGCGTTTCTCCAGCACCCGCGCGCTCTCCGCCAGCAATTCGGCAAAGGCCGCCGCCACCGCGCGCTCATGCGCGACCGGCTCGGCAAAGCGGCGTTCGAAACGCAAAGGGGCCTGATGACGCAGCGGGGTGCCGGGGCGATGCTCTTCGCCCAATAACCGTTCGAGCGCACGCACCGCCTCTATCCCGAAGCGTGCCGCGAGCGCCGCCCTTGGCCGCGCCGCCACCGCGCCAATGCTTTTCAACCCCGCGCGCACCAGCCCCAGCGTCGCCTCTTCGTCGAGGCCCAGCGCCATCACGGGCAGCGCTCGAATGGCCTTGCCCTCGTCCGCTACCGGAAGCCGGGCATGGCGGGCGAGCGCGAGCGCAGCCTCCGCCGTCGCGGCACAGGCGATGCGCGCCGTCATGCCACGTTGTTCGACATGCTCGGCGAGCGCCTCAACCAGACCTGCCTCGCCTCCAAAGAGATGCTCGCAGCCCGCAATGTCGATGGCGATGGCATCGGGTGGGTGCGGCACGACATGCGGGGAGAAGCGGGTGCACGAATGCGCCAGCAGATCGAGCCAG
Source organism: Sphingorhabdus sp. (assembly GCA_017987825.1). Classification (GTDB taxonomy): domain Bacteria; phylum Pseudomonadota; class Alphaproteobacteria; order Sphingomonadales; family Sphingomonadaceae; genus Sphingorhabdus_B. Next base: position 4,739 of record JAGNSY010000118.1, on the reverse strand, counting down.
TGCCGGTCCGCCGCCGTATCGGCCTCGACCGCGATCAGGCCGGGGACGCGCACCCGCGCATCGGCCAGCGCCATTCCCGGGGCCAGCCCCAATGCTTGCGCAGCCGCATCCACCGCCGCCAGCCGCAGCGCATTTTTCTGCTTCGCGACAAACACCAGTGCTGCGTCAGGCGGCGCGCTGGCCGAGACGCACCGGTCCGGCTCCTGCTGCCGCAGGCGATCCGCGGACAGGTAGGGAAACCAGAGCGCCAGCTGCCGCCGCTTCGGTGAAGATGCGTCGGTCACGGTTCCACTCCAATTGCCAGCTGAGGCCCGACGGGCCCGAACGCTGGCGCAACAATTCAATATCGAAAACAGGCGCGCCGGGGGCGTTGGCGGGGAGTGCGCGCGAAGGCGCCGCGGCCACCCGCCAGCGCGTCTCAGCCGCACTCGGCACCGGCTCCGCCCCGCTGCGCAGCAGGAAAAGCGTCGTCCCCGATTTCTCGGCAGCAAGCGCAAGGCGGCGGCTCGCGGTCAGGTCCAGCTCAGGCAGGCTCCCCTGCGTTTCGACGACAACCGCGCCCAGCGCACCGCTGCGCAAACCATCGACCGCCGCCTTGAGCAGCTCTTTCGCATCGGCAATTATGGCAAACAGGCAGTCTCCGGGGCGTCCGCCGAGCTCCGTCCAGCCATTGGCCTGCACCACGCCCGCCTGCCGCACCGCCCGGCGCGAACGCAACCAAAGCGCGGGGCGGCCATCGCCCGATTCGGGTCCGGTCATGGCCGTCAGCAGGGCAAGCGCAAAACCAGCCGCCGCCGCTGCATCCTCTCCCTGTGCGGCATATAATTCATGCACGCGCCCATAAGCCAGCCCGCCAGCCAGCGCGGTATCGAGCGAAGCCACGCCGCTCGTCCAACGCTGCAGCACAGGCCGCAAGGCACAGCTTTCACCCCGAAGGGCAAGCAGGGAAGAATCACCGACTCGCATATGTTCATATTATGTTCTATTTTGAAAAGCGGTCAAGCAGCGGCATTCATCGCCGACAATGGCGATGCGGTCGGTGGTTGAAACTGCAGCAAATCAGAGAATGGTCAGCACGCGTAATAGTCACGATACCAGCGCACGAAGCGCGCCACGCCCTCGCGGAACGGCGTTTCCGGGCAATAGCCTGTGAGCGACTGTAGGAGCGACGCATCTGCCCAAGTCGCAGGCACATCGCCCTGCTGCATCGGCATATAATTGCGGATCGCTTTCTTGCCGATCTCCGCCTCGATGGCGTCGACAAAATCCATCAGCCGTACCTTGTCCGAATTGCCGATATTGACGACGCGGAAGGGTGCTGCGGGGCTCAGGCTGTCTCCGGGCGTTATATCCTCAGAGTTTTCGGGGCGCTGCGGGGTGGCCTGGATCAGGCCCGCAATGCCACGGACAAGATCCTCTACATAGGTAAAGTCGCGCCACATGTCGCCATTGTTGTAAATGTCAATCGGGGTGCCGTCGATGATGCCCTTGGTGAATTTGAACAGCGCCATATCCGG
>JAGNSY010000118.1:0-3122 GCA_017987825.1 Sphingorhabdus sp. | reverse complement strand
GCGAGATGATAGCCGATGAAGCCCGCCGTCCCCGTAATGAAAATGCGTCTGCGATCCATCGGCTCTGCCCGTCAGTTGGTCGGCGCAACAGAGACCGAGGCAATAGTTGCCTCCAGACCCGTCTGCCCCTTGCCGCCAGAGGCGATCAGATCAAGATATTGCACCGGGCAATTGGCGGGAACTGCGAGTTCGGCCCGAAGCGCGACGTTGATGCTATCGATAGTCCAAACCGGTGCGCCACCGATAGCCGGGCAGCGCAACTGCCAGCGCAGGAAGCCACCATCACCGCGGTCAAGATTGGCCAGCCGCGCCGAAAACAGATAAGTGCCGGGCTTCAGATAGAGGAGCTTCGTCGCCACGGGCCGCGTCGTCGCCGAATTGGCGAAGAGTGAAAGCATAGTCTGGCGATCACCGACATTGCCAATGAAACCTCCCCCCGCATCCGGGTCTTCGAGCAACTGCCAACCCATTGGACCAAAGCGTTCATCGCGATCGCTATCGTCGAAAGCCGCACTCGCCATTCGCGCAGGTTTGGCACCAGACATTTGGAGGAAAAGCCGGCGCGCATCGGCATAGTAGTTTTCGGCAACCAACCGCTTGAGCAAAGCCGTCTCGCGTTCCCTTGCGTTTGCGACATGCGTCAACCCTCCGGTCTCCACCAGTAGGTCCACAAGAACTGGAAGATTGGTACTATTGCCGTTCGCATAGACAAGGAACCCATATATCCAGCTCGCATCTTGACGAATATAAGGCTTCAGAGCAGTTCGAATTTCCTTATCCTCAATCGCGTTGAGCAGCCTCGGATACAGAATCGTTTGAGTTTCGGGTTTTGTCCTCAGCGCAATGTCATAATGTTTCAACGTTTCCCGGATGTCTCCGGCCCTTGCAGACGCCTCAATCAGCCAAAGCTGCGCACCGGGCTCCCGGCGGGAGAGGTAAGCCGCCTTTTTGACATATTTCTCCGCGCGGCCTGAATCACCCCGCGAGTCATAATAATAGCCCAACAGGCGCAGCGCCTTGGGGTTGAACGCCTGGCTATGCAACGCATCCAACGCAAGCTTACGAACACGATCCGGCGGATTAGCAGGTTCTGCAAAAAATAGCCGATCGGCCTTGGCCGCCAGGGCAGAACTTTCATTTGGAACAAATAGTAACGCAGCATCCGGATTTTTCAGACGGGTAATCCCCGATACCGCGAGCGCAAACGCCCCATAAGTCAAAAATGGAGTTATAACGAGCAAAAGGAGCGCGCGCTTGAGCCCGATGCCGTCAAACTTGGACCGAAACCGGTTGCGTTTGGTGCCGGATTTCACGCCTGATTTTCCTGACCAACATCATTCGGGCCCGCAGGCCGGTTTGACGACATTGTAAACCACAGGGTGCAAACTGTAAAAACACACATCAATGTTGGAGTCCGCAACGGATAGTCAGAGATACTAGCAATTCCAAAAATGCCAATCGCAACGCCTGCCATCCGCCCATAAACCGTTGCCCGCGCCCGGCCGTTGCTTTGCCCCCACAGCCTGTACATCCGCAAACAATATGCCGCCAATGCCGCCGCCAAAAGAATTACGCCCGCCAATCCGAATGTGACCGCGACTTCCACCCAATCATTGTGGGCGCGATTCAGATAGGTTGGATCCAGCATGGCATCGGGTTCAGCCAGCAAATAGGCCTCCACAAACGACCCGGAGCCCGATCCCCAGGGGAAGTATTTCCAGAAAATATCCAGCGATACCTGCCAGAAACCCGTCCTGCTTTCTTCGTCTAAACTTTTTGAGAACAGTCGCTCAACAGCGGTCGCGCGAGACAAAAAGAAAGTCAGAAATCCAAGGCCCACAACAGCCCCCGCTGCAGCCAACGACGTTGTCACCCCGCTCCTTTTGGGTTTGGATTTGGTCTTGCGCACGACAGACTGTAGTCGTGAGGTGACGTAAATCAACGCCGAGCCAGCCAGGGCGATCAGAGAGTTGACGAGGCCGGCACGCGAACCTGTTACCAGCACCAAAGGCACCAGAACGACGCCGATGACTGCTGCCGTAATTCTGCGGCGATACTGCATATCGGCAGAACCTTGAGCTGTTACCGCCAATACAGTCAGCATCGGGAAAAGACAGGCAAGCAACGTTGCCGCGTGGTTGCGGTTGGCAAACAGGCCGACTGCAGAACCAAAATTTGTGATCCGGTAAAAGTAAAGTGGGCCGTCGACACTTCCGACCGCTTGCAACAACCCTAGAAACCCCGAAAATGAAGCTAGACCTACGATGAGTGGCAACAGCCGATACAGATCCTCGCGGCTGAGCTGGATTCCGAAAAGCAATACCGCCAACGGTGCGCACAATGAAACAAGTGCGTGCCAGCCGTTCATTGGCGCGAGTGTCAGCGGTCGCCACGCGCCCTTGATTCCGACCAGCGCATCGATCGCAAATACTTCGTCTCGCCCCGAAAGCGAGTGCCAAATGGCTGGCGGGAGCGGAAGCAAGTGAATCAGTGCGACCGACGCAATCGCCGCAAAGCCCATTAAAGTGGCCTTGTGCTGCACCAAATGCGCGCGCCGAATTGTAAAGCAGGCAAGTGCGCAAGCCACCACCGATGCCGGACGCAAAATAGCCAAGGAAGCAATATCTGTGCGCGACCCGCCTCCGGTCAGAAAAACCACAACGAGAAATGCTGCCAGCAGCCAAAACTGTAGCGAGTGCGCTTCTGCATTTTGTCCAAAGCGGGGCAATGTGAACCTAGCATCATCAGAAAGCTGAAAGAAATGCCCCTAGGTTCGGTGAGCATGTTTTGCAAGCACGCCCGCGTCGGTCGACATGGCATCTGCCTGCCCCGGATTTGATATAAAAAGGTGGAACTCGCCAGTGCTTTAAGCTAGCTGCCAGCGCATAACCTTATATGGTCAAAGACAATCGAAGAGCCTGCACCGACTTTTCAACATAAAATTCTGGGACTACGATTTTAATGTTACAATCACTCGCGCCCGCATCGGGTCCTGCAAACTTTCCGGCAGACTTGTCCGCTGGCCAAGGTGAAGCGCAATCCAGCATAGCACCGCCAATTTTGCTGCAATATTGGCAAGTGGTTTTGCGCTGGAAATGGGTGATAGCGGGTATTATTGCAGC
>JAGNSY010000117.1 GCA_017987825.1 Sphingorhabdus sp. | reverse complement strand
GCTGGCGGAACGGCGGGCATCGATTTTCCGAGTGCTTCCAAAGCCAATTGTCCGTGGAAGAAATCGTAGAAACGGGCCGCTTCGGCAAAATATTGCTGCGCCAATTGCTGATCACCGGCCTTTTTGGCGGCCCGGCCTGCCCAATATAGACCTTTGGCGCGGGTTTGCGGGGTGCGTGCACCTGCAGTGTAGAGCTTGAACGCCTCCACAGCATCGCGCGGGCGGCCAAGCTTGTAATAGGCTGCCTCGCCGGCCAACCAGGCTAGGCTGGTATAGGTGTCGCGGGTCGAGAGATCGAGCTTGGTGATGTCGGTTCCAGCGGGGAAGGCATCGGTCAATTTGGACGCAATGCGATAGGCAAGGTCAAACTGCCCATCTGTCTCCGCTGCTTCGGCATTGGTCAGCAACACTTTCAGCCAATCCCGCGCTACATGCGGCGGGGCATAGAGTTGCGGCCGGCTGGCAAGCAGTTCGCGCGCCGCCCAGCTGTTACCAGCGGCACGAAGGGCGGTAACCCGCTCCATCAACAATCCGGCGTCGCTGAGGCCTGCCTGGCCAATAGCGGCGAATTTGGCGGCGGCATCTGGCGCCTTGAGTTCGTGCGCCAATTGCGCCTCCAGAACGGGGCGGCGTTCGGACGAGGTGTAGGGCAACCATTTCTGGGCAGCACGGGTTGCATTGGACCAGAGCAACCGGCTTGTGCGCGCATCATGATCTGCAGCGGTCAATTTCCCTGCCATCAGCTGGAACAGGCGGTTCTCGTCATCATCGGTCAGCGGACCTTCGCGCCACGCACGACGGCCCCATTGTTCAGCGCGCGCCTTGTCACCGGTTGCAGCCAGAGCCAGCGCAAATTTTGCCCGCCCGCCATTAGTCGTCGGCTCAAGCCGGTCGAAATAGGCAACAACCTGATTGGGCGACCAACTCAGCACATTGATAGCCTGTTCGGCATTCTTGCGCATTTCGTCGGTATTGGGCCAATCCGGATAGGTCATCAGGAAAGACGCATATTCTGAAAAGCTGTACTGGCCCGACTGGCTGAGCATCCGCCAGCGCTGCAACGCGGCAGGCACATTACCACCGCTGGGATCGACCATTGCGGTAGGCACATTGCTGGCCTCACCAATGCCCGTGCGCCAGATGACCTCGGGCGCCTCGGGCGTGTTGGCGGCGAATGCAGAAGCTGGAATTGCCAGCAGCGAAGCGGAAATCAGGTGCTTTACCATGCGCGACATATTAAGGGCTGCCTCCTTAGTGGGCGATGAACCATGCACCCCTGCGGTCCATCGAACATATTATTCGGTCTATTTGGCTAGTTTTGAAGGCGATTTCCATGTTTACGGGCTCAATACCGGCTCTGGTGACTCCTTTTTGCGACGGAACGTTTTCCGAGTCGCATTTTCGCGCGCTGGTGGATTGGCAGATAGAACAAGGTTCGTCCGCGCTGGTTCCATGCGGAACGACCGGCGAAGCGCCAACCTTGTCTTATGATGAGCATTACCGGGTTATCTCGATCTGTATCGAAAAGGCGGCAGGTCGCGTCCCTGTGATTGCCGGCTGCGGTTCGAACGATACCGCGACAGCCGTGCGGCACATGGAGTTTGCCAAGGCAGAAGGCGCGGCAGCTGCGCTGGTTGTTGCGCCTTATTACAACCGTCCCAATCAGGACGGTATTTACGCGCATTATGCGCATCTCGCCGAAAAGAGCGATTTGCCCATCATCGTCTATAACGTCCCGGCGCGCACTGTAACTGATATTCAGCCTGCGACGCTGGCGCGGCTGGCTGAAATTCCGACGATCGTAGGTGTCAAGGATGCGAGCGGCCAGATTGCCCGCGTGGGCGAGCATCGCCTTGGGTGCGGTGTCGATTTTTGCCAGCTTTCGGGTAATGACGATATGGCGTTGGCGTTTAATGCCGCCGGCGGCGTCGGCTGTATTTCGGTGACCGCGAATGTGGCACCCAAGCTATGCGCCGAGTTCCAAAAGGCTTGCTCCGACGGCGACTATCAGTTGGCACGTGATCTCAATGATCGGCTCCATCCGCTTCATACTGCACTGTTTACTGATGCATCGCCCGGACCGGTGAAATATGCGATGGCGCGGGTTATTGAAGGCTTTCCGGAAGAAATGCGACTGCCGCTTGTTCCGGCATCTGCCGCCAGTAAGGCTGCGGTCGATGCTGCGCTGGAGATCGCAGGACTTATCTGATGGCCCGCCCCAAACCCGAAGCATTTCAGAAGACCAAGGTCGTCGCCGAAAACCGGCGCGCTCGTTATGATTATCATATCGAAGACAAATATGAGGCGGGGATCGCGCTGACCGGAACCGAGGTCAAATCGCTGCGGTTCGGCGAAGGGTCGATCGCGGAAAGCTATGCCGAGGTGAAGGATGGCGGCGAAATCTGGCTGGTGAACGCCAATATTCCAGAGTTCAGCCACGGAAACCGCTTCAACCACGAACCCAAGCGGCCCCGTAAATTGCTCCTTAATGTCCGCGAGATAAATAAATTGCATGGCGCGGTGGCCCGGCAGGGGATGACATTGGTTCCACTGTCCATATATTTTAACAATCGTGGGCGAGCTAAGGTCGAACTGGCGCTTGCCAAGGGTAAGAAGGCGCCGGACAAAAGGGCGACCGAAAAAGAGCGGGACTGGAAGCGGGAACAGGGACGGATAATGCGGGATCGCGGATGAACGGATTGACCAAGTGGATTCATGACCAGGCACCGTCTCGGGAGAGTTTCGAGCGGAGCCGATTCTTGCGTCCATTTGCCCATCGCGTTTTCCATCCCGCACTTTGGCGCTTTACGCGTCGATCGGTGCCGCGCGGTGTCGCTCTGGGGTTGCTGGTCGGGATTTTCCTGCTGATCCCCGGTGTGCAGATTGCCGGGGTTGCTCTGTTGGCGCTTCCGGTGCGGGCCAATATACCTTTGGGCGCGGCGATGACCTTCCTCAGCATGCCTGCAACCACGCCCTTTATCTTGGCCGCGTCGGTCTATGTGGGCAATACGATGCTCGGGCTTCACGCCGATGTCGCACGCTTCCAGACACTGATCAGCAGCGGTGCCGGTTTTTCGGAATGGAGCGCTTGGTTGCTCTCCGACGCGGCCCCTGCGATGCTGTTTGGCCTTTTCGTGATTTCGGTGATGAGCGCAGCGATCGGCTATGTCGTATCGGCCTGGTTCTGGCGTTGGCGGATTGGCAGCAAATGGCGTCGTCGGTCGAAGGCACATGCTGCTGGTGGATCGGGATATTAATTTGGCGCCTTAGTGCGGCTAGTTGACCCCTGTGCGAGTCGGGTCGGACTCGTTTCCAACTGGGGAGTTTTCAAAGATGATTTCATTGAGGAAGCTGGCAGTCGTTGCCAGCGTGTCGCTTTCAGCCATCGCCGCTGCGTCGCCTGCTGCTGCCAATACAGAAGGGGAAGCGGCAGCCGCTAAGGACGGACCCGAACTGGGCAGCTTTGGCTTTGACGAAAAAGGCATGGACCGCGCCACTGCACCCGGCGACAATTTCTATCAGTTCGCAAATGGCGAATGGCTCAAGGCAACCGAAATTCCAGCGGACAAATCCAATTATGGCATGTTCACCAAGCTTGACGATTTGTCGAAGGAGCGAGTGAAGGGCTTGTTGGAAACGGCGGCCAAAGACCCCAAAAGCAAGATGGGTGTTGCTTACGCCACCTATCTTGACGAGGCTGCGATCGAGAAAAAGGGGATCACGCCGATCCAGCCGATCCTGAAACAGGTTCGCGCGGTCAAGACGCACAAACAGTTTGAAGCCCTGCTGCCCAAGCTGGCGCCGAAAGGTGTCGGTGCGCTTTTCGGCGGCTTTGTCGGGCAGGATGACAAAAATCCAGACGCCTATATCTTCCAGATTTTCCAAGGTGGCACTGGTCTGCCCGATCGCGACATGTACCTTGTCGATAATCCGAAGTTTGAAGAGATCCGGACGGCCTATAAGTCCTATCTCGCCAAAATGCTGACGCATGCGGGTGAGAAAAATGCCGAAGCGCGCGCCAACGCTATTTTCGAAACCGAAAAGAAGATCGCCGACGTCCAATGGACCCGCGAAGAAAGCTCCGATGCAACCAAGGTGTATAACAAGCTGACACTGGGCGAGCTCGATGCACTGGCTCCGCAGATTGGCATGTCGGCTATGCTGAAGAAGATCAGCCCGAAGATTGGCGACGTCCTTGTTGCCCAACCGAGCGCCGTTGCCGCCACCGCCAAGATTTTTGCTGAAACCGATATTGGCGTGTTCAAAGACCAGATGATGGTTGGTGCGCTCGCCAATTATTCGGGTGCGTTGCCTAAGGCGATCGACGACACGGTGTTCGCTTTCTACGGAACGACTTTGGGTGGCACGCCGCAACAGCAGGCGCGCTGGAAACGCGGCATCGGTTTCGTCGAAGGCGCGCTCACCGATGAAATCGGCAAGGCCTATGCGGCGAAATATTTCCCGCCTGAAACCAAGGCGGCGGCGAACGAACTGGTGCGCAATGTGGTCGCAGCCATGGGGCGTCGCATCGAAGGCCTCGATTGGATGCAGTCCGAAACCAAGGTGAAAGCGAAGCAGAAGCTGGCCAATTTCACCACCAAGATCGGATATCCTGACCAGTGGCACGATTATGCCAAGCTGAAGATCGTCAAAGGCGATGCTTTTGGAAATGCCATGCGCGCCAATGAATTCGGCTTTGGCGACAATATCAGCAAGCTGGGTCAGCCGATCCGCCGCTGGGAATGGGGCATGCTGCCGCAAACGATCAACGCTTATGCGAATTTCAGCATGAATGAGATCGTCTTCCCGGCCGCGATCCTGCAGCCGCCTTTCTTTGATCCGAAGGCCGATCCAGCGATTAATTATGGCGGTATCGGTGCCGTGATCGGACACGAAATCAGCCACCATTTCGACGATCAGGGTTCGAAATATGACCAAAATGGTCGCTTGTCCGACTGGTGGACCGAGGCAGACGTCGCTGCGTTCAAGAAGGCGAGCGAAGCACTGGTCAAGCAATATGACGCCTATGAAATCTTTCCCGGCGCTAATGTGAAAGGCGAATTCACGCTGGGCGAGAATATCGGCGATCTAGCTGGTCTGACCGTTGCCTATGAAGCCTATAAGGCATCGCTGGGCGGCAAAGAAGCCCCGGTCCTTGACGGTTTCACCGGCGACCAGCGCTTCTTTCTGGGCTGGGCACAGGTGTGGCGACGCAACTATCGCGAGGCCAACCTCAGAAACCGGTTGATAACCGACCCGCACAGCCCGTCTGAACAGCGCGTATGGGTGGTGCGCAACCTTGACAAATGGTATGATGCGTTCCAGCCGAAGGACGGACAAAAACTGTACCTCGCACCGGGGGCTCGCGTTCGTATCTGGTAATAAGGAAACCCTAGATTGGCTGGCAGCCTTCCCTCTTCGCAATTCGGCAAAACGGGACGCGAAGGTGGCGAGGCTGCTGAAGCCGACAGGTTGCATCTCGGCATCATCGCAGCCGCCATTGCGATGTCATTGTTGCTGGTCTGGTTAGTTACCAGCGACCCGATGTTGCTGGCTGTCACCGCCGCTGGCCTGATCGGTTTGGGTGGTTTCATTCTGGTAGCGGCGCGGATCCAGCGACCTGCAGCCGAGGCGAGCGAAACGTCGCCGCCCGATTGGTCGGTTGCTTATTCTGCCATCGAATTGGATCGTGCCGCTGTGGCCGTTAGCGACCGGGCAGGGCGCCTGCTATGTGCCAATGGCCGATTCAATTTGTGGTTCGAAGGGCTACAGGCGCCGCCGGACCTTGGCCTAGGCGAAGCCGAGCGTGAATTGCTGCTCAAGGCTGGCCGCACCGCCTGGCGCGACGGGCGGGCCAATATCGACGCAATCGTAAAGCGCGGGACAAGCTACCGCGTAGAAGTGCAGCGCACAGGTGCTGCGGACGAATATCTGCTCTGGCGCTTGGCCCCGGTGGAAACGCTCAGCATTGAGGCGCAGGCGATCGATCTGGTCGGCGGCCGGATCGGCAGGGCGCTGGCAATGGCGGGCGTGATGGCGGTGACCGTTGGGCCGGAGGGCCGCATCCGAACGTCAAACCCGGCATTTGCACTGCGCGCCGCAGGCAGCGAGACGGCGAATATCTCCAATCGCGAATGTGCGGCACTGCTGCGCGTCGACGATAAGGGCAGCGTCTATTTCACGCGTGAGGGCAAGCATGCCTCTCCGGTGCGTCTGCTGCACGTTCCGCTGGCGAATGACGGAGCAGATGGCGCGGCCATGTTGCTAGCCCTTGACGATGATGGGCGTGGCGTGGCCGATAGCGCCGGGCAGGTGCATGTCGAACAGTTGCTCTCGAACCTTCCGCTCGGGCTGGCGCTGGTCGATCGCGACGGACGTTTCCTCTTCGCCAATGATGCTTTCATGCGCGTGGCCGGAGTGCAGCAAGACAAG
>JAGNSY010000116.1 GCA_017987825.1 Sphingorhabdus sp. | reverse complement strand
CCATAGCATCAGTGACCCACCCGATCCCATCTCGAACTCGGCCGTGAAACCTGATTGCGCCGATGGTACTACCGCTTAAGCGTTGGAAGAGTAGGGCGTCGCCAGGCATTGCAGCAGGCGCTTTGATAACGAGCACGGAAAAACCCATTTACAATTTCAAAAAGGCGGCACCGGACGTAAGTTCGGCGGTCGCCTTTTTCTTTTTTGGATCAGTCATTTATGATTGCTCCTGGTTGACGCGGGATGGAGCAGCCCGGTAGCTCGTCAGGCTCATAACCTGAAGGTCGTAGGTTCAAATCCTACTCCCGCAACCAACACATCAAGCCGCCTTAGGGCGGCTTTTTTTGTTTAGGGATTGCGCGATCCGCTGAAGCCCGATAGCGCGATATACATGTCCGATTGCGAAACCTGCGTCGTCCGCAACCGCGCGATTTGTTCGGCATTGATGCCCGACGAATTGACCGCGTTAGGCAGATTGGGCCGCAAGCAAATGGTTTCACGTGGCCAGACATTGGTCTGGGAAGGCGACGAATCCCTCGTTGTAGCCAATGTCATTCAAGGCGTTTTGAAGCTGTCTGTGTCGACGCAAGATGGCCGTGAGCAGATCGTAGGCGTTGTTTTCCCATCAGATTTTATCGGACGCCCGTTCGGAAAAGAAAGCCCCTATGGCGTCACGGCCCTGACCGATGCCGAGGTGTGCATCTTCACGCGGACCGCCTTCGACGGCTTTGCCAAAGAGCATCCCGATCTGCAGCACAAGTTGCTCCAACGCACGCTCGACGAGTTGGACCGCGCCCGTCAGTGGATGATGTTGCTCGGCCGCAAGACGGCAAGCGAGCGGATCGCCACATTGTTGATCGAGATTTCCGATCGGCTTGGTGCCGCCGGATGCAGTGCCATCGCACCTTTTCTTGACAAGTTCGAACTGCCGATGGATCGCCAGCAAATGGGTGACCTGCTCGGCCTCACCATCGAAACCGTCAGCCGTCAGCTTACCAAGCTGAAAGAGGCTGAAATCATTGAATTGCCCGACCGGCGCAGCGTCGTCATCAAGGACCGCCGCAGGCTAGAGAACATCGCAACAGCTGCCTGATAGCAGTTGCAAAATGTGCAAGTCTGTTTGCTTGACTTAGGTCAATGCGGACAGGCCGCGCGGTTGCGATGCGCTTTGATGCCAATTCCCCTTTTCGGGGGGAAAAGTAACGGGGAAATATCATGGAAAGATTGATGATGCGGGGCGGAGCGTGGTTGGCCACAGCTTTGGTTCTGCTCCTTGCGGCGGCGGCCAGTGCCGATTGGGCCTTCTCGGTCCATATGAGCATCGCCTGCCTTGCTGCGCTGATTGCCGCCTTTGCGAGCGCAAAGGGCTTTGATTTTGTCGGTCAGCGCTATCCGGCGTTGTCGTCTCAGGCTGCAACGACCTATGACGATGATCTGATACGCTTGGGCGTTATCGCGACGATATTCTGGGGTTTGGCTGGTTTCCTGGCTGGTCTGTATATCGCGCTGCAGCTCGCATTTCCGGTCCTCAATCTCAATTTTGAATATACAACTTTCGGGCGCTTGCGGCCGTTGCATACTTCTGCAGTGATCTTTGCGTTCGGAGGCAATGCGCTGATCGCCACGAGCTTTTACGTGGTTCAACGCACTTGCCGGGCGAGACTTGCCTTCCCCGGTCTCGCCCGGTTTGTCTTTTGGGGCTATCAGCTGTTCATCGTCTTGGCGGCCACGGGCTATCTGCTCGGCGTGTCGCAGGGCAAGGAATATGCAGAGCCCGAATGGTATGTTGATCTCTGGCTGACCATTGTCTGGGTTGCCTATCTGGCGGTGTTCGTCGGAACGCTGGTGAAGCGCAAGGAACCGCATATCTACGTCGCCAACTGGTTCTATCTGGCGTTCATCCTGACGGTTGCCATGCTTCACCTCGTCAACAATGTCTCGCTCCCCGCGAGCTGGGTCGGCTCGCAGAGCTATTCGGTTTACGCGGGCGTTCAGGGTGCGTTGGTGCAATGGTGGTATGGCCATAATGCGGTGGGCTTTTTCCTGACCGCCGGCTTCCTTGCCATGATGTATTATTTCGTGCCCAAGCAGGCCGAACGCCCAGTTTACAGCTATCGCCTGTCGATCATCCACTTCTGGTCGCTGATCTTCCTCTATATCTGGGCTGGTCCGCACCATTTACACTACACAGCACTTCCCGACTGGGCGCAGACGCTGGGCATGGTTTTCTCGATCATGTTGTGGATGCCAAGCTGGGGCGGCATGATCAATGGCCTGATGACGCTTAACGGCGCGTGGGACAAGATCCGCACCGATCCGATCATCCGCATGTTCGTGATGAGCCTCGCCTTCTACGGCATGTCGACCTTTGAAGGGCCGATGCTGTCGATCAAGGCGGTGAACAGCTTGTCGCATTATACCGACTGGACCATTGGCCATGTTCACTCCGGCGCGCTGGGATGGAACGGCATGGTGACCTTCGGCTGCCTCTATTATCTCGCCCCACGTCTGTGGAACCGCCAGCGTCTCTATTCGCTGCGCATGGTCAACTGGCACTTCTGGCTGGCGAGCGCGGGGATCGTTTTCTACGCCTCGGCCATGTGGGTCTCTGGCATCATGCAAGGCCTGATGTGGCGCGAATATGGGGCCGACGGTTATCTCGTCTACTCCTTCGTCGAAACGGTCGATGCGATGTTCCCGATGTATCTGATCCGTGCCTTTGGTGGCCTGCTCTACTTGGCTGGTGCCCTGGTGATGACGGTCAATATCTGGAAGACGATCGCCGGTTCTCCGCTGCGCGAAGAACTGCCGATGACCGAAACCCCCCATAATCCTGAAGCGGACCGCCCGGCGGTTGCCGTGCCTGCCGAATAAGGAGCAAAGACAATGGCATTCCGTATCATTGAACATGGCAAGCTGGAGCGCAACGTCGCCCTGCTTGGCCTCTTTGCCCTGGTGACCGTCGCGATTGGCGGTCTGGTGCAGATCACGCCGCTTTTCTGGATCGATTCGACCATCGAAAAGGTGGAGGGGATGCGTCCCTACACCCCGCTCGAACAGGCCGGTCGCAACATCTATGTGCGTGAAGGCTGCTATGTCTGCCACAGCCAGATGATCCGGCCGTTCCGCGACGAAGTCGAACGCTATGGCCAATACAGCCTGGCGGCAGAAAGCGTCTATGACCATCCCTTCCAATGGGGGTCGAAGCGGACTGGGCCCGATCTGGCGCGCGTTGGTGGGCGTTATTCGGATGAATGGCACCGTGCGCATTTGAAAGATCCGCGCGCGGTTGTGCCCGAATCAATCATGCCGCCTTACGCCTTCCTCGCCGAACACGAGCTCAAGGTGGGTGACATGGGCAAACAATTGTCAGCACTCAGCGCGGTTGGCGTTCCTTACAGCAAGGAAGCGATTGCCGAGGCCAATGCCGATCTTATCGCACAGGCCGATCCCAATGCCGACAGCGCAGGGCTGAAGAAACGCTACGCCAAGGTTCAGGTCCGTGATTATGATGGTGATCCGTCACGCGTTACCGAAATGGACGCGCTGGTCGCTTACCTTCAGATGCTCGGCACCTTGGTCGACCATAAAAAGGCCGCTGCACAACAGGTGCCCAATGCGGAGGCGGCGAAATGAGCTACGAAACAGCACGCCAGTTTGCCGACAGTTGGGGGCTTTTGTTCACAGTCCTCCTATTTCTGGGGCTCGTCGGCTGGACATTTCGCAAGGGGGCAAGCCGCGACCATGACGCTGCGGCGAACATGATTTTCAGGGACGACGACAATGGCTAAAAAACCTGGTGACGACACCCAACGTATCGACCACCCCACAGGCACGGCCTTTGTCGGCCATGAATGGGATGGCATCGAAGAACTGAATACGCCGCTGCCGCGCTGGTGGCTGTGGACCTTTTATATCTCGATCATCTGGTCGCTGGCCTATGTCATCATGTACCCGGCTTGGCCGTTGGTGAACAGCGCGACCGAAGGCATGCTCGGCTGGACCAGCCGTGGGCAGTTGGCGGCAGAAATGCAGGCGGCGGATGCCAAGCGTGCACCGCTGGTGAATGCGCTGGCGGCAATCCCGGTCGAACAGCTGCTCGCTGACCAAAAGCTCTATCAGGGGGCTGTTGCTGGCGGGTCTGCTGCGTTCAAGGTGCATTGCGTGCAGTGCCACGGATCGGGTGCGATGGGCTCCAAAGGCTATCCGAACCTGAACGACGATGATTGGCTGTGGGGCGGCGATATTGCCGCAATCCATTATACGCTGACGCATGGCATCCGGAACCCGGATCATCCCGAAACACGCCAGTCGGCGATGCCCGCCTTTGATGGCATTCTGACACCTGCCGAAATTGCGGCGGTCGTGGGGCATGTCCAATCGCTTTCGGGCAAAGCGAAGCCCAATGCCAAGGGTGCAGAACTGTTCGCAACCAACTGTGCGTCGTGCCACGGTGCCGATGGCAAGGGCTTGCGCGAATTTGGAGCGCCAAATCTGGCGGACAATATCTGGCTCTACGGCAGCGATCCGGCGACGCTGACGCAAACGATCAAGCAAAGTCGTCAGGGCGTTATGCCGCGCTGGAATGACAAGCTCGACGCGGCTACGATCAAGATGCTGGCCGCCTATGTTCATTCGCTGGGCGGCGGTGAAGCCACTCCGGCTGCGGCGGCTCCTGCTGCTGCACCGGCAATCATGGAGGCTAAGGCGGCCAATGGCCAACCTTGAAGACCTGCTAGGGGTGGACGACCCGCTCTACGAGAAGCGCAAGGGCGTCTACCCCAAGTCGGTCGATGGCTTCTTCCGGCGGTTCAAATGGGCGATCATGGCGATCACCCTGACCATTTATTACGCCACCCCCTGGATAAGGTGGGATCGGGGGCCGCACGCCCCCGATCAGGCTGTTTTGGTCGATCTCGCCAATCGCCGCTTCTATATGTTCAACATCGAAATCTGGCCGCACGAATTTTATTATGTGGCCGGGCTGCTGGTGATGGCGGGGATCGGGTTGTTTCTGGTCACCAGCGCCGTCGGGCGCGCCTGGTGCGGCTATGCCTGCCCGCAAACCGTGTGGACCGACCTGTTCCAGCATGTCGATCGCTTCGTCGATGGTGATCGCAACGCGCAGATCCGCCTCGAAAAAGCGCCCTGGGGTCCGGAGAAGATCTTCAAGCGCCTTAGCAAATGGTCGATCTACCTGTTCGTCGCCTTCTGGACCGGTGGCGCGTGGATCATGTATTTTGCCGACGCGCCGACGCTGACGGTCGATTTCTGGACGGGTCAGGCAGCTCCCGTGGCCTATGCGACGGTCGGCGTGCTGACCGCGACGACCTTCATCTTCGGCGGTTTCATGCGCGAACAGGTGTGCGTCTATATGTGCCCTTGGCCGCGCATCCAGACCGCGATGATGGACGAAAAATCGCTGATCGTTACCTATCGTGAATGGCGCGGCGAACCACGCGGCTCGGTGAAAAAGGCAGAGGCGCAGCCGGGTGCTTTCGGCGATTGCGTTGATTGCAACCAATGCGTTGCGGTCTGCCCAACCGGCATAGATATCCGCGAAGGGCCGCAAATCGGCTGCATCACCTGCGCCTTGTGCATCGATGCCTGCGACAGCGTGATGGAACAGATTGGCCGTCCGCGCGGCCTGATAGATTATTTGACGCTCGATGATGTCGCGACCGAAAAAGCTGGTGGCACCGCGCATCCGACTTTGAAGACACTCTTCCGCACGCGGACGCTGGTCTATTTTGGTATCTGGTGTTCGATCGGCCTCGCGATGCTGTTCACATTGGGGCAGCGCACGCGTCTCGACCTGACTGTGCAGCACGATCGCAACCCTCTCTATGTCCAGCTTTCAGATGGTTCGATCCGCAACAATTACACCGTCAAGGTCCGCAATATGGAGACCCGCCAGCGCGAGGTTGAACTGGTGATCAAGGGGCTTCCGGGCGCCACTGCATGGACCAGCACCGGATCGCGCGAAACCGCAACCGACCGTGTGAAAGTCTCGGTCGCACCCGATACCGTGCAAAAGGTGCGGTTGTTTGTCGTCGCGTCGACCGAGGGTGCAACCCGGACCGATTTCGAAATTCAGGCCATTGCGCTGACCGGCAGTGAAAAAGGCGATAGCGACAGCGTGCGTTTTGAAGCGCCGGAGGCAGGACAATGAGCGAAGCCAGAACCAAGCCCTTTACCGGCTATCATATGGCCGCAATCCTGATCGGATTTTTCGGCATCGTGATCGCAGTCAACATCTACATGGCCAAGGTCGCGGTGGGCACCTTTGGCGGCACCGTGGTCGACAACAGCTATGTCGCCAGCCAGAATTATAATGAATGGCTGGCCGAGGCCGACCGGCAGAGCAAGCTGGGCTGGTCGATCGCTGCGTCGCGTGTCGCTGGCGGCAGGGTTGCTTTGCAAGTCGCCGACAATGGCGTTGCAGGGCAGGGCTTTGTCATCAGTG
>JAGNSY010000115.1 GCA_017987825.1 Sphingorhabdus sp. | reverse complement strand
AGGTGACCGTACCTTCTTCGCCGGGCGCGGGCGTGTAGGTGAAAGTGCCGTCACCATTATAGGCGAGGCTGCCTGCGCCGCTGAGCGATTCCGCAACAATGGCTACACCAGTCGACAGGGTGACGCCATCCGCACCGGGAGTGTCATTGGTAAACACATTAACCGTGACGGGTGTGTTTTCGGTTTCCTGGGTTGCGCTATCATTCACGGCAAGCGGGGCGTCATCAATGATGGTGATGTTCAGATCATCATTGGCCGAATCGCCATCAAGATCAGTGACCACGATCGGGAAAGTCACAGTGCTACCCGCAGTGTTCAGCGTGTTGTCGTTCAGCGTATATGTATAGGTTATGCTGCCATTTCCGGTAACCGGATCATAGCTGTAAGCCGTGATAACCAGTGTGCCGGTTGAGTTCGAAACCACCTGCTGGGGAAGGGCTCCCGGTGTGATCGTTACCCCCGATATTGTTACACTCCCGACGCCGTCGGGTGAGTTGAAGGTTATCGTTCCGCTGGTGCTTTCAGGATTACCATCAAACTGCGAACCCGAAGGCTCGCCATCGCGCGCGGGCAGATGCGGCTCGCGCACTTGGGTGCCGTCACCGATTTCCGGCACAAAAACGATCCGGTTGGGCGCATCGCCGATGTTGATGGTCAGCGTCGCCGTCGACGCGTCGCCGTCACCGTCGGTCAGTTGATAGGTGAAAACGTCGGTGACACCGCCGGGCGTGTTGGTGTTGCGGACATAGGTATAGGTGCCGTTGGCGCCCAGCGTCAGCGTGCCATATTGGCCATTGATCGTTGTGCCGACGGCTGCAAAATTGCCTTCGCTGCCCGCACGGAAGCCTGAGACGGCTGCGCCGTCGGCGCCCAAAGTGTCTGCCCCAGCCGAACCGCTCGTCGTTCCAGCACCTGAAAGCACATTCCCGGTTTCGGGACCATAGGTGCCACCAGCAACGCTGTCGGTGTCATTTCGCGCCGTGGGCACGTCGTCAGCGATGACGATGGTGAGACGGGCTGTTGAAGAATCCCCATCGGGATCGGTCAGCACGACCGTAAAGACATCGGTCGTGTTGTTACCAGACGTATTGTCGGTCAGTCGATAAGTATAAGGGATCTGGTCGCCGGCCAGTGCACCCAGCGTTAACACGCCATTTGGCGTGGTGATTTGCTGGCCTGCACCAGTATAGACGACGCCATTGATCGTGATGGACGCAATGCCATCGGGCGACGTGACGATGATCGTTCCTGTCGTCGAATCCGATCCATTGCCCGCCGACGAGCCAGGCGATTCAACATTGCCGTTGGTGCGTGTGCCGGGCAGGCCGACTTCGCTCACATTATCGGTAACGTCCTTGCCAGCCGGGCCGCCATCCTGAATGTTCACATCCGGATCGCGATCGATCAGACCGGGAACCAGTTCGCGCTGCTCTGGTTCGGGGAATGCCAGTTCGGTCGGCGGCAAAAGGTCGCCCAGGCCGAAGGGATCGCCAATATCGCCAGGGTTTTGCGAGAAATTACCGCCCGAGCTCTGCGGCGGGCCAGCCGCGGGCTGGGGTTCCTGACCAATCAGCAGGGCTGCAAGGTTGACCGGAGGGACGGCAACGCCATCGACCACAAACTGCGGGACAAAAACTGCACCGTCAGGAACGACAACTTCGCTGCCATCGGGCATCCGGATAACCAAATCCCGGCCAACAACACGAATATTATCCAGCGACACACCGGAAGGCAGAACAAGCTGCCCGTCCTGCCCGGGTACCAGCGCGGCTGCCTGCAAGGCAAATTGCGCATAGGCCGTCGCGGCAGCTGCAATAGAGGCAGCGGCTGTGCCATCCATGCCTTCTGCGGGAAGGATCGGTGTAATGTTGCTGTTGTTGGCGTCCATGGTGTTGTCCTAGTTTGCCAAAATGGCCCCACGGACGGCAAATGCCCGCGCGGCGAAGGTTGGTTGATTGGAAATGAGAATCGAAGCTAGCAGGTGGATTCGTGTTGTTGCGCCGAATCGCTGCGCTTCAACTTTCGAAGGGACCAAATGGTCACACATGTGCACTTTTGCCTCCCGTTGCAGCTTTCAAAAAGCGCCGAACCCTGCCGGGTTTGGGCGTTGAACGCTGTTCTGTTTGGCGACCCCGTGAATCCTGTTTTTCGATTCGTTAACAACAGGGTAAGCATGATTGGCGAGATATCGGCAAGAAATATCGATTCCGTTTACCATTTATTACCGACCGCAGAACTTCGGATATATACCAAAAGAAGTATATCTTTCAGAGCGCCGCACCAGCTATGATCTGGGGCAACCTGCACAGGCGAGCGCATTGAACAAATGAATCAGCTATTCCGGTTCCTGCTTTGGGCCCCATCGATGGCAAGGCTATTTCTCGCACTTGCTGTGATGGGTGCGCAATATGCCAAAGACGGCTCGCTGGTTCATCCCGCTTCGCTGGCCATACTCATCTGGGCATCGATTTCGATCGGTCTGAATCTTGTGACTCAGGTAGCAAGTGTGCGGGCATTGCGCTGGTCGATGCTGATTGATGTTGCGGCGGCTGCATTCGCCGTCTGGTCGGTGCCGTCGACTTTGGTTCAGGCGCTGGCCCTGCTGGCAACGTCATGCCAGCTGCTTTTCCGGTCGGGATTGTCGACTTACTATGTTGCCAGCCTTGCTGCTCCGCTGATTGTTGCTCTGATTGCAACAGGCCTTTCGGCCGGAACGGTTGAAAATTCAGACAGCATTTTGCTTTCGATATTGCGGCAGATTGTTTTTGCGATGGCGATTCTCAATGCGGGAGCCGCGATTGCGCTTTCAACACTGCGCGGCGATCAGATTCGCCAGTTTCGCGACCAGGCGGTTTCGATCCGGATGCTTAAACTCGAACGCTCGCTGGAATTCGATCTCCAGCGTTTGGTCGAATCGCTCGCATCGCTTTTCGGGCCGGGCCGGGCCTTCTGCCTGATTGGCGAATTCTCCCAGCACTCGGTGCCCCGGCAGTTTGAACAAGGTGGTTCCTTGCACCTCAATGAACATGAAACGCGAAAACTGATTGGTTTGGGCGACGAACTGGGCCATTCTGAAGTCGTTCTGGATAATGTCACGCAACTCGTTTTCTCTGTTACGGGCGGATCCCATAGCGGTGAAGACCTGCCCGATCAGTCCAAAAGTATAATCACCGCACTATCCCGTGAAGGCGTGGGGCGGTGTATTGCAAAATGGGTCAAAATCGGGCGCGCCCATGGTATTGTTATATGCGCCATATCAACGGTCGACGCTATCAAGCTGTATGAGGCGCGGATAGTTTGCGAAGCTCTGGACGAGTTGTTTCCCTTGCTCGATAGCGTTTCGGAGGCTGAACGCCATTTCATCGCCGATGCGCATGACGTTGCCCGTCGCGATCTGCACGATGGGGTGCTGCAAACTCTGGCAGCGGTTCGGATGCGGTTGCTTACGGCGGCGCGCCGCCCGGACATCAAAGATCATCCGCTTCAGACCGAGGTTCAGAAGATTGCGGATATCTTGACGCTCGAACAAGCCCGGCTGCGAGGCCTTTTGGAAACAAGCGAGAATGAAGACCACGGTATCAACCTTGTCACCACCCTTGGCGTCGCCCTGCGGGCCATTTCGATGCAGTGGGAAATCGATGCCCGACTGGAAGTTGAAGAGCCTGCCATTCCCATCGACAAAGAGTCTGCGATCAACATCGAACATCTCGTAAGAGAGGCAGTTGCCAACGCTGTGCGGCATGCCAACAGCACACAGTTGACAGTCAAGCTTTCGTTACACCAGAATGCCCTTCAGATCGCGATTATCGATCGGGCCGACAAGTCGGCAGGGGGCGGGGCTAAAAAGGGTGGAAAATCAATGCCTTTAAAATCGGCTTCGCTGCTGCAGCGGCTTCGACTCGTAAACGGTTTTGCCTATGCCGAAGGCTTGGACAAAAGCGCAATTCTCGCTGTCACCATTCCAATGCAGAGGATCGACAATGCATAATGTCCTGATTGTGGACGATCATCCCTTCTTTTTGCATGGCTTTAGCCAATATGTAGAAAGCAGCGGCAATTTTGCGATCACCACTGCATTGTCAGTGGATGAAGCCATAGAGAAGATCGACGAAGTGCAGCCCGATCTGGCCATGCTGGACGTGACCATGCACGGCGGTGGCGGATTGAAAGTATTGCGCCATATTCGCCGCCATCACCCAAATGTGCCGTCGATGTTCCTGACAGTCCATGTTGATCCGGAACAGACAATTGAGGCGATGCGGCTGGGGATATCCGGGATTGCCCTGAAGGACGCGGATCCCGAAACAATCATTTCTGCGATGAATGCGGTGTTGGCGGGCGGCAAATGGTTCGACACCGATGTGACTGAGCCTGCGTTGCGTTTCTCGATCGACAAACCGAGCCGGAGCTTGCGTTCAAATGACCTTCTAACCAAGCGCGAAGCGGAAATTGTGGAGCTCGTATGTCAGGGTCTGCGCAACCGCGATATCGCGGCGCGGTGCGATCTGGCCGAAGGAACGGTGAAAATCCACCTCAACAGCATCTTTCGCAAGCTGGGCGTCACATCGCGTTCGGAACTGATCGTTCAACAAGGCGGGCTGAAAGCTGCACAAGCAAATATGATCCGCAGCGACGCCGAACATTAAATAGTAGAGCACCATCCGGCCAATTTGCTTTTCGTAGATATTAGATGATATTTACTGGAATCGCGACCTGCGTAATCACCCTGCTAATATTCGCTGGGTAATATACCCACGTAGTTTCCTTGCCCGTTCTTTGCCTTTTCGCAACATCGGCGCTTCTCGACCGATCTATCAAGTGGCTGTCCGGAGATAACGGGCAGAACAGGGTATCCAGTCATGTGCTCAACACGACCCTGTGCAGACGACTGGATTGCCCCATTTGAAACGGAGACGACCCATGAAACTCAAGACTATCCTTGCCGCTTCGGCATTCGTCGTTGCAATGTCAGCTACTCCTGCCTTTGCGCAAATCACGACCGACACCGATGCCGGCCCGACCACTGGTGGCATAGGCATTGGTAACACCGCCACGTCGACCAGCACTTCGACCGATTTGCAAGTCCAGGATTCGGGCAATGACAATTCGCAGAATGCGCTGGCTTCGTTCAACTCGCTCGGTTCGAACAACACCGACAACAGCGACAATTCCGATAACAGCGATAACTCGGATAACAGCGACAATTCGCTGAACGATGTGCTCAATGACAAGTCGCAAACCGCGCTGGCCTCATTCAACAGCATCGGTTCGGGCAACACCGACAGCAACCATGACAATGGCAATGACAGCTCTTCTGTGGTTGCCGATCAGGAACTGAACGCTTCGGTCACGAACGCACCGGTTCTGGCACTTGCTGGCGTTTCTGCTGTGAATAGCAACAGCGGCAACAACTCGATCGACGGCAATGCCTTTGCTGCCTATTCGGGTATCCTGAACCAGGGCTGGAATAACGGCCAAGGCTCCAACGCACAGGCAGCAACTAACATTGCTGCTCGCGGCTCGGTCAGCTTCAGCCAATAAGCTGGTTCCGGAATTGGGAGCCGTCAGCCCTGCGGCTGGCGGCTCCCGATACTCCCCGTACGAAAAGTGACAGGAGGAGAAGATGAAGAAGCCATTTTATTTCGGGTCCGCCGCCTTGGTGGCAGTCGCCGGATTTCCGGCCATAGCCAGCGAGCAGGCACCCGAGCAGGTGCAGCAATACTCGGTTGAAATTTCCCAGACAGATGATTTGGCAACCGATACAGTTGCCGAGCTATTGGTTATCGACATACCTGCTTTGTCTGATGTCGAAAACGGCGGTGATCTTTCCGATGAGGAACTGGACGCGGCACGCGGTGGTTCGACCATTGTCGTGGGCAATCAGACGCTGAATGCCGTCAACAGTGGCGGCGTAATCAACGGCGATTTTTCCGCAGGTTCGATCAGTCTTGCCGATAATGCCCTCACCAACTTTAATGGTTTCGGCAATCTGGTGATCAATACCGGTGCACAAAACAACCTGCAATCGGGCATGAATGTAACCATCAATTTTGCCAATTAGGCGAGCCCCCGACGAAGCCACTGGCTGCAAATTCAGGAGGAATCAGCGATGCGTGCGAAGATCGCCTTGATGGCGGTTGCCTGTGCTCTGACAGCGAGCCCTTTGGTCGCCGGCACCGTAGGACTGACCCCTGACACGGCCGGTGCAAATTATCGCGTTCGCACGATGAGCTGGGCGGAAATTCCGTTTCGTTCGGTGATCCGCCAGCAGTTCGATTTCAGTTGCGGATCTGCTGCGGTGGCGACGCTTTTGACCTATCACTATGGCACCAGGACGCCGGAGGTCGACAGCTTCAAGGCAATGTGGGCCAAAGGGGATCAGGAGAAGATACGACAACTCGGCTTTTCGATGCTCGACATGAAAACCTATCTTCAAGCGCGCGGATTGAAGGCTCAAGGCTATCGGT
>JAGNSY010000114.1:2106-6501 GCA_017987825.1 Sphingorhabdus sp. | reverse complement strand
CTGGTTCCAGTTTCCGCGCCGATCCTCACGCCTGTCTTCGCGACGCTCGCTGCGCTGTTCGTCCTGTGGTGCGCGTTCAACGCGTCGTGAACGCTGCTCGCCACGACCGGCGCTGTCGTCGCGATTTACCGCGCCTTGTCCGCGCACCCATTGGCCTTTGCGCTTTTCTCCGCGCTCGAAATTGGATGTGTTGTCCGTTGCCGACATTGCGGCACCAGCTTGTGCAGGCTGGGCGGCATAAGCGGTCGTTGAAAGGGCGATTGTCGAGACAATGCCTATCAAGAATATTTTCTTCATCGTTGGTCCCCGATGCGAGAACGACACTGTGCCGCCCTATTAGAGCCTTTATCGCCGAGATTGGCTGTCACGAGGCTGAATGAGGCTGTAATGTTCAGGAAAGGTGCGATTTAGATGAATGGCTGAATTTCAGCCAATTTCGTCAAATGCGATGTCGAGGATGGGGAAGTCTTCCCAGCCGGCGAAATCAAAATGCCACCATTCGTTCGAGATTCCGCGAAACCCCTCCGCTTCCATCCAGCTTTCGAGTCGTGTGCGATTCGCGATTGCTTCGGGCGACGCCGTCATGAAGTCGCGGTGCGCGCGCCGGGTGAATTCGTCATAGCCGCTGGGCATTTCTGCCAGTGCGCCGGTATCGAGCCGATGCAGCGACAGGTCGACCGCACAGCCACGATTATGTTTCGAACCCTTTTTCGGGTTGGCGACATAGTTGCGCTGTGGCCCCGGCGGTGTCGCATCCCATAGCTGTTTTGTAATCCGCCAAGGCCGATAAGCATCGAAGATGGTCAGGCCATAGCCTTCGGCCGCTGCCGCCTTGTGCGCGCGTGCCAAGGCCTGTGCCGCAGGTTGGACCAGAAAAGCGCGCGGCTGGTCATAGAGGATGCGGCCGGTGAAATTGTTGGCTGTCGCGTAGCGGATGTCGAGACGGATGCTGGGGTCGAACCTAGTCAACTCGAACAGTTCACCCTGTCCTGCCCGGGCTGGTGTAATCGACGGTCGAGCCGGAAGGGCGATATTTTCGCTGCGGTCGCAGGCGAGCAATGGCGCTATGATTGCGCCAGCGACAAAATACCGCCGGTTCAGCTTTCCTGCCGCGCCAGCCACTCTTCGAGCCACTTGATCGTATAGTCACCATTGATGACGTCCGGATCGCGCAACAGCGCCTGGTGCAGCGGAATGTTGGTCTTGATGTCGGTGATCACCATTTCCTCAAGCGCGCGGCGCATGCGCATCATGCAGCTTTCGCGCGTGCGTCCATAGACGATCAGCTTGGCGATCATGCTGTCATAATAAGGCGGGACGCTATAGCCCGAATACATGCCGCTATCGACGCGGACATGCATGCCGCCAGCGGCGTGATAATGGCCAATTTTGCCAGGCGAGGGCACAAAGGTGCGCGCATCTTCGGCATTGATCCGGCATTCCATCGAATGGCCGCGGAATTCGAGCATATCCTGCGTCACCGAAAGACCACGACCTTCGGCCACACGGATCTGTTCGCGCACAAGGTCAAAACCAGTGATCATTTCGGTCACCGGATGTTCAACCTGGATACGCGTATTCATTTCGATGAAATAGAATTCGCCGTTTTCCCACAGAAACTCAATCGTGCCAGCGCCGCGATAGCCCATGCCCGCCATAGCATTGGCAACGATGCCGCCCATGCGCGCACGTTCGTCGGCGGAGATGACGGGGGAAGGCGCTTCTTCGAGCACCTTCTGGTGGCGGCGCTGCAGCGAGCAATCGCGCTCACCCAGATGGATGGCGTTACCTTCTCCATCGCCGAATATCTGGAATTCGATATGGCGCGGATTGCCGAGATATTTTTCGATATAGACGGTCGCATCGCCGAACGCGGCCTTGGCTTCGCTGCCTGCCTGCTGGATCAGCGTTTCCAGCTCGTCAGGGCCGTTGCACACTTTCATGCCGCGCCCGCCGCCGCCGGATGCGGCCTTGATAATGACCGGATAGCCGACTTCTTCGGCAATCTTTTTGGCTTCGGTGATTTCGGAAACCGCGCCGTCGGAGCCAGGAACCAGCGGCAAGCCAAGCTCACCCGCCGTCTTTTTGGCCATCACCTTGTCGCCCATTGTGCGGATATGCTCGGGCTTGGGGCCGATAAAGGCGATGCCGTGGCTTTCGACGATTTCGGCAAATTGGGCGTTTTCCGAAAGGAAGCCATAGCCGGGGTGGATCGCATCGGCATGGCTGATTTCAGCTGCCGAAATAATCGCCGGAATGTTGAGATAGCTGTCCTTGGCCGCGGGCGGGCCGATGCAGATGGCTTCGTCGGCCAAGCGGACGTGCATCGCGTCGGCATCGGCGGTCGAATGCACCGCGACGGTCTTGATGCCCATTTCATGTGCTGCACGGTGGATGCGCAGCGCGATTTCGCCGCGATTGGCGATCAGGATTTTCTCGATACCCATCGGTAGCTTACTCGATAACCATCAGGGGCTGGTCGAATTCGACCGGCTGGCCGCTTTCGACGAAGATTGCCTTGACGGTGCCGCCATTGGGCGCGGTGATCGGGTTCATCACCTTCATCGCCTCGACGATCAGCAGGGTGTCTCCCGCTGAAACCTTGTCGCCGACGTTGACAAAGGCGGGTGCACCCGGTTCCGGCGTCAGATAGGCGGTGCCGACCATCGGCGATTTGAGGGCATTGGCGGGAACCGCAGGAGCTGGTGCTTCGGCCGGGGCCGCAGGCGCTGCGACAGCTGCCGGGGCGGCTATAGCGACGGGGGCAGCGGCAACCGCGTTGATCGTGCGCGCAACCTTGATCTTGCGATCGCCATCCTCAACCTCGATTTCGCTGAGGCCGGTGTCGTTGAGCAACTCGGCCAGTTCGCGCACCAATTTGGTATCGACCTGCATTCCGCCGGTTTTGCCGTTCATGTAAATTCTCCGTTTGACCCTGTTTGGGCCGCTTTAATCAGAGACGCGCCGCCGCGTCCAGCGCCAGTTCATAGCTTTTTGCGCCATGCCCTGCAAAACAACTGTGCGCCGCCATGCCGACATAGCTGATATGGCGGAAGGCCTCGCGCTTCATGGGGTCAGACAAATGCACCTCGATCACCGGCACCTTGATCGACTTGATCGCATCATGGAGCGCTATCGAAGTGTGGGTATAAGCGCCCGCGTTCAGCAGCACTGCCTTCGCACCCTCGGCCTGCGCCTCATGCAGCCAGTCGACCAGATGGCCTTCATGGTTGGATTGGCGAAAGTCGATTTCCAGTCCCAGCTCATGCGCCTGATCGTCAAGGCGACCGGCGATATCGTCGAGCGTATCGGTACCATAAATCTCTGGCTCCCGCGTGCCGAGCAGGTTGAGATTGGGGCCATTGAGGACATAGATGAGCGGTGTGTCAGCCAAGGCGTTTTCCAGTCGATAGTCTTGCCTAAAGTTGCTGCCGGTCCCTATATGTGGCTGACAGGAAAAAGCGAGACAAAATGACCGACACCGCCACCCTTTCAAAGATAGCAATCAGCATCAATGGTGAACCGCGCCGTGTGGCAGCCGGGCTATCGGTTGCGGGGCTGGTGGCTGAACTGGGCCTCAACCCGAAAAAGGTCGCCGTCGAGCGCAATCTGGAGATCGTCCCGCGCTCCACCCATGCGGATGTGATGCTGGCCGATGGCGACCAGTTGGAGATTGTTCACTTTGTCGGCGGCGGCTAAGGCGCACGGCATGAGTACCCCAATGACAAATGCCGACAGCTGGACCGTTGCCGGTCGCACCTTCACCTCGCGCCTGATTGTCGGAACCGGCAAATATAAGGATTTCGAACAAAATGCTGCGGCGCTGGTGGCGTCGGGTGCGGAAATCATCACCGTTGCGGTGCGCCGGGTGAATGTGTCGGATCCCAATGCGCCGATGCTGACCGACTATATCGACCCGAAGAAATATACCTATCTGCCCAATACAGCCGGCTGCTTTACCGCCGAAGATGCAATCCGCACACTGCGGCTGGCGCGCGAAGCGGGCGGCTGGGAACTGGTCAAACTGGAAGTGCTGGGCGAGGCCCGGACGCTTTATCCCGACATGCGCGAAACGCTCAAGGCGACCGAAGTGCTGGCCAAAGAGGGCTTTTTGCCGATGGTTTATTGCGTCGATGACCCGATTGCGGCGAAACAATTGGAAGATGCTGGCGCGGTCGCGGTGATGCCCTTGGGTGCGCCGATCGGGTCGGGCCTGGGCATCCAGAACCGCGTCACCATCCGGTTGATCGTCGAAGGTGCAAAGGTTCCCGTGCTGGTCGATGCCGGTGTCGGGACGGCATCCGATGCCGCGGTTGCGATGGAGCTGGGTTGCGAAGGCGTGCTGATGAACACGGCCATTGCCGAGGCCAAGGATCCGGTGCGCATGGCGCGGGC
>JAGNSY010000114.1:0-2006 GCA_017987825.1 Sphingorhabdus sp. | reverse complement strand
AGTATAGCGTGCCAAACGCCTCCGCCTTCGTGGCGCAGCCCTGTGATCAGGTCGTGCCTCACAATATGGCTTCGATGAATACGCTGGAATTTCGAAGGATCGAGCCGCTGTTCAAGCGTCGATATCGTCTGGTGCAGCAAATAGCTGCGTCCGCCTGTGTGCAGACGCATATAATCCCGCTCGGCTTCGATGCGTTCGATGTCTAGCGCCGCGATACGGATGAGCTCTGAGCGGTGTGAAACCCAAAACTCGCTTGCATAGCCGCCAGCTATATCCGGCTGGGGAGATATGTCTCCAGCCTCGGCGTCACCATCTGGAACATTCTCGATCTGCTGCTGCGCGCGGGCGATGGCTCGGCTCAAGCGGTCGGCAGAAACCGGCTTGAGCATATAATCCACGACATCGAGATCGAATGCCTCGACGGCAAAATTGTCATAGGCTGTGACGAAGATGATTGCAGGTTTCCGCTCCATCAGAGCGATCGCGCGGGCAACGCTGATACCGTCCATCTTGGGCATGCCAATATCAAGCAGAATCAGGTCGGGCGTCAGGGTCTGCGCGAGGCGGAGTGCAGCGGCACCATCCCCTGCCGTACCGACAAGATTGACGGCTGTCTCTGCCGCACACAGGATCTGCAAACGCTCTACTGCCAATGGCTCATCGTCGACGATTACGGTGCGCAATCCTGTCATGCCAAATCCTTGGGCGATATGGGAATGACAATAGTGGCCCTGTATCCGCCGTCCGGCTTTCGACCCTTTGTCAAACTGGCGCTGTCGCCGTAGCGGGCTTCGAGCCGATCGCGGACATTGGCAAGACCGATGCCGTTGCCATGTTCCTTGGTTGGCGAATCTTCGCCATCGTCATCAACTATTATCGTCATCCAGCCGTCGCTGGCGGTTGCGGAGATGCTTACGGTGACCGGCCGCGTGCTGCGCGATACGCCATATTTGATCGCATTTTCGACCAGGGGCTGCAGGATCAGTGCGGGCACACGTTCGTTCGCAAGCTCCGGAGCGATTTCAATCCGCGTGCGCAGGCGCTCGGGAAAGCGTACGGCTTCGATGCCCAGATATTGCTGCTGCAGCTCGACCTCCTCGGCCAGCGTGACTTCTTCTAGCGGGTCGCTTGAAAGGCTGGTGCGGTAAAAGGTCGACAGGTTCTGGATCATCTCTTCGGCCTTGTCCTTGTCACCCTTGATGACAAGGCTGGACAACGAATTTAGCGTGTTGAACAGGAAATGCGGATTGACCTGATAGCGGAGCGATCGCAACTCTGCATCCTGCGCCGCCTGTGCGTAGCGCGAAGCAGTGCGTTCCGCCTCCCTCACTTCTCGAGCATAGCCCAGCGCGAGATACAGCGAAGCCCAGGCGATCAGGAAGAAATAACGGCTAACGGCGATTTCGGCCACTTCCTGCCAGGCGTTCAGACCCAGCTCGGCCTGAATGTCCATGAATTTCCGTCCCAGTTCCTGATCCGAAAATACGCTGACCGGATCGTAAACGTTGAAGACGTAGTAATTGGCCCATGCGATCGCGAATGCGCAGGGGGCCGCTGCGATAAAGGCGGTGGCGACGCGTACACCCAGCGGGCGACGGTCAAAGTGACGCAGGATCAGATATAACAGCCATGTAAGCGCCATGCCGACGAGTGTGACCGCGATGCGCCGCGTTGCCAGTTCGCCCTGTTCAGGAAATTCGAGAACGGCGGCTCGCAGCGATACGATCAGCGCGTGGAACACCCAAAAGCCAATGATGGTCAGAAACGCCATCTGGTGGCCCATCAGCGGCCGCTTGTTCGGTATCGAAACGTTCATGCCCCCCACATAGGTCCTTTCCGGCCCGTTGCCTCCCCCATAGCCTGCTGCTTGTCGAATTTACATCCGGATTGATCGAAGCAACGCCCCGGTCGGTCGAATCAAAAGCGTTAACGCCTCGGTAACCATATTTATGGCACTAAACGGTTGGGCAAAACGAAATGGGGGCCTGACGATGACTAACGCAAAC
>JAGNSY010000113.1 GCA_017987825.1 Sphingorhabdus sp. | reverse complement strand
CGTTGCTCCATCGCCTCTGGCAATTGCTGCTGAAGGGGCATGAGGAAGTCCGGCAGGCAAGCCTTCCGCTCGAATGCTGCGATATGGCCTTGCTGCGCGTGCTGCACGGCGCGTCGATGCCCGATCCCGGGGAGCTTGCGCGGATATTGCAGCAGGGTGGGGTGCCGTCGCAGACACCCGCACCGGCCCCAGCGCCTGCCACAAGTGAATCACCGGCAATGGCATCGGCTTTCCCATCCGATTTCAAATCACTTGTCGAGGCGCTCGATCGTGACGGCCATCCCGGTGTTGCTGCGACGCTGCACGACGTTTTGCGACTGGTCAGCTATGCTCCACCGCGCCTCGAATTCCAGCTGGCAGGTCCGGTACATCAAGGCTTTGGCGCCGACCTGAATGATGCGCTGTTTCGTCTGACAGGCACACGCTGGGAGCTCGCCGAAACCCCCGGTGACGCGCAGCCTAGCCTTTACGAGCAGGAACAAGCTGAGCGTGCCGCGCACGACAATGAAATTCTCGAATCCCCGCTGGTCAAGGCAGCGCTCGCAGCCTTTCCCGAGGCCGAAGTGCATGTTGACGGCCGGACGATATATTCTCCCCATGAAGCAGAAATCCGGAGCCTAAGAGCATGAAAAGCATCGAAGAGATGATGAAGGCGGCGCAGGAAGCCGCGCAAACGATCCAGAAACAGATGGAAGAGGCGCAAGGCAAGCTCGATACCATCGAGGTTGAGGGCGTTTCTGGCGGCGGTTTGGTCAAGGTTCGTGCCAGCGCAAAGGGCCGGATCATATCGCTCTCGATCGACGACAGCTTGATGGTGCCTGCTGACAAACACATGCTCGAAGACCTTGTCGTCGCCGCATTTAACGATGCACGTGAAAAGGCGGATGCCGCCAGCAACAGCGAAATGGGCAAGATGACGAGCGGTTTGCCACTGCCGCCGGGTTTCAAATTGCCTTTTTGAGGCGCTTTTCCCCAGCTTTTCTCGCTATTTCACCGCTATCCCGTTGAACCGGGAAAAATCGCGCTCATATTGAAGCCAAGTTTCCGCATCGCCATTCGGTGCGGGCCGGAGCAAATATGACGCAATCTCTTCCTCTTTTGCCCTTGCGCGACATCGTCGTCTTCCCGGGCATGGTCGTGCCGCTGTTCGTCGGTCGCGACAAATCGGTTATCGCGCTTGAAAAGGCGATGGCGGCGGACAAGGAAATTTTCCTCGTCACGCAGCTTGATCCTGCCGAGGACGATCCCGACTATGACGATCTCTACACAGTAGGCGTTTCCGCGACCGTGATGCAGTTGTTGAAGCTGCCCGACGGCACCGTGCGTGTGCTCGTCGAAGGCAAGCAGCGCGCCAATCTGTTGCGCCTGCATCAGCGGGCGGCGGACTATGTGGAAGCCGAAGTCGAATTGATCGAGGCCAAAGCGACCGAAGGCGCTGAAACCACCGCTTTGATGCGGTCGGTGGTTGAACAGTTCGAAAATTATTCGAAGCTCAACAAAAAGGTGCCTTCTGAAACTGCGGTGCAGCTCGCTGAGATTGAGGATGCTGCACAGCTTGCCGATGCCGTCGCTGCGAACATCAACCTGAAGGTTTCGGACAAGCAGGCTTTGCTGGTCGAAGCCGATCCGCTCAAGCGCCTCGAAATGTCCTTTGCCTTCATGGAAGGCGAATTGGGCGTGCTGCAGGTCGAAAAGAAGATCCGCGGACGCGTGAAGCGCCAGATGGAGAAGTCGCAGCGCGAATATTATCTCAACGAACAGCTGAAGGCGATCCAGCGCGAACTTGGCAATGGCGATGAAGAAGGTGGCGATGAGCTGGCTGAGCTTCAGACCAAGATTGATACGCTGAAGCTATCGAAGGAAGCCAAAGCCAAGGCGCAGGCCGAAATGAAGAAGCTGCGCGGCATGGCGCCAATGTCGGCGGAAGCCACGGTGGTGCGCAACTATCTGGATTCGCTACTGGGCATACCCTGGGGCAAGAAATCAAAGCTGAAACGCGATATCGCCAAGGCGCAGGACATTCTTGATGCCGATCACTTCGCGCTTGAGAAGGTCAAGGACCGTATAGTCGAATATCTTGCGGTGCAGGCGCGCACCAACAAGCTGAAGGGGCCCATCTTGTGTCTCGTCGGCCCTCCGGGTGTCGGCAAGACCTCACTTGGCAAGTCGATTGCCAAGGCGACGGGACGTGAGTTCATCCGCCAGTCGCTGGGCGGCGTGCGCGATGAAGCTGAAATCCGGGGGCACCGGCGCACCTATATCGGCTCGATGCCGGGCAAAATCGCGTCCAACCTGAAAAAGGCGGGGACGATGAATCCGCTGTTCCTGCTCGATGAAATCGACAAGCTGGGGCAGGATTTCCGTGGTGACCCAGCATCTGCATTGCTCGAGGTGCTCGATCCCGAACAGAACAACAAGTTCAACGACCATTATCTGGAAATCGATCTTGATCTTTCGGATGTGATGTTCGTAACCACTGCGAACAGCATGAACCTGCCGCAGCCCTTGCTCGACCGTATGGAGATCATCCGGCTGGAAGGTTATACCGAGGACGAGAAGCTCGAGATTGCCAAGCGCCATCTGGTTGAAAAGCAGGTGACGGCGCATGGTTTGAAAAAGGGCGAGTTCGAGGTCAGCGATGACGCGCTGCGCGACCTGATCCGTTACTATACCCGCGAAGCCGGTGTCCGAACGCTGGAACGCGAGATCGCGAAGCTGGCCCGCAAGGCGCTGCGCCGCATCCTCGAAGGCAAGACGAAGAGCGTGTCGATCACGCCCGAAAATCTCGCTGAATTCTCAGGCGTTCGTAAATATCGTCACGGTATTGGCGAGGATGAAAACCAGATCGGTGCGGTGACGGGGCTCGCCTGGACCGAAGTCGGCGGTGAGTTGCTGACCATTGAAGCCGTCACTGTCGGCGGCAAGGGGCAGATCAAGACCACAGGCAAGCTGGGCGAAGTGATGTCGGAGTCGATCCAGGCAGCGCTATCCTATGTTAAGGCGCGCGCGCCGAGCTATGGCATTAAGCCGTCGATCTTCAATCGCAAGGATGTGCATATCCACTTGCCTGAGGGCGCTGTGCCCAAGGATGGGCCGTCAGCGGGTATCGGCATGGTGACAGCGATCGTATCGACGCTCACAGGGATCGCTGTGCACCGCGATGTCGCCATGACGGGCGAGGTTACGTTGCGTGGCCGCGTGCTTCCTATCGGGGGCCTCAAAGAAAAGCTGCTGGCGGCGCTACGTGGCGGCATCAAGACGGTGCTGATCCCGCAGGAGAATGAAAAAGACCTTGCCGAGATCCCGGCCAATATCAAGGAAGGGCTCGAGATCATTCCGGTTAGCCATGTCGATCAGGTATTGGCGCGAGCGCTTATCTCACCACTGGTTCCAGTAGAATGGACCGAGGCCGATGAATTGGCGGCGCTTCAACCGCCCGCCCCTGCGCCCGCGGCCGGAGCTACCGTCACGCATTAAGGCAAGCACAGCCGATCAATTGTTGGTCATTGAAGCAGGACGCGATGGCATTTGACGTCGCGTCCTGCTGTATTTCGGGACCGTTTTGTGTCGCGGTTACCGCCAGTTACACTCAATTTGACGCAGTTATCGACAGATTATCCTTCAATTCACCGAAAAGCGCGGTTTTTTGCGGATATTTCCTTTGACAGAGGGCGGTTTCTCCTCCTTATTCCCGCTCCGGCCCAGCCGCGATTCCATCCCGGAATTGGTCCTAATATTTCAATTGAGAGGGGGATCCCGATACCATGAATAAGAACGATCTCGTCGCAGCCGTTGCAGATGCCAGCGGACTCAGCAAAACCGATGCAGGCAAGGCAGTGGAAGCTACCTTTGACGCCATCACCAAGGCACTGAAGAAGGGCGGCGAAGTCCGTCTCGTCGGTTTTGGTACCTTCGCTGTCGCAAAGCGCAAGGCTTCGACCGGTCGCAACCCGCGCACCGGTGAAGAGATGAAGATCCCTGCCTCCAACCAGCCCAAGTTCAAGGCTGGCAAGGCACTCAAGGATGCCGTGAACTAAGCTTCACGCGCAGTCGTAAAACAGGAGAGGCGGAACCTTCGGGGTCCGCCTTTTTTGTTGTCTGAAATATTCGCAGACGAAAAAAGCGCTGCCGCACCAAAATGCAGCAGCGCTTTTTTATCAGGAAATATCAGGCAGCGCGCAAGCGGCCAAAGGCGAAAGCTTGCTGTTCGGGCTGCGGCTCCAGTTCATTGACCACCACCAGCCGCACACGCTGGCCCGTATAGCGCACTGTCCCCAGACGGATAACACGCTCAACCGGTGCACCGCGCATGGCAACTACTGCACCAATCCGATCCCATTTCTGTGCCAGCGTCAATAGGATCGCATAGGTCGAAAGCAGGAATGCAGTGACGAAAAGAGTGGCAGCAATGAACGACATTTTGTTTCTCCGAATCATGCGTATTTCCTTATATGTTCTATATATGTTCTATTCTGTCAAATTAAAAATTCGACGGTTGAAAACGTCCGCGACGACCGATAGCCTGAGTGGCATAATTTTGGAGACGGGGGCGAGAGATGCGTTCAGGAAAATGGTTGGTTGCTGCGGGTATTGCAGCCTCGGCAGCAAGCGGTGCAGCAGCGCAGAATCTTCGTCCGGATCAGGCGGCATTCCGCGAGCTCTATGTTGAACTAGTCAACACCAACACAGCCTATTCGAATGGCAGCTGCACCATCGCCGCCAACCAGCTGGCCAAGCGTATGCATGATGCGGGCTTCACCAAAGACGAGGCGAGGGTGATTGCCGTTCCGGGCTATGAGCGCGAAGGCAATCTGGTTGCCGAGTTCAAGGGCTCGTCCAAAAAGCTGAAGCCCATGCTGCTACTCGCGCATCTTGATGTCGTTGAAGCCCGACGCGAAGACTGGACGCGCGATCCATTCACCCTCGTTGAGGAGGATGGCTTTTTTTATGCAAGAGGTGTGGCGGACGACAAGGCGCAGGCGGCGATCTGGGTGGACAGCCTGATCCGCTTTAAAAAGGAGGGCTATCGGCCCAAGCGCACAATAAAAGTTGCGGCCACTTGCGGCGAGGAAAGCTCCAGTCAGGCGTTGAACGGGGCAGAATGGCTGGCAAGGAATATGCCCGAAACGCTTTCCGCCGAGTTCGCGCTGAACGAAGGCGGCGGCGGGCGGCTCGACAAGAATGGCAAACCGCAATTTCTGGCGATCCAGGTAGGCGAAAAGGCCAACCGCATATTTGAACTGGAGGCAACCAACCCCGGCGGCCACAGCTCGGTCCCGCGTCCCGACAATGCGATTTACGATCTGGCCGAGGCGATCGTCGCGGTAAAGCGGCTGGGTTTTCCAGTGCAGTTGAACGACACCACCCGTGCCTTCCTGACCCAGATGGCACCGACAGCACCTGCTGCAGGGCAAAAGGCTATATCGGATCTGCTGGCGGACGAGAGCAACGCGCAAGCGGCCACGATCCTGTCAGCTGATCCTGTGATAAACTCTACACTACGCACAACTTGCGTCGCCACAATGCTCGATGCCGGTCACGCGCCCAATGCGCTGCCGCAGCGCGCCAAGGGTGTGGTCAACTGCCGTATTGTGCCGACAATGACGACAGAAGCAACGCAGGCGGCCATTGAGGCGGCGATCGCCAATCCGCGCGTCAAGGTGACGTTGCGTAAGCCGCATCGCCCGATGGCGGTGCCGCCGCCACTCGACAAGCGCATCCTCGATCCGGCGATCAAATTGGCGGGTGAGGTTTTCCCGGGCATTCCGCTGATTCCGACGATGGCGACCGGCGCAACCGATGCAACGATGACCGCGCTGATCAATATCCCTACTTATGGCATCCCGGGGATTTTCTACGAAGCCGATGGTGGCGGGGTGCATGGGCTCAATGAGCGCCTGCGGGTCAAATCGGTCTATGACGGGCGCGATTATCTGCACCGGTTGGTGCAAATCTACGCCGATAAATAACCCGCGTCAGTTGGCGTCGATCTTCCCGCGCCGGGAGGCGAACCATTCGCGCAGCATCGCTTGTGTGCAGCCGGTGAAACCCCCGGTGCCGACAACCGAGCAACTGTTGGGGCGCGTCGCTCGGGCCCCTTCATCCAGGCTTTCGACCGCCGAAGTCCAGGATTGGCTCGCCTGTGCCTCTTCCTCGGTTTTGCGCAGGTCTTTGGGAATGCGGTAGCGATCACCTTCTGGTGCGGTTGCGCAGACAACGATCTCGTCGGGATCAACGGCCTCAGGGCATTTTTCTTCGCCGAATGTGGCGAGGAAGGAGATTTTTTCGGGCGGCTGAGTGCTGCTACCCAGTGAGCCGTCATCTGCTAGAGACGAAGTTGCAGTGGCGAGCGCGAGGATAGAGAGGAGGATACGGGTCACATTTTTTCCGGGCGATCCTAGGGAGGCTGGTCGCTTTCGCATTTCTTTCCGATTGTGAGGTGAATGGCAGATTAATCCAGCCTTTTCTGTAGAAATTCGGCTGCAGGCTTGACGAATCCCTGTGGCCCAGCTAACGGCCCGCCCATTCCACATGGAAAGCGCACATCA
>JAGNSY010000112.1 GCA_017987825.1 Sphingorhabdus sp. | reverse complement strand
AGCGGTGCCAGCATCATGTTGAGCGCAAACTGCCAGCAGACAATGACGGCAATCAGCGCGGCTGGCTGGGTTATCATCGGGATGGTCAGCAACAACGCACAGGAAAGCAGCATGCCTACGGCTATCCACGGGCGGCGCGTTCCGCTGACATCGCTCACCCAACCGACACCAATATTGGCTATGCTCGCCGAAATGGCGCCGGCAAAAGCAATATAGGACAATAGGTTGAGCGCGCTTTCCCCTGCGGTCTTGGTGACATGCACGGGCAACAGGATTGTCAGCAACGGGATATAGGCAATCGAACCGCCCGCAACCGCGAGCGCGTAGAGATACAGAAAGCGCGTCGATTGGCGTGCGGTATCTGGCAGACTATCCTGCGGCATCGCTGCCCGGTGGCGCCGTGCTGCCGCGCTCGATCAGGCTGCCGGGGATGACCACCGGTTGCGGCGCTTCGGGCGCATTCCCGTTCAAGATCAACAGTTCGACCGCTTTGGAAAAGGTCGCGGCAATCGGCTGATCAATGGCCGTGAGATGCGGTGTCGTGAAGCGGGCAACCGGCGTGTTGTCAAAGCTGAGCAACGACAGATCGCCGGGAATCGAATATCCCCGCTTCTTCGCGGTATCGAGTGCCGCGAGGGTCATCTGGTCGTTGCTGGCAATAATTGCTGTTGGCGGCGCATCCAACGCAAGCAAAGCCTCGGTCGCCACAATGCCGCTGTCATAGCTGAAATCGCCGCGCACGCACAAACCGTCCTGCGGCAAGCCCGCCGCCTCCATCGCTGCGCGCCAGCCATCGATGCGCCAGTTCGAGAGGCTATATTCCTCTGACCCCGCGATAAAGCCAATGCGGCGGTGACCCAATTGGATAAGATGCTCGGTCGCCAGTCGCGCCGAACCTTCATCATCCATGATCATCGCAATGCCCGGCCCGGGTTCTTTTGAGCCGATGCGGGCAAAGGGAATTTTGCGTTCCACTAACAGGTCGGTGATTAACGGATTTTCCGAGTGCGGCGGTGTCAAGATCACACCATCGGGCTGGAGAGCAGCGATCGTCGCACCCAGTTCGCGTTCGACATGGTCGCTATGTGTATCGACCAGTTCGAAGATCATGCGATAGCCATGCTCCGCCGCCTTGAGCATGCCGCCGAGCAGCATCTGGTCAACCCAGTCGGTGCCCTGCCGAGCCTGCCAATCGGCAATCGTGCGATCGCGATCGTTGATCGCCAAGATCAGGTAAGAGCGCGATCCACTCATCCGTTGCGCCGCGATCGATGGGACATATCCCAACCGGTCGATCGAGGCCTGCACCTTTTCCTTCATCGCCGGGCGAACATTGGGCTCATTATTGATGACGCGGCTCACCGTCTGCAGGGACACCCCTGCATCGGCCGCGACATGCTTGATCGTGACTGCCTGGCGGCGTCTCGCCATCTGCTATTTGCCCCCTTCGACGCCCTTCATACAGGCTAACCCTTTTTCCTTGTCTGCCCGGCATTGATAAATGCGGATCCAGTCGATGGCGAATTCTGCCGGCGCCACATTTTTTGCGACCCCTTTGTCATTGTTATCCTCCGACAGCTTTCCACCAATCGCCAGATTGGCCATGATGTAAAAGGGCTGGTCGAAAGGCGCAACGGGATTTCCTGTCGCCTTGGGCGAAGCGCTATGCCAATCCTTGTCAGTCAGTTCCCAATATTTCCGGCCGTCGAGGTAAAAGCGCATCAGCCCCTCACCCCATTCGAGCGTCCAGACGTGAAAATCGTCTGACGGAAGAACCTGAGAAGGGAGCGCGACCCTTGTGTCCAGCACCGTGTTCTTGGGCGCATAATCCCCGAAATGCAGCGCACTGATCATCCGGTTTTCGCCGGCATCACCTTCGCATTGCGGGCAAGTCGCACCGAGATTGACGCCTTCCAAGATGTCGATCTCGCCCGAAAGCGGCCAACGCCCATAGAAATTCTCCGCTGGCATCATCCATACCGCAGGCCACGTCCCTTGCCCTTTGGGCGGCTTGGCGCGGAATTCGACCTTGCCATATTTCCAGCTCGAAATGCCCAGCGTGCGAATTTTGCCCGAAGTATAGGGCTGGGCCTTTTTAGGGTTGGGATTGGCCGCGATTTCGGGCGGGCGATCGGGCCCGCGAAACTTTTCCTTATAGGCAATCAGTCGTAACATGCCGTTTTCAACGCGGATATTCTTTGACCGGTCGGTGTAGCATTGGCGTTCATTATTGCCGCCGCCCCAGCACGACATTTCGGGCTTCCATTTGGTTCGATCCAGCTGGTTGCCTTCAAACTCATCCGACCAGACCAGTTCCCATTCCTCACCTTGCGTCTGCGCATGGATCGGCTCTGGAAAGACTATCCCCAATGACGCAATCGAAAGGAGAATGAGAGATTTGACAGGTGACATGCTGAATCCTCCCTATGGGATTATGTGCAAGCATCAACCGGCAATGCTCAAAAGCACAGGTTGAAAAGAAAAACGGGCCCGGGTCCAAAGACCAAGGCCCGCTTCAAGGTTGCACTGGGATGTGCGTTTAGAAGTCGAAACGCGCCAAGAAGGTAAATCGTCTGTCGTTGCGGAATGCCGAACGTGTTGTCCGCGTTCCCTCGAAATCGATGACCTGACTGGTGCGAGTCACTTCATCGAGAAGGTTCACGCCCTGAATACCCAGCTTCAGATTGTCCGTAACCTTGAAGAAGATCGAACCGTCCAGCTGCCCCGTGCTCTCACCGTAAATCGGCGAGAATGGGAAGATCACATCGCGCGGCGTCTGCAGGAAGTCCGACCGCCAATTATAGGCAAGGCGGAAGCTGAGCGGACCTTTGTCATAGAAGGCGACCGCATTGACGGTATGCTTCGAAATTCCGGCCAGCGGCAATCCACCGGATAGCGGGCTCTGCTCGGCACCCAATGACGCGTTGTTGAAATCGCCACCGTCGACATAGGTATAAGTCAGGCCTGCCCCCAATCCACCGAGTAGCCCCGGAAGGAAATCGTAGGTCTGCTGATACGCCACTTCGACACCTTTCAACGTGCCGCCGTCGCTGTTGACTGGTCCGTTGACCAATACGTCCGTCGAAACGCCGCTGGTGCTGGTGAAACGCCGGATATTGGCGCCGCTATTCACAATGCCCTTAATGTCTTTAACGAAACCGGACAAAGTGATTGAACCAACATCGTCGAAATACCATTCAAACGACAGGTCGTAATTCCACGATTGCGTCGGGCGCAAAAGGCGGTTGCCGGTGAATATCTGGAACAAGGGTCCTGTTTCCAGCGTACCGCCAGCCCGCAAGTTGGTTGTGTTGTCAAAAATACCGCCGCCGGTTGCAAAATCCGACAAGTCCGGGCGCGATATTCCCTTCGACACCGCAGCGCGGATCAGCATGCCGTTTCCAAAATCAAGTTTGGCATTAAAGCTAGGCAGCCAGTTTTCATATTTAATATTGGAACTGTCGTCGATCACCTCACCGGTGAACACATTTGCAAACTGGGCCTGACGTGCCGGCGAGAGGCTGCAATAGCCGGGCGCTATCTGACCGGGCTGAATCGCGCCGCAGGCGACCTGCAGTTCTGCTACGCTGACCCGACCGTCACCATTGCCACCAGGAGGTGCATCGAAGAACTGGCCTGTTGGAAAGCTGATCTGTCCGCCACTACGAACGATCGTTTCGACATAGCGCAGGCCTACATTTCCGCTCAGTGTAGCGTTGCTGCCTATATTTGCGCCAAAATCGACCCGCGCATAGGCGCCAAAAGTGCTTTCCTCGACGTCCGAGATTTCGCCTGCAGTCCACGGACCACCCGGAAGCGCATTGGTACGAGCCGAAATCGGGAACCAGGCGTTGGGAGTCAGGGTGTAGGCTGTAATCGCATTGGCCTGCGTCCGGATCGCACCGCTCAGATAATCTGCGACCATATTGTCGCCGCCGAAGAAAAAGGCTGAGCCGTCACCCATTGGAACCGGCGCATTTCCGCGCTGGAAGTTGCTACCGAACGGATTCCGCAGATTGGCCGAGTTGGGGAAATCCCGAACATAGGCGCCACCGCAACCAAATGCCTGGAAGTCACCGCAGTTCCAGTTTCCGCCCCGACCTGTCCAAGGCGCACCCAGATTGCCCCAGTTGGAGAAGTTGGCGTTGCGGGTTACCCGGCTACGATCACCCCAACGGGCACCGAAACGTGCATTTTTGATGAACCCATCATCGCTGACATCATATTCAGCGTCGAAACGCATCGTCGTCAGTTCGCCTTCATTTTTGACCTGATTGTCGAGCAGGAACCAGTAGAAGGTGCGCGACGGATCATTGAAATAGCTTGAAGGCGAGGTTGAGGAACCGGGCTGAAGAAACTCCACCTGAGGCGTTCTACCCGAATTATCGATGCGCACGTCGCTGTATGTCTGCATCGCCGAAATGAAACCATCTTCAGTTCGTTCCGACTTAATGTGCTGGACTTCGAAATTGAAACGCAAGCGATCGGTCGGATTGAGTTTCAGGTCGACCGAGAAATCCTCTGTCATTGCAGTGTCTTCACGCTGAAAACGCAATAGCTCGGTCGGAATTCCGCGTCCGCCGGTGAACGGCTGCAACTGGGTCAGCGTTCCTGCGACAAACTGGTTACCTTCGTAGGTTGCTGTCGTTCCGGGGGCAAGGACAGGGAACAAAGCGTCGTCGTTAACGAGCGCCAAAACCGCAAATTCATTGAGCGTCGCTTCTGTTTCAGCGCGAAGATATTCAACCGTTAGTAGGGCGCTGCCGTCATTGCTCTCCCATTGGCCGACTGCCGAAAACGCGTTGCGATCACGCGTCAGGTCGGTGGTGCGGACGCCCGCACCCTTCGGTACGAAAACGGCTCCAGCTGGCGGGAAGTTGGAAGCGTCCAAAGGCGTTCCGCCGCCGAAGCCACCCGAGCCAACAGGGCGAACGCGGATACAGGCCGCGTCTAGGGTCGGTGCGCGGTAGCAAGGGTCGGTTATCTGGGAGGCGTCGGTCCGGGTGACCAATTCCGACTGGGTGTAGGCCAATTGCAGACCAAATGTGCCCGCGCCCGTCTCAAAAGTGTTAGAAGCCAGGATCGAAAAGCCGGGTGACCATTCCTTAGCCAGATCGCCATAATTGCCTTCAACCGCGCCCGCAATGTGAAGCCCGCGATTATTCAGCGGCTTGCGGGTCACCAGGTTGACCATACCGGAAATATTGCCTTCGATCATATCGGCGGTGGCGTTCTTGAACACCTCGACACGTCCGAGCAGTTCGGGCGAAACGTCGTTGAACGAAAGTTCACGACCGCCATTCGCCGAAAATATATCGCGCCCGTTCAGGTTCGACATAACGTAGCGAAGGCCGCGAATGACAACGCCTGAACCTTCAACCGAGAATCGGTCAGGGTCGTTGCGCTGTTCAAAACGGGAGATGTTGACGCCGGGCACACGCTGCAAAGCTTCGGCCACTGAACGGTCAGCAAGCGCGCCGATATCTTCTGCCGACAGCACGTCGACGAAGGTATTGGCTTCACGCTTTATGTTTTGGGAAGTTTCGAGCGATTTGCGATAGCCGCTGACGATGATCTCGTCTTCCGTTTCCGCCGCAGTGGCGCTGGCATCGGCTTCATCGACAGATTGCGCGAACGCGGGCTGAACTGCGAGTGCGCACAGCGCAAGACTTGAAGCCGTCGAAAGCGCCGCAAAACGGCTGGAACGCGCGAATTTTGACATGGTAGCCAAGCAAACCTCCCTAAATCCTCCTGCGGGGGTATGATTCCCTCCGTCATTTTGACACATATTACCAATTGAGAGCGTTCACAAGACATAAAATGAACGTTCACAATTTGCACAGCCACGTTATATGTCTATGCAGTTTCTGGGAGGAAAAGGCACATGGCCATCGAGAAAATCGTGATTGTCGGCGGCGGAACTGCGGGCTGGATGGCGGCGGCGGCTTTGTCGCGCCTGCGCGCCGGTCGCGATGTCGCCATCACGCTTGTCGAATCGGAGATGATCGGCACCGTGGGAGTCGGTGAGGCGACCATACCGCCTTTCCTCGATTTCAACCGCCTGCTCGAAGTTGACGAACGCGAAATGCTGTCCGCCGTGCAAGGCAGTTTCAAACTCGGAATCCAGTTCGTCAACTGGGGCAAGCTGGGTGACAGCTATATCCACCCCTTCGGCAATTATGGCTATCAGATGAGGGGCATTTCCTTCCACCATGTCTGGCACAAATATAAGGCCGCAGGCGACAAGCGACCGATACAGGTCTTCAACCTCGAAACGATGGCAGCGCATTTCGGTCGCTTTGCCCGAACTGAAGATTATGCCCGCGAAGACCTGCCTCCGGTCAATTATGCCTATCATCTCGATGCAGGACGCTATGCCCGCTTCCTGCGCGGCTATGCCGAGAAGCGCGGCGTTGTTCGTCTGGAAGGAAAGGTCAACGATGTCGCGATCGACGGCGAAAGTGGCTTTGTCTCCTCGATCACTTTGGAGGACGGCTCCCAAATCGCGGGCGACTTGTTCATCGATTGCTCGGGCTTTCGCGGCCTTCTGATCGAACAGGCGCTCA
>JAGNSY010000111.1 GCA_017987825.1 Sphingorhabdus sp. | reverse complement strand
CGTGAGCCTGATCCGGCGCGCATGGGCGGCTTTTGGTCGATCCCCAATTTCGGGCAGATCGATATCGATTGGGATGCTAAGACAGTGAAGCTGTCGCTGCGCAAGGACGATGGCAGCCTGATCGAGGAGCAGGTGATCAACCCCTTCGGTTGATCTCCGAAAAGTCGACCGGGGCAGCAACCGCAAACACG
Organism: Sphingorhabdus sp.; assembly: GCA_017987825.1. Lineage (GTDB taxonomy): Bacteria > Pseudomonadota > Alphaproteobacteria > Sphingomonadales > Sphingomonadaceae > Sphingorhabdus_B. The sequence continues at coordinate 6,516 of JAGNSY010000111.1, read as the reverse complement.
CGGTCGCGGATGGCTTCGGCGGTTTCGCGGGGCAAGGCGATCATTTCCAACTTGCCGCCTGCGACACCGAAATGCAGCGACACCAGCCCAAACAGACGCGCGAGGGGGCTTTGCGCTATTTCGACACTCTGCACCCGAACCTGCGGCATCACAGTCAGCTGCTGCCGCCACCATCCGCGCCGTACATAAAGCTGTGCGCCATCGTCGGCATAGCGGTAGATCCGCCATTCGACCGCGCCGACGATCAGCATCGCGACGGGGATGAGCAGCAAAAGCAGTGACTTGTTCGGCGATGCATCGGCGAAGAGGACGACTGCCGACATCGCCGCGAAGACGATCGGCAGCACCAGCAATATGCCCGCCAACCACCAAGTAAGGCGGCCACGCTGCATCAGTGTATCGGCTGTCGGCGCACCGATACCTGCCTCCGCCGCGATCGGCCAGATTTCATCGAGCTGCGCCAGCGGCGCGACCATATGGTGGCTTTCGTCCTTGCTTTCCTGCGCAAGGCTGACGAACTTCAGCGCGTGCCAGCCACTGCGTTTTCGGATCGGTCCGGTTTCCACCACCGCCGCTTGCACCCGCGCGACCGGCATGACGACATCCGTGAGCGTCAATAGGCCGCGGCGGCGGCGAAAGCCTTTTGCGGTGCGGTCAAGACGGAAGCCATATTCCTTCAGGAAGGTGCGCACGATACCCGTGGCAAAGCCGATTACGGTAAGGGCCACCAGCGCGATGATCGCACCGCCGATCTGCACGCTTCGGTTGATGCGCGTGATATCAACCCCGTTTTCCTCGGCGATGCCGATCCAGTCCTTGAAATCCCACCAGTCGAACGGGAGCAGGAAATCGAATTGCTGCGCGACACCACCCAGAACCACGAAGATGACAAGGCTGAACGAATAGATGCCGAGGATGATAAGGCGCTTGGTGTCCATTGCGAAGACAGGGGACGTCGCTACCTCCGCCACCTCTTCTGCACTGGCTTCATGCGCAATCATCCCTGCCTTGCGCGCACGCACCACTTCGCGCAGCCGTTCGGATTCCTCAAGCGAGACATAGCTCAGCTTGGCGTCCTCGCCCTCACCGCCGCCGGTTTCCAACTTGACCTCACCGATGCCAAAAAGCCTTGCCAGCGGTTTCTGTTCGACGCTGACGTCTTGAATGCGATCATAGGGAATCGAGCGCGCCGAACGGCTCAATATCCCTCGCTCGATGCGGATATCATCCTCGCCGATATGATAATGGGTGCGCAGCCAAGCCAGCCAGCGGAAGAACAGGCTGATAAGCAAGACCGCGAAAATCACGATCGGAATCAATTCGGGCCGGTTGCGGCTGCCGGTGCCGAACACTGCGGCGAACATCGGAAATATCAGTTGCGGCAGACCCGCAATCAGACCCGCAATCAGCCCAAGCGGATGCAACCGCTGGCCTTCGAGAGCTTGGTCTCCGGTCTCGGTAGGCGCGTCGCTCAACCCTGCGCCGCCTTGATATATTCGCGGATTGTCTCGCGCATCGCGACGGCATCGTCATGGCGCAAGCCGGGCAGACTGACCGAGGCATTGTGGTTTCCTGCGGTGTGCACCGTCAGCGTCGCCAGATCATAGCGGCGCATGATCGGACCTTGATGCACGTCGATATGCTGGATGCGACCCAGCGGGACCACGGTGTCGCTGTAGAACAAATATCCGCGCACGATCCGCAGACGGTCGGCCCCCAGCGCATAATGCCAGCGGGCAAAGCGCCGTCCGGGAACGACCAGGACGAACCATGCAGCCAACAACGCCATAGGGATGACGAACAGGCCCGTCGCAGTCAGTTGCGCTGTTTCAAGTACCAGCGCGCCGATCAGCGGTATAGCCGCAAAAATTGCCGCCCCAATGCGCATCACCGTCACATAGGCGGGGTCGAGCGGCTTTAGCTGGTCGGTATCTTCCATTCGCAAGATATGCGGCTGCTGTGTTGCTTTGGCAAGACAGTTTGTCTTACCGCGCCAAAGCCTCTTCGGCCTCGCGCACCAGCTTGGCGATGATGTCGACCACCGGGCGTTCGACATGCACCATGCCCACCGATTGGCCCGCCATCACCGAACCATATTCGACATCGCCATCGATCACCGCGCGGCGCAGCGCGCCTGCCCAATAGCGTTCGATTTCTAGCTGGGCGGCCTCCATATCGAGCTCACCTGCGTCTAGCTTGGCCGCCACTTCGATCTGTTTCTTGGTGAACTCCTCGGTGCCCTTGTTCTTCAGCGCGCGGACCGGGATTACCGGCAGGCGCGGGTCGATCTGCACGCTGGCTACCGCATCGCGGGCATTGGCGCGCAGGAAGGCCTGCTTGAAATTGGGATGCGCAATGCTTTCATGCGCACAGACGAAACGGGTGCCCAGCTGCACGCCCGCTGCGCCCATTTCCAGATAGCTGGCGATCAGCCCGCCGCGCGCAATCCCGCCCGCGACAAATATCGGCAACTGCTCACCCAGTTCGGGCAAAATTTCCTGCGCCAGTACGCTGGTCGCCACCGGCCCGATATGCCCGCCCGCCTCGCTGCCCTCGATTATCAGCGCATCGACGCCCGAACGGGCAAATTTCTTCGCGAGCGTCAGCGCCGGGGCAAAGCACAGCACCTTGGCACCCGCCTCCTTGATCGCCTCGATGCTACCCTTGGGAGGCAAGCCACCTGCGAGCACGATATGGCTGACCTGATGCTTCGCGCATATCGCGATCAATTCCATGATCTGCGGGTGCATGGTGATCAGATTGACGCCAAAGGGCTTCTCGGTGAGAGCTTTGGTCGCAGCAATCTCGGCATCGAGCAATTCGGGCGTCATCGCCCCGCACGCAATCACCCCGAAGCCGCCCGCATTGGAGATAGCAGAAACCAGATTGCGCTCCGAAACCCAGGACATCGCGCCGCACATAATGGCGACCTCGCAACCTAGAAATTCGGTACCGCGATGCATGAGGTGGGCGAGTTTGGACATGGTGATCTCCGTCGCCTCTGCGCAGGCAGGGGCCGTTGGCGGTGTATGCAGCTTGGGATGGATAAACCTGCTGCGGCCCTTGCCTACGCAGGGGCGACGAATTTTTCAAATGGAGAACGAGTTATTCCCCATCCAGCCCATAAGCCGTGTGCAACACGCGCACCGCCAATTCGGTCTCATCCTCATCAATCAACACCGAAACCTTGATCTCGGAAGTAGAGATCGCCTGAATGTTGATCTTGCGGTCGGCGAGCGCGGTGAACATCGTGGAGGCCACGCCCGCATGGCTCTTCATGCCAACGCCGACGACCGAGATTTTGGCGACCTTGGTGTCGGGGATCAGGCGGTTATAGCCGATGGCTTCGCGCTGGTTCTGCAACACGTCGGTGGCACGGGCGAGGTCGGCCTGCGGCACGGTGAAGGTCACGTCGGTCTCGCCCTTGTCGCGGCCGACATTCTGAATGATCATATCGACATTGATGTTCGATTCCGCGAGCGGTGCGAAGATGTGGCTCACCGCACCCGGGCGGTCGGGCACGCGGGTCAAAGTGATCTTCGCCTCATTCTTGTCGGCGGCGATACCCGTGATCAGTTGGCGTTCCACTTGGGCGTTCTCCAGTTCTTCGTCGGTCACAATCATCGTGCCGGGGATGGTATCTGCGCTGGGGGCGTTTTCGTCGATGAAGGAGCTGAGCACCTGCACGCGCACCCCTTCCTTCATGGCAAGGCCCACCGAGCGGGTTTGCAACACTTTGGAGCCGACCGAGGCCAGCTCAAGCATTTCTTCGTAGGTCACCGCCTTCAGCTTGCGGGCGCGGCTGACGATGCGCGGGTCGGTGGTGTAAACGCCGTCGACATCGGTATAGATGTCGCAACGGTCGGCCTTGATCGCGGCGGCGACTGCAACCGCCGACGTGTCCGACCCGCCACGGCCCAGCGTGGTGATGCGGTTGTCGTCGGTCAGCCCCTGAAAGCCGGGGATTACGGCAATTGTGCCTTCGGCCATCGAGGCGAGCAGTGCTTCACTGTCGATCGTGCCGATGCGCGCCTTGGCATGGGCATCGTCGGTGTGGATCGGCAACTGCCAGCCGAGCCAGCTGCGTGCTTTGCAGCCCAGCGCCTGCAGCGTGATGGCTAGGAGCCCCGATGTCACCTGTTCGCCCGAAGCGACGACAACGTCATATTCGGCGGGGTCATAGAGCGAATTGGCTTCGCGGCAAAAGCCGACAAGCCGATCGGTCTCGCCCGACATGGCGGAAACCACCACAGCAACCTCGTCGCCCTGCTCGGCCTGACGCTTCACAATCTGCGCCACGCGGCGAATCCGCTCGGTCCCCGCCATAGAGGTGCCGCCAAATTTCATGACTATCCGGGCCATAGGAACCTTGCGTGAAAGGGCTATATTACAAACAGCGGCGCTGATAGGGACAGGATATGACAAAGGCAAGCATGGCTGCGAACAGAAAAACTACCATAGACCCAAATGAGGCCGCGCATTTCGGTGCGTTGGCGGCGGACTGGTGGGATCCGCGCGGGTCGAGCGCGATGTTGCACAAGCTCAATCCGGTGCGGCTGGGCTTCATTCGTCGGCAGATCGATATGCATTTCGGCAGCGATGAGACCGCGATGAAACCGCTGGCCGGCAAGAGCGCGCTCGATGTCGGTTGCGGGGCAGGATTGCTTTGCGAGCCCTTGTCGCGGCTTGGGGCGGCAGTGACGGGTGTCGATGCGGCTGTCGAGAACATTGCGGCGGCAAAAGCGCATGCGTCGCAGTCGGGTTTGGCTATCGACTATCGCGCAGGTGAATTGGCGGCGCAGCAATTGGGGCTGTTTGATCTGGTCAGCTCAATGGAGGTGATCGAGCATGTCACAGAACCTGCCGTATTTGTTGGCGAACTGGCTGCGCGGTTGAAGCCCGACGGGCTGATGATCCTGTCGACCCCGAACCGCACAGCTGCGTCCAAACTGTTCCTTGTCGAGGCCGCCGAGCGGCTCGGGCAGGTGCCGCGTGGCACGCACGATTGGGAGAAGTTTCTGACGCCCGAGGAACTGACGGCCTTGCTGACCGATGCGGGGCTGGAAGTGGTGGCGATGGAAGGGATTGCCTTCTCGCCGCTATCGGGCCTGCACCTCAGTTCGAACAAGGCGCTCAACTATATTTTGGCAGCGCGTCACTCGGGCAGTATATAGTCGATCGTGTAGAAATGCTTGCCGTCGCGGATATCGATATCGAGATTTCCGGCGATGCCTTTCAGCTGGTCGGTGCCGGAATCAGGAACGATAATCACTGAAAGCGCCTGACCGTTGGGTGACATCGTCCCGCGATGCGCGAGGATGAAGCTGCCCTGCCGCCCTTTCAGCGTGCCGGTGACGGTTTCGAGGGCGACATAGACCCGCGCGCCATTGGCTTCGTTGCCGCCAGCCATCATCTGACCGATGCTCGTCGCCTCCAGATCGCCGTGGAACTGCTTGTCGATCGATAGGCGCATCGGCGCTTCATCGGCGGCCGACACGGGTTTCAGCGAGACTTCAAACTCACCGGCTGCGTGCAACATGAAAGGCTCCTTGATCGGCTCAGCGGGCGCGGATGCGGCCAGTATCAGGCCAAAGGCGGCGAGCAGCGCCTTCATTCATAGCCCTGATCGTAGCTGTCATCCGCGAGATCGCTAAACTTTGTGATCTTCGCTTCAAACTTCATCCGCACCTTGCCGGTTGAGCCGTGGCGCTGTTTGGCGACGATCAGTTCGGCGGTGCCGAAGACGCGCTCCATTTCCTGGCGCCACTTTTCATATTCCTCGGTGGCTTTCACATCGCCGTCGCTGCCATGCTTGGGCTCGCGTGCGGCGACATAATAATCCTCACGGAAAACGAACCAGACCATGTCGGCGTCCTGCTCGATTGAGCCCGATTCGCGCAGATCCGACAGCTGCGGGCGTTTGTCTTCGCGCTGCTCGACCGCACGGGAAAGCTGCGAGAGTGCGATCACCGGCACCTGCAATTCCTTCGCCAGCGTCTTCAACCCGCGCGAGATTTCGGAGATTTCGTTGACGCGGTTGTCGCTGCTGCGCGACGAACCCTGCAACAGCTGCAGATAGTCGATCACGATCAGGCCGATGCCATGTTTGCGTTGCAGGCGCCGCGCGCGGGTGCGCAGACCGGCGATGGTGAGCGCGGGCGTATCGTCGATATAGAGCGGCAATTCCTGCAACTCGCGGCTGGCGCGGGAGAGTTCGCGGAAATCGTCGCGGCTGATCTTGCCCATGCGCAGCGCTTCGGAAGAGATGCCCGATTGCTCGGCAAGGATACGTGTCGCCAGCTGGTCTGCCGACATTTCGAGGCTGAAAAAGGCGGTCTTGGCACCGACGCTCTTGGCTTCTTCAATCCCGTCCTCGCGATCACGCAACCAGCGTTGCGCGGCGTTGAAGGCTATGTTGGTGGCGAGCGAGGTCTTGCCCATGCCCGGGCGTCCGGCAAGGATGATAAGGTCCGAATTGTGCAGGCCGCCGCATTTCGAATTGATGCTGTCGAGCCC